>DATHNI010000017.1:0-14857 GCA_035486135.1 Acetobacteraceae bacterium
GGGATCGGCCATGACCGCCAGCACGTCCTCGTCGGTGTAGCGCTTTGTCGTCAGGTTGAACTGGTTCGATTTGTTGATGAGCTGCACGATGCGCTGCAGGCCAATCCGGTCGAAGCGCTTCCAGACGAGCTGCATCTCCAGCCCGCGCAGGTAGCTCGGCAGGTCGGTGGTGGAAGCCTTCAGCGCGTCACGTGCCTTGTTGCCCTGGTATTGCGCGGTGCGCTCGCGGTCTTCGTCGGTGACCGACAGGCCCTCGAAATAGCCGGCGTCGGCGATGGCGCGCGGATAGTAGGTCGGATCGTCCGACACCTCCGGCACCGCCACCATCGGCAGTTCCTGCCGCACCAGGGTTCGCTCGAACGGGTTGTCGTCGATGAACACCAGCGCGTCGAGGCCGATGTTCAGTTCCTCGGCGATCGCCCGGATGTTGCCGGCCTTGTCCGACCAGTTGGCGACAAACGACGCGATATCGGGCCGGCGCAGCACCATTTCGGGGTGCTTCTCGAACGGCTCCACCGCGTTCGCTTCGTCGTTCTTCGAACACACTGCAAGGATCACCCCGCGCCGCGTCAGTTCGCGCGCATAGTCCTGGAACGAGACATACGCCTCCCCCAACGCGCTGCCCTGGCCGAGAGCGATGCCCTCCATGCCGTCGTCGCCGATGACGCCGCCCCACATGGTGTTGTCGAGGTCCATCACCAGGCATTTGAACGAACGTCCCTGCTTGGCGGCGAGCCAGCGGCCGACAAGGTCGCCGTACAGCGGCGCGGCGGGGGGCGCGATCTCCTGCTTGGAGCGGTGCCACAAGGCGGGATCGTGCCAGCGCTCGATACCGCTGCGCGCCGCGTACTCTTCGACCGCCAGCAGATCGACGCCGTCCGCATCGGCCATCTCGCGCAACGCCTCGTTCAGCCGCGCCAGGAAGCGGGCGCGCGAGCCGGGCAGGCGGTGTTCGTTGTTGCCGAGCACGGCCGGATGCACCGGCAGCGCGGTCTGCTGGATGATCGGGCAGCGGAAGGCCTCGCGCGCCAGGCGCCAGGTGTCGCGGATGCGGTGTTTGATCTCGTCCAGCGCGGCGTCGGCGCCGGCTTTGTCCAGGCCCGACGTGACGCCGGCCGCGATGTGGTAGGCGTCCAGTGACAGCAGCACAGCGGTTGGTTTGAACGCGTGCAGCTCGGAGTCGGGGTCGGACAGTTCCTGGGCGTACTGGCCGAAATCGTTCTCGTACGTGTCGATCCAGATGCCGCGCCGCAGCCCGGCGACGCGGATCGCCGGCAGCAGGTGCGTCAGCGTGGCGGAGCCGAGCACGGCCAGGCGCACCGGCTTGGTGGCGAGTCCGGCGGGCTGGGTGGGGAAGGTTCGGCGCACTGTTTCGTCGAGCGCGTTGGTCAGCACGAAGTTCAGCCGCGCGTTGGCCAGCGCGACGGACTCGGTCCAGACGGTGGCAGGGTCGCTGCCCAGGGCGCGCAGGCGGGCGCGCCAATCAGGGATGGTCGGCAGCCAGTGCAGGTCGGTCACGGTGCGGGTTCCTGGCGCAGAAGGGCCGGATATTGCGGCCGGGCGGGGGCTTACTGGGCGACTCCGGTCTCGGACGTATCACTCGCTGGGACGCCGTTCAACAAAAACGGAGCGGTCGACGGCAAATGTTCACGTTTCAGCCCCGGCGGGCGGCTGCCTCGACGGCTTTCCCTTGGGCGCGGATGGATTAGGCTCCGCCCGGCAATGTTGGGGGGGAACGGGGTATGAGCGACATCCGCGTGGTAGCCGGCGGGCTGCGGTTTCCGGAGGGGCCGGTGGCGATGCGCGACGGCTCGGTCGTGCTGGTGGAGATCGAGCGCCAGACTGTCAGCCGCGTCGCGTCGGATGGCACGGTGACGGTGGTGGCGCACACCGGCGGCGGGCCGAACGGCTTGGCGGTCGGGCCGGACGGCGCGCTCTATGTCTGCAACAACGGCGGCTTCCTGTGGCGGACCGAGATGAACATGCTGCGTCCGGCCGGCGTGCCGTCCGATTACACCGGCGGGCGGATCGAACGGGTGGACCCGAAGACCGGCGCGGTGTCGGTGCTGTACGACCAGTGCGGGCCGCACAAGTTGCTAGGCCCCAACGATTTGGTGTTCGACGGCGAGGGTGGGTTCTATTTCACCGATCTCGGTAAGGCGCGGGCGAGGGATCGCGACTGGGGCGGTGTGTATTACGCGTTGGCCGATGGTTCGAAGATCGTCGAGGTGGCGCATCCGATCCTGACTCCGAACGGCATCGGCCTGTCGCCGGACGGCCGCGTGCTCTACGTCGCGGAGACCGAGACCGCGCGGCTGTGGGCGTTCGACATCGTCTCACGCGGGGTGGTGAAGAAGGCCGGGTTCCCGTCGCCGCATGGCGGGCGGATCGTGGCGGGGCTCGGCGGGTTCCAGCGGTTTGACAGCCTGGCGGTGGATGCCGCGGGGAACGTGTGCGTCGCCACGCTGGTGAACGGCTCGGTCAGCGTGATCGCGCCGGACGGGACGTTGCTGCGGCAGGTCGCGATGCCCGACATGTTCTGCACCAACATCTGCTTCGGCGGCCCGGAGTTGTGCACCGCGTACATGACGCTGTCGGGCACCGGGAAGCTGGTCGCGATGGAGTGGCCCGAGCCCGGGCTGCGGCTGGCTTATGAATTATAATAACCTCTCCCGCGCTGCGCGCGGGAGAGGTCAAGACGCGCAGCGTCGAGGGTGAGGGTGATCGGGTCGGCACGCAGCCTTCGCCGCCCGTCGCGCCCTCTCCCACCACCACCGGAGGAGCCCACCTTATGAAAATCACCAAGATCGGCACCCGCGAATACCGCTGGCCCCGTCACAAGCCGATCGCCAACGGCAAGCACACCTACACGCACGTGAACTTCGCCGTGGTGGAGATCGAGACCGATGACGGCATCACCGGTGTCGGCCTCGGCGGCGCCGGCCGCATCGAGCGCGCCACCATAGAGCACCTCACCCCGCTGCTGATCGGCGAGGACCCGATCGACGTCGAGCGCCTCTGGCACAAGCTGTGGGTGCCGAAGCTGGTCGGCCGCCGCGGCCTGACCACCCGCGCGATCGCCGCGATCGACATCGGCCTGTGGGACATCCGCGCCAAATACGCTCGGCTGCCGCTGTACAAATTGCTCGGCGGCTTCCGCGACCGCGTGCCGACCTACATCGCCGGCGGCTATTACGAAGAAGGCAAGGGGTTGCGCGAACTGGCGCAGGAGATGGAAGCGAACCTGCGCATGGGCGCGAAAGCCGTGAAGATGAAGATCGGCGGTGTCTCCATCGCCGAGGACGTGGCGCGCGTGCGCCAGGCGCGCGAGGCGATCGGTCCCGACGTGAAGCTGATGGTCGATGCCAACTGTGCGTATCGTGCCTACGAGGCGATCCAGATCGCCAAGCGCATCGAACAATACGACATCTTCTGGTTCGAGGAGCCGGTGATGCCGGACGACTATGACGGCCACCGCAGGTTGGCGCAGGCCACCAGCATTCCGATCGCCACCGGCGAGAACGAATACACCCGCTATGGTTTCCGCGACCTGATCAAGAACGAATGCGCGGCGATCCTGAACGCGGATGCGAAGGTGCTTGGCGGGGTTACGGAATTCATGAAGGTGGCGGCGCTGGCGCAGGCCAACGACCTGGACATCGCGCCGCACGGCTCACAGGACATCCACGTGCACCTTGTGGCGGCGATCAGCAATGGACTGATCCTGGAGTTCTACCGCGACACGGTCGATCCGATGTGGGGGCGGGTGTATCACCACACGCTGAAGCTGAACGCCGACGGCACGGTCAGCCCGCCGGATGTGCCCGGCATCGGCGCCGACCCGAACCACGAATCGCTGGCGGAGTTCCGCGTGGCATAAGCAAGCAAGACAGTAGATTCACCACAAAGGCACGAAGGCACAAAGAGCGAGGCAGTGCACGGTTAAGCTGCCGTAGCTTCGTGCCTTTGTGTCTTTGTGGTGATTCTACTTTCTTTGCTACAGTCCCCCCAGTCGCCGCATCCCAACCCGAGGAACCTTCCCATGTCCAAAGTCCTCATCATCCACGGCGCCGGCATGAACATGCGCGGCAAGGTGCAGGTCGAGATCTTCGGCCCCATGAAGCTGCCCGAATACGACGAGCGAATCCGTGGCTACGCGGCCGAACTCGGCGTGGACATCGAGATCTTCCACTCCAACATCGAAGGCGAGGTGATCAACAAACTGTACGAAGCGAACGACCAGGGCTTCGATGCGGCATTGTTCAACCCGGCGGGCTTCTCTCGTGGCTACCCGGCGCTGGTGGCGGCGATCAACCAGGTGCGCTTTCCGGTCATCGAGGTGCACATCTCCAACCCGGTGCGCCGCGGCCCGGTGTCCGATACCGCAACGGTCAGCCACGGGATTGTCGCCGGCTTCGGCCTCGCCGGCTATTACCTCGCCTTGCGCGGCGTGCGCGACCTGCCGGCGAAATAGCCGTCCCCGCGCGTCACTCCGGCGGCTCGAACGCCATGGCCACGCCGTTCATGCAATAGCGCTGTCCGGTCGGGCGTGGGCCGTCGGGGAAGACGTGGCCGAGATGGCCGCCGCAGCGGCTGCAATGCACCTCGATGCGTGTCATGAACAGGCTGCGGTCCTCGGTGGTGTCCACCGCGCCTTCCAACGGCGCGAAGAAGCTCGGCCAGCCGGTGCCGCTCTCGAACTTCGTGCCGGACGCGAACAGCTTCTGCCCGCAGCCGGCGCAGACGAACACACCCGGCCGCTTCTCCTGGTTCAGCGGGCTGGTGCCGGCGCGCTCGGTGCCGTGCTTGCGCAGCACGGCGAACTGCGCTGGAGTCAGCTTCTGCTGCCATTCTTCTTCGCTGTGCTGCACTGGGAAGTTCGTCTCCGTTTCCGTCTCCGCCTGGCCGCCGCCGAATAACCGCTTCATGATCTGTCTTCCTCCGGGTTGGTCGGGCGATACTCTAGAACACTCCCGCGCCGATCGGAATCCGCGGCAGATTTGGCATTGCGAGGCGCGCAGCGACGAAGCAATCTCCCGCGGCAGATTGCCTCGCTGCTGCGCGCCTCGCAATGACGCGTGATCCTGGCGTCGGCAACCGAGCGAGAGGAGAGCAATCGATGAGCACGCGTTTCGCAGGGCGCACGGCCGTCGTCACCGGCGGCGTGTCGGGCATCGGCGAGGGCATCGCCCAGCGCCTGGCGGCGGAGGGCGCGCGGATCAGCCTGTGGGACCGCGACGCGGCGGGGCTCGCCAAGGCCGAAGCCCCGCACAAGGTTACGCTGGACGTCACCGATCCCGCCGCCGTGCAGCGCGCCGCCGACGCAACCGCGGCGGCACTGGGCAAGATCGATATCCTGGTCACCTCAGCCGGCATCACCGGGCCGAACCATCCGACCTGGGAGTATCCGGTCGCGGAGTGGGACCGGGTGATCGATGTCAACCTGAAGGGCGTGTTCTACTGCAACCGCGCTGTCGTGCCGTTCATGCAGCACAGTGGTTACGGGCGCATCGTCAACATCGCCTCAATCGCGGGCAAGGAGGGCAATCCCAATGCCTCGGCCTATTCCGCCTCGAAAGCCGGTGTGATCGCGTTGACCAAGGCGCTCGGGAAGGAACTCGCCAACACCGAAATCCGCGTCAACTGCGTCACCCCGGCGGCGGTCAAGACGCCGCTGTTCGCGCAAATGACGCAGCAGCAGATCGACTGGATGCTGTCGAAAATCCCCATCGGACGATTCGGCGGCATCGATGAAGTCGCAGCGCTGGTCTGCTGGTTGGCCAGCGAGGAATGCAGCTTCTCTACCGGCGCGGCGTTCGACATCTCCGGCGGCCGGGCTACCTATTGAACGAGGAACGACTCATGGATGCCGAGACGCTTGCCTTCACGCCCGCCGTCACCGTCGCCGAACTGATCCGCACCAAACAGCTTTCTCCGGTCGAATACCTGCAAGCCTTGCTCGAACGCATCCAGCGTCTGGAACCCCGGGTGAACGCGTTCGTGCATCTCGATGCCGGGCCGGCGATGGATGCGGCGAAGCGGGCTGAAGCGGCGTTGCTGGGCGGCGGGCCTATCGGACGGCTGCATGGCATTCCCGTCACCATCAAGGACCTGGCGATCACCAAGGCCATGCCGACGCAGCACGGCAGCAACATATTTGCCGGGCATCAGCCGGCGGAGGACGCACCCTTCGTGACGCGTGTGCAGGATGCGGGCGCGATCGTCCTCGGCAAGACCACGACGTCGGAATTCGGTTGGACCGGCGTGTCGCACAGCCCGTTGACCGGCATCACGCACAATCCATGGAAGCACGGTTATAACGCTGGCGCATCGTCTGCCGGCGCGGGTGCCGCGGCCGCGGCCGGGTTCGGTCCGCTGCACCAGGGCAGCGACGGCGCCGGATCGATCCGCATGCCGTCACACTTCTGCGGCGTGTTCGGACTGAAGCCGACCTTCGGCCGCGTGCCGTCCTATCCGGTGGGGACCGGCGATTTCACCTCGCACACCGGACCGATGAGCCGCACGGTTGCCGACAGCGCCTTGCTGCTGGAGGTAATGGCCGGACCGCATTTGCTCGATTACACGTCGCTGGAGGCGGGGCCGGCGCATTACCTGTTGCGGCTGCACGAGGGCATCAAGGGCAAGCGCATCGCTTACAGCCCCGATCTCGGCCACGCGCGGGTCGATCCCGAGGTTGCGGCGCTGGTCAAGGCAGCAGCGCAGCGCTTCACCGAACTCGGCGCGCATGTCGAGGAAGTGCCGACCCCGTGGGCCGCGCAGGGCCCGGAGCTGATACGCTTCTTCTGGGCCGCGCACATGACGCGCCTCACGCCGCATCTCGCCAAGTGGGAAGCGCAGATGGACCCGGGCCTGGTGGCCTGCATCAAGGCGGCGCAGAACTACTCTGTTGCCGAGTATCAGGGGATGCGCGAGCGCAAGATGGCCTATATCGCCGCGATCCATCGCTGGTTCGAGGATTGGGATTTCCTGCTGACGCCATCGGTGTCCGTCGCTGCATTTCCGGCCGAGCGATTGATGCCGGCGCATTGGCCGCAGCATGAGTGGGACTGGGTAAGCTGGGCGGAGTTTTCCTACCCGTTCAACATGTCATGGAATCCGGCGGCCAGCGTGCCGTGCGGTTTCACAACCGACGGATTGCCGGTGGGTTTGCAGATCGTGGGCCGGCGCTTCGACGATCTCGGCGTGCTGCAGGCGTCCGCGGCGTTCGAACAAGCGCAGCCCTGGGCAGACAAGCGGCCGAAACTCGAATGACGGCCACTGCCGCTTTGTCATCGCGAGATGCCCCACCACCGCCCCCGCGTCATTGCGAGGAGCGTAGCGACGCGGCAATCCCCCGCCTGACGAGCGCGCCACGGCTCGTCAGGCGGGGGATTGCCGCGTCGCTACACTCCTCGCAATGACGCGGGGGCGGTGGCAGGGAAGCGGCGCGCACATGAACTCCGCACTCGATGCCTTCCTGCTTGGCTTCCCGGCGCTGTTCTCCATCGTCAATCCGATCAGCGGCGCCTTCATCTTCCGCGAGGTAACCGCCGGCCGCACGGAGGACCGCGAGGCGCTCACCCGGCAGGTGGCGCTGTATTCGCTCGTCGTGATGACGGTGGCGTTGTGGGCCGGTTCGTACGTGATGGCGATCTTCGGCATCACCCTTGCGGCGTTGCGCGTTGCCGGCGGCATCGTCGTTGCGCTGACGGCATGGACCCTGCTGAACAGCCCCGAGCACCATGAGGCGCAAAAGCAGGAACAGGCGACGCCCACGCCCGGCGTGGATGACATTGCGTTGTTCCCGCTGACCATCCCTATAACCACGGGTCCCGGAACGATCTCGGTCGCCGTGGCGCTTGGTTCCAGCCACCCGAAGGCTCCGGCACAGCTTGTGTGGTTCTTCCTCGGGATGACCGCGGCGACGGTGGCCCTGGCGGCGGTGATCTGGATCACCTACCGTTCGGCCGATCGCATCTCGCGCCTGATGGGACCGCGCGGCAGCCGCACCGTTACCCGGCTGTCGGCGTTCCTGCTGCTTTGCATCGGCGTGCAGATATTGATCACCGGGGTGGAGGACGTGCTGGGCCCGCTGCTGGCCCAGCGCTGATTTGCCCCGGCGGGACTGCAATGAAGGAAGGAAACTCGACATGGCGTTCTCGATGTTCGATGCCTGCGTGCCGGTGTGCACGCAAATGCTGACCGGCCTGGCGGGCGTGATCGACAAGGCCGCGACCCAGGCGGCAGCGAAGAAGTTCGACGAGGCGGTGCTGCTGGCCGATCGGCTGTATCCCGACATGTTCACGCTCGCCCGGCAGATCCGCCAGGCGACCGATTTCGCCCGCAACGCGCCGGGCCGGCTGGCCGACGTGAAGCTGCCGGAATTCCCCGCGACCGACGATACCAGCTTCGCCGAGGTGAAGACGCGCATCGAAAAGTCGCTGGCATTCGTCAAGGATTTTGCCCCCGCGCAGATCGAGGGTACCGAAGCCCGCGATATCAAATGGATGGCCGGACAGCGCGAGATGGCCTTCAAGGGCAAGGCGTACCTGCTGCATTTCTGCCTGCCCAACCTGTTCTTCCATACGACGACCGCGTACAACATCCTGCGGCACCGCGGGATCGAGATCGGCAAGCGCGACTTCCTGGGCACGTTCTGACATTTCCAACCTCTCCCGCGCTACGCGCGGGAGAGGCCTTTTACTCAGCAGTCGGTAAGTAGGACGACACTGCCAGTGGTGTCATGACGGGGCTTGGCCCGGTCACCCACGTCGTTTCTTCGTGCCGCACTGAAAAGTCGTGGATGGTCGGCCTTCGCCGACCATGACACATTACTAAATGTCGCCTTACTTACCGACTGCTGAGTAAAGCCCAGGACAATCGTGATCAGCCACGTGCCGAGCACGGCGACCATGACCGACAGCGGCAGCCCCAACCGCCAGTAGTCGCCGAACTGGGCCGCAGCGCAGGCGAGGGCAGACAATCCTCGGCCGCGGCGCGCGGTGTTCCGGCTGCCTGGTCAAGATACCGTGACTGGACAGCGAAACCATCCGACAGCGTCAATCGTCGGCCTTCGCCCCGAACCGCAAACCGGCGACCAGTCAGTCGGAGACCTGCCAGTGCCGGACATGGGCCACCTCAACTACCTGCCTCTCACACTGCCATTCTTCGCCATCCTGGTGGCGGTGTTCGTCGTGCTCGTCGCATTCGTCGAAGTCGGAGCGCTGCGTTATGCCTATCTTCGACTGGGCGTCAGCCCGCGCGCCGCCATGTTCCTCCTGCTCGCCTCATTGCTCGGCAGTTACATCAATATTCCGATCGCGCAATTGCCGGAACGCGAGGTCAGCACGGGCCAGGTGATCACGGTCTTCGGGACGGAATATATCATTCCCGCACTCACCGAGTGGCCCGGCACGGTGATCGCCGTCAACATAGGCGGGGCGGTCGTTCCGACCGTGCTCTCGCTCTGGTTGCTCGGAAGGAATCGGATCTGGGCGCGTGGTGTTGTGGCGGTCGCCGCCGTCGCGGCGGTTTGTCACTATCTGGCGCATCCGGTTCCCGGCCTCGGCATCGCCATCCCGTCCTTCGTGCCACCGATCTCGGCGACGGTCGTGGCGTTGGTTCTGTCGCCCCGGTATGCCGCGCCGCTCGCTTACATCAGCGGCAGTCTCGGCACGCTGATCGGGGCGGATCTTCTCAACCTCGGCAAGATCCAGGGTCTGGGCGCCCCGGTCGCCTCGATCGGCGGTGCGGGGACCTTCGATGGCATCTTTCTGGCCGGTGTGCTGGGCGTGCTCTTCGCGAGCCTGTTCGGCCCGCCCGGTTCGCCGAAGCGCCAGTCCCGGCGTGGTTCGGTGCCTCCCTGGCCGGCAACGTGATTCAGAACGGGAGAAAGATCGATCGTGTCATTGCGAGACGCGCGGTGACGAAGCAATCCCCCGCCTGATGAGCCGGTGCAGGCTCACCAGGCAAGGGGTTGCTTCGTCGCTGCGCGCCTAACAAGAAACAAGGCCCTCCGCCTCCCCTTGTGGGAGGGGGTTGGGGGGAGGGGTTCCCTGCGGTGCGGACCCCTCCCCCCAACCCCCTCCATCAAGGGGAGGGGGAGTATCCATCGCACGTTGGCCGGCGATTTCATTCAGGGCGGGTCGGCCCCCGGTCGGTGGCAACTCGCAATGACAGTGAATCGACGTTACCAGTCAGAACGGAAGCGCTTACCCCACTCGATTATCGACCAACTCCGTCACCACCGCAGGATCGGCCAGCGTGGACGTATCGCCCAGGCTGTCCGTTTCGTTTGCCGCGATCTTGCGCAGAATCCGCCGCATGATCTTGCCGCTGCGAGTCTTCGGCAGCGCCGGCGCCCATTGGATCGCATCGGGTGAGGCGATCGGCCCGATCTCCTTGCGCACCCAGGCCACCAGTTCCTTGCGCAACTCTTCCGTCGGCTCCTCGCCAAGCTTCAACGTCACGTAGGCGTAGATGCCCTGGCCCTTGATGTCGTGCGGGAAACCGACCACGGCCGCCTCGGCGACTTTCGGATGCGCCACCAGCGCGCTCTCGACCTCGGCGGTGCCCATGCGGTGGCCGGACACGTTGATCACGTCATCGACGCGGCCGGTGATCCAGTAATAGCCGTCGGCATCGCGCCGCGCGCCGTCGCCGGTGAAGTACAGCCCCTTGAACGTGGAGAAATACGTCTGCACGAACCGCTCGTGATCGCCGAACACCGTGCGCATCATGCCAGGCCAGGACTCCGCCAGGCACAGATTGCCCTCGCACGGGCCGTGCAGTTCGTGCCCGTCGCCATCGACGATCATCGGCTTCACCCCCGGCAGAGGCAGCGTCGCCGACCCCGGCTTCAATGCCGTGGCGCCGGGCAGGGGGGAAATCAGAATCCCGCCCGTTTCGGTCTGCCACCAGGTATCGACGATCGGACAGCGATGCTCGCCGACCACGCGGTGATACCAGAGCCAGGCTTCCGGATTGATCGGCTCGCCGACGCTGCCGAGGATGCGCAGCGACTTGCGTGACGTCTTCCGCACCGGGCCCTCGCCGTCACGCATCAGCGCGCGGATCGCGGTCGGGGCGGTGTAGAAGATATTGACCTTGTGCTTGTCCACCACCTGCCAGAAGCGCGAGCTGTCCGGATAGTTGGGAATACCTTCGAACATCAGCGTCGTCGCGCCGTTCGCCAGCGGTCCGTAGACGATATAGGTGTGGCCGGTCACCCAACCGACATCGGCCGTGCACCAATAGATCTCGCCGGGCTGGTAGTCGAACACGGTCTCATGCGTGAAGCTGGCCCACACCATGTAGCCGCCGGTGGTGTGCAGCACGCCTTTCGGCTTCCCCGTGCTGCCTGACGTATAGAGGATGAACAGCGGGTCCTCGGCACTCATCTCGCGCGGCGGACACTCCGGCGAGGCCGCCGCACACAGCGTTGCGTAGTCCTGGTCGCGTCCCTCCTGCATCGCCACCTTGCCGCCGGTGACCTTCACCACGATGACGTTCTTCACGTCGGGGCAGGATTTCAGCGCCGTGTCAGCGTTCGCCTTCAGGCCCACCGTGCGCCCGCCGCGGCGGCCTTCGTCGGCAGTGATCAGAATCTCCGACCCGCAATCCTGCAACCGGTTGGCCAGGCTGTCGGGCGAGAACCCGCCGAACACCACCGAATGGATTGCCCCGATCCGCGCGCAGGCCAGCATTGCCACCGCCGCTTCCGGCACCATCGGCAGATAGATCGTGACCCGGTCGCCCTTCTTGACCCCGAGCCCCAGCAGCGCATTGGCCAGCCGGCAGACCTGCTCGTGCAGCTCGCGATAGGTCACGTGCCTCGACGTCGCGGGATCATCGCCTTCCCAGATGATCGCCACGCGGTCGCCATGCGTGGCCAGATGCCGGTCGAGGCACGAGGCCGACGCGTTCAGCGTACCGTCCTCGAACCACCTGATCGACACGTTGCCGCTGAAGCTGGCGTTCTTGATCTTCGCCGGCGGCTTCATCCAGGCGATGCGCCGCGATTGCTCTGCCCAGAACCCGTCCGGATCGCGCGCGGCTCGTTCAGCCATGTCGCGATAGCGTGCCTCGCTGACATGCGCTTTGGCCGCGATCTCCGGCCGCACCGGAAAAATCTGGCCCTCGTGCTGCGCGCTTTCCGGCATGGACTTGCCTCCTCTGATGATCCGGCGATTGATCGCCGGCCGTTGATTTAGAGCCCGGCATCCGCGGGCACGTAGATCGTGCCATCGCTGATCTGCACCGCGACGGGTTCCAGCCGGTCGCCGTGGCACGGCCCCCTGATGCACAGTCCGTCGGCGATCTGGAACTCGGCGCCATGCGTGGCGCAGACGATACGTCTGCCATCGGCCGAGAGGAAGCGATCGGGCGTCCAATCCAGCGGCGTGCCGATATGCGGGCAGGAATTGACATAGACGAACACCGCGTCACCCAGGCGCACCGCCAGCAGGCCGGTGAAGCCGCCGGGCGCGGGGGGGAACCCTTTGGCGCCGCCATCGGGGATCTCGTCCAGGCGGCAGAGGGCGCGCGGCGCCTGCGGGAGGTCGGGCATCAGTGCTTCCATCCGCCCATCCGGCAGATCCGGTCCCAATGCGGTTTCGATACCGGCACCACGGAAAGCCGCGACTGCCGCACCAGCGCGAGGTCGGCGAACTGCGGATCGGCCTTGATCGCCGCCAGGGTGACCGGCTTCGGCATCGGACCCACGGCTTTCATGTCAACGCTGACCCATTCGCCTTTTTCGGCTGTCGGGTCGGGATAGGCTTCGCGCACCACCTCCACCACCCCGACGATCTCCTTGCCTTCGTTGGAGTGGTAGAAGAACGCCCGGTCGCCGATCTTCATGGCTTTCAGGTTCAGCTTGGCGGAGTGGTTGCGCACGCCGGTCCAGGGCTCGACGCCGTTGGCCACCTGCTGATCCCAGGAAAACGCGTCGGGCTCGGACTTCACCAGCCAGTACTGCGTCATGTCATCATCCTTCCCCTCCCGCGCTTGCGGGAGGGGGCAGGGGAGGGTGCAGCGTGCGGCACGCATCACCCTCCCGTAACCCCTCCCGCAAGCGCGGGAGGGGAAAAGGGGGCGATTGACCTAGCTCAATGCGACGCTGCAGGTCGGTGAGCATCATGGCCAGCATGAATTTTTCTCCAGGGCACTCCCGGGGGCCGGGAAGGGTCCTAACACTAAGGCAATGCCGTCCGGCTTCAAACCGCGGCGCGCTTGGGATAGGTTGATCGAGTGAACGCGCGCTCCTTAACAGCCCCTCCCGCGGGAGCAGGGCGATCCTTGCATCGGTTCGCCAACCCGGGACAGTTCTTGCGGCTGTCGGGGGCGGTGTTGCCGTGGGTGTCGGCCGGCGCCGTGGTGCTGACGGCCATCGGCCTGACCTGGGGCCTGTTCTTCGCACCCGCCGACTGGCAGCAGGGCGATGCGGTGCGCATCATGTATATCCATGTGCCCGCGGCCTGGCTGGCCTCGGCCGGCTATATGGGGCTCGCGGTGTGTTCGGTGCTGTCGCTGGTCTGGCGGCATCCGCTGGCGGACCTGGCGGCGGTGGAGATCGGACCGGTCGGGGCCGGCTTCACCGCGCTGTGCCTCGCCACCGGCAGCCTGTGGGGCAAGCCGATGTGGGGCGCCTGGTGGGTGTGGGACGCGCGGCTGACCTCGGTGTTGGTGCTGTTCTTCCTGTATCTCGGCCATGTCGCGCTGGTGCGTGCGTTCGACGATCCCGTCAGGGGCTATCGTGCCGGCGCCATCCTGGCGTTGATCGGCGTGGTCAACCTGCCGATCATCAAGTTCAGCGTGGACTGGTGGAATACGCTGCACCAGCCGGACACCATCACCCTGACCGGCGCACCCAGCATGTATCTGGGCATGCTGTGGCCGCTGGCGTTCTCCACGCTGGGATATTCCCTTGCATTTGCCGCCATCGTGCTGGCGCGCACCCGGGCCGCGGTGATGGAGCGGCGGATCAGGGGCCTGCTGATGGCCCGCGCCGCGTCGCGGGAGGCCGCGCCATGACCCATTTGCCGTTCATCGCCGGGTCCTACGCGCTTGGCGTCCTCGTTCCGGCTGGGTTCGCACTGTCCGCTTACCTGCGGCTGGGCGCGGCGCGCCGGCGGCTGGCCACCATCGATCCCAGGGCCAGGGACTCCGGGGCTGGCCCACGGGCTCGTCCGGATGCGAGTCCGCGCGATCGGTCGGGGGCAGGCACGCGTGACGGGCGGGAGGCTACGCCATGATGACCCGCAAGCGCCGCCGCCTGTGGATCCTGGTCGCCTGCGGGATCGGCTTCGGCTCTGCCTCCGCGCTGACCCTGTCGGCGTTCAGCAGCAACCTGGTGTTCTTCGTCTCGCCGTCCGACCTGGCGAAGCAGCCGGACAACGGCCGCAGCGTGCGACTGGGCGGATTGGTGAAAGAAGGCAGCGTGCACCGCGAGACGGTGAACGGGCATCCCGTTGCCACCTTCGGCGTCACCGACGGCAGCAACACGGTGCAGGTCAACTACAGTGGCATTCTGCCGGACCTGTTCCGTGAGGGACAGGGCGTCGTTGTGCTCGGCAACCTGCAGCCGGGAGGCACGTTCCGCGCTTCCGAGGTGCTGGCCAAGCACGACGAGAACTACATGCCGAAAGAGGTCGCGGACGCGCTGAAGAAGTCCGGGCACTGGGATCCGGCGGCCGGTCCGCCGCCCCCGGCCTCCACCTGGGACGCGATGGCGGTCAAACGCACCGGGGGATAAGCGGGTCTGTCGCATCGTTTGCCACGGCGGCACATGAGGCGATGTTGGGAATGCGTTAACCCGTCGATGCCATGACGGCAGGCGTTGGCCTCCTCCCAACCA
>DATHNI010000018.1:0-2099 GCA_035486135.1 Acetobacteraceae bacterium
ATGGGCAATGGCACCGGCCAGCGCCGATGCCGCGACCGTGGCCGGCGAGCCCATGTAGATGCGCGCCGACGGATCGCCCATGCGGCCTTTGAAATTGCGCGTGCTGGCGGTGATGCAGACCTCGTCGGGGCCGAGCGTGCCCATGTGCCCGCCCCAGCAGGCGCCACACGTCGCCGGCGTAACGACTGCGCCGGCATCCAGCAGCGTTTCGATATAGCCGGCCTTCAGCGCGGCGCGGTAGATCGCCTGCGTGCCGGGCGTAACGATCAACCGCGTGCCGCGCGCCACCTTGCGGCCCGCGACCACCTTCGCCGCCACCGCCAGATCGTCCAGCGTGCCGTTGGCGCACGACCCGATGAACGCCTGGTCGATCTTCTCCCCCGCAACTTCGCTGATCCTGACGGAATTGTTCACCACCGCGTCGGGCAGCGCCACCAGCGGCTCTAGGCTGCCCAGGTCGATCCCGCGGCGGTCGTGGTACACCGCATCCGGGTCGGGCGACGCCTGCTCAAACGGCTGCTGGTTGCGTTCCCGGACATAGTCCAGCAGCGCATCGTCCGCTTCGAAGATGACAAATTCGGCGGACAACTCGGTGCCCATCGTCGCCAGCGTACGCCGGCCGTTGATGCTGAGCGAGGACATGCCCGGCCCGCCATATTCGACGTTCTGGTTCACATGCGCACCGTACTTGCCGGCGATGGTGAGGAAGATGTCCTTGGCCGACACGCCGTCCGGCAACTTGCCGGTGAAGTCGTAGCGCACCGTCTCGCCCACGCGGAACCAGGCC
The DNA here is from genome assembly GCA_035486135.1 of Acetobacteraceae bacterium. GTDB lineage: Bacteria > Pseudomonadota > Alphaproteobacteria > Acetobacterales > Acetobacteraceae > JASHVB01. The sequence goes on from DATHNI010000018.1 coordinate 788, forward strand.
TTGCCCGTGGTCACGGCCCACAGCATGTCCGGGCCGCCCACACCGCGTGCGGCGCAATTGAACGCGCCGGCCGCGCAGGTATGCGAATCGCCGTTCACGAGCACAGTGCCCGGCACGGCGTAGGCGCGATCCGCCACAACGGCATGACAGATACCCTGGTCCGGACCGACGTCGTGCAGCCGCTCTATGCCAAAACGCGAGGCGAACGCTCGGCCGATGCGATGCGCTTCGGCCGCCTGCACTGTCGGCGCCGGCACAAGGTGGTCGAACACGATGACCACTTTGTTCGGATCATGAACCTTCAGGATCTCGCGCCAGCTTTCCGGCAGGAACGTCATGTCCATCAGCACGGCGGTTGCCACATCGACCACGGCGACGTCGCCCGGCTTGACCGTGCCGCCGCCACTCGCGTGCGCCAGGATCTTCTCGGTCATGGTCATGCCCATGTTGAACGCTCCTCCTTCCCCTGTCCCGTTGGCTGGTGCGCAGCATGGTGCGGAATCGCGGGCGCGGCAACGCGTCGGATTGCGCACGGCGCCACTTCGGACAATCATGCGCCGCCGCCACCAGGGCGGCGATCCGCTGCCGGGGAGCACGAACGATGGACGCCATGGAACTTCTGCTGTCGCGCGAGTCGGCACTGAAGCTGGAATCACCAGGTCCGGATCAGGCAACGCTGGACGCGATCTTTCAAAGCGCGGTGCGCGCGCCGGATCACGGCCGCCTGCGTCCGTGGCGCTTCGTGGTGATCCAGGAAGACAAGCGCGCCGCGTTCGGCGACGTGATGGCGGATTGCATGCAGCGGAACGTGCCGAACGCGACGCCCGAGATGTTGCAACGGGAACGTGACAAGGCGATGCGCGCCCCGATCATCGTCGTGGCTGCGGCGCATGTGCAGAAGGGCCACAAGATCGCGGACGTGGAGCAATTGGCCGCGGCGGTGGCAGCAACGCAGAACATCATGCTCGCTGCCAACGCGCAGGGCTATGGCGCGATGTGGAAGACCGGAGCGCCGGCCTATGATGCAACGGTGAAGCGGGCGCTGGGATTGGAACCGGACGACGACATCGTCGGATTTATCTATTTGGGAAAGCAGGTCGGCGGCGGCATCCAGGCGCCACGCCCCGCCGCCACGGAGTTCGTTTCGGTGTGGGCGGGGTGACTCGTCCACCTCTCCCGCGGGAGCGGGAGAGGTGTTCGCGAGCGACTTAGCTATTCGGCCCACGCTCCATCGAAATCGGCTGCCAGCGACGCAGCTTGCTGTTCATCAGCACCGCCGGATTGACGCAGCTCATCGGCCAACGGCCTTCCA
>DATHNI010000019.1:0-12777 GCA_035486135.1 Acetobacteraceae bacterium
AGTCGAGCCAGTACTGCGCAGATCAACAGAAAAACCGGCGGATAATAGAAATAATTGTAACCGATTCCCGGTTCGGTAGCCTGCTGCTCCGCGGCATAATGCGCCGCATGGTCATAGGCCAGCCATCCAGTGCCCGCGTCCGCCAGCCGGCCCGCCGCATAGAAGCTGACGAAGTCGCTACTGGTGGGGTTGTGCAGCCGCACGACCAGACCATGCGTACCCGCCACGAAGAATGCAAATCCCAGCAACTCGCATGTCAGCAGGATCCAGGCATAGCCGGCCATGCGCTCGCTGGTCAGCCAGCCGCCGCCGCGGATCTGAGATAACATCTTGTGCATGGTGCGACCTGTTTGAATTTGGCGGCCGGATGGTTGGCCAGCCCCGGTTGCCCTGTGGTTTCGTGCTGCCACTTCCATGCAATGGGCGCTGGCGAAACCACCTCGGTGGCGGGACGGATCGAGCACTGGCAGGCGTCGGGTGTGAATTTCCGATAGCAACGTGACCAATCATTTCTCAATTTTCGAATCACTCGGTCGAAAGTGAAACCACCGCTTAACTTCATCCGTGGTTATTTCCCCCTGCAGGCGTTCGGCAACGCGATGGAACTACGACCCTCCAGCCGGTGCGCGGCATATCTGGGCAACACAAACGAGGACCATCACCATGATTGAATTCCTGAAGACCTGGCTGGAACTGAAGACCGACCGTCGCGCCGTGACGATGCTGGAATATGGACTGATCGCCGCCCTTATCGCCGCCGTGTGCGTCGGCGCGGTGACCAGCCTGGGCACCGACATCTCGGCCAAGTTCAACGCCGTCGCCGCCAGCATGTGATCGTTCGGTTAAGACGAAGACGACAAGACGAAGACCCCGGCGCGGCGGCGGAACACGCCGCCGCGCCGTAACTTTCGAAGACCGCTTCCCCAACCGGGGCATTAGAATGCGGCGTGGTTAATCAACGGAGAAGAGGACAATGAAAATGGCCGAATACCTGACAGCCTGGCTCGAACTGAAGTCCGACCCGCGTGGCGTGACCATGTTGGAATACGGACTGATCGCCGCCTTGATCGCCGCCGTGTGCGTCGGGGCGGTGGCCGGGCTCGGCACCACCATATCGGGCACGTTCACCAACGTCGCCGCCAGCATGTGATTTCCTGACTAACACGACGGGAAGGCTGGCGCGGTGGCGGCCCCGCTATCGCGTCGCATCTTTCCGGGACCATACGAGGTTACGAGGCTCTCGATGTCGCACCATTGGTTGTCGCTGGTTACATCGGGCCTGATGCTGTGTAGCGCGGGATTGCTGCTGATGGCAGCACTGCACGACCTCGCTGCCCGTACGGTTCCCAATTGGATGGCAGGCGTACTCGCCGTGCTCGGCCTGGCGTTACGTGCCGTGGCCGGCGGCTTGCTTGCCGGACTATGTGCTGGGGTCGTTGTGTTTGTCCTGGCCGCGATCTGCTGGCGGCGCGGTTGGATGGGTGGCGGCGACGTCAAGCTGCTGGCAGCTTCGGCGGTCGTCGTCCCCCCCTCCCTCGTGCTCAGCTTCATCGCCGCGGTTGCGATGTGCGGGGGTGTTCTCGCGGTCGCCTATCTCATCGCCGGGCGGCTGGTGGCTGCGCCACGGACAGCACGTCCCCGCACTTTGCTCGCCCGCGCACTGCGCGTCGAGCGCTGGCGCATCCATCGCGGCGGCCCGCTTCCCTATGCCTGTGCGATCGCCGCCGGCGGTCTGTTCATCTTGCTCTAGGAAGCCGCCATGATTCTGCGTCTTGCATTCTTCATGCTGATGGCGGTGGGCCTGCTTGGCTTCGGCACCGTCGCGTGGATCTCCACGCGGCCGCCTCCGGCAGCGGCAGCCAGCGCCGAACCGCCGCCCCCCACCACGAAGCTGGTGCTGACCGCGGCCCATGCCGTCCGCGCGGGGAGCCTGCTGAAACCTGAAGATCTGGCCTCCAAGGCGGTGCCGATCACCGATCCCGCGTCGGCCGGCGGCAATCTGGATACGCCCGACGCACGCCGCAGCCTGGTGGGAGCGATGGTGCGCCGCAGCCTGTCCGAGGGCGACGTCGTGCGCGATGGCGATGTGATGCGGCCAGGCGATCACGGCTTCCTTGCCGCGGTGCTGGAGCCGGGGATGCGCGCCGTAACGATCGCGGTCGACAACACGACCGGGCTGGCCGGGCTGATCTGGCCGGGCGACCAGGTGGACCTGATCCTGACCGAGACGATCACCCAACCGAACCTGCCGCTGGGTCATAGTGTCGCTGCCGAAACCGTGCTGTCGAACGCCCGTGTCATCGCGATCGACCAGCAGATCATGCAGGGCGCCGTGGCTGCGCCGGACAACCAGGCCAAGACCGTGACGTTGGAAGTAACGGAAGAGCAGGCGGAACGAGTTTCGGTGGCGACGCGACTGGGCCGGCTGTCGCTGTCGGTGCGGTCGGCCGATGGTGCGAAGACTGCGGGACAACCGAAATCCGGCAACAACACGACGTGGGCCGTCGATGTATCCCCGGCCCTCGGGACAGGGGCCCCGTCGGCCACTGACAACGTCATTCGCGTGTTCCAAGGCGGCGGCGACGTAAAGGAATTCAGGTACTGATGCGAACCCTCATAAAACTGCTGTGTGAGACCTGTGTAGCCGCACTGCTGGTCGGTGCGCCGCTCGCGTCCGCCGTGGAACCCAGGGCTGCCGTTCCGGTGGTTTCCACCGGCGGTGAGCATGGCGCGCTGACGCTGGAAGCGGGCACCGGCAAGGTGCTCTCGCTGGATGGATCGGCGGCCAATATCTTTGTCGCCGACCCGAAAGTCGCCGAGGTGCGGCCCGCGAGCGCGTCCAGCCTGTTCGTGTTCGGCATCGCCGCGGGCCACACCACGGTGGCTGCGATGGACGCCTCCGGCCACGTGCTGGCGCAATACGATCTGACCGTGCAGCCGTCTTCCTATGGCGCGCAATCCGCCCAGGCGATGATCGCGCGCCTGCTGCCGGCCAGCCACGTGCAGGTGCAGGCCGAGGCAAAAGGCCTGCTGCTGTCCGGGACGGTGTCAAGCCCAGGCGATGCGGCGCAGGCCCTCGCCGTCGCCAAGGAGTTTGCCGGCGACACACCGAACATCGACAACGAGATCACCATCGCATCGCCAATCCAGGTGACGCTGAACGTGCGGATCGCCGAGATGTCGCGCACGGTGGTGCGGAACCTCGGCGTCAACTGGCAGGCGCTTGGCACCATCGGCGCGATTGGCGGCCTCCCCGCACTGACGCTGAACGCCAATCTCGATACCGTCCAATGTGGCTCGGGGTCGGGCGGTTTGATTCCGCTGTGCCACTCGGGCAACTTCAATGGTGTCATCGACGCCCTGGCGAGCGACAACCTGGCTCACGTCCTGGCCGAGCCGAACCTGACCGTGATGAGCGGCCAGTCGGCCAGTTTCCAGGTCGGCGGCGAATACCCGATTCCCGTCAGCCAGACGAACGGCGCGATTTCCATAGATTTCAAGAATTATGGAATCCTGCTGAGCTTCCTGCCGACCGTGTTGAGCGACGGCAGGATCAACATCCACGTGAAGCCCGAGGTCAGCGAACTCGACAAGGCTGACGGCATTCAGCTCACCGCCGGAAATTCCACCATCCTGGTCCCGGCCGTGACGGTCCGCCGGGCGGAGAGTACCGTGGAACTCGGCAGCGGCCAGAGTTTCGCGATTGCCGGCCTGCTGCAGCAGACGACTGCGGACAACGGCAACTCGGTCCCGGGCCTTGGCGACACGCCGGTGCTTGGCGCCCTGTTCCGCGATACCGCATTCAACAAGGTCGAGGACGAGTTGGTCATCGTCATCACGCCCTACATCGTCCGGCCGGTGGACAACATGTCCGCGCTGCATCTGCCGACCGACGGCTACAGGACCCCGACGGACATCGAGCGCCTGCTGCTGATGCGCCAGGTGTCCGACAACCAGCCGCCGGTGCCGGTACATATACCCGGCGATGCCGGCTTCATCGTGCAGTGAGGCGGTTATGGCGCATAACATGATGTTTAAACTCGCCTTGGCCGCCAGCCTGATCGCTCTCGCCGGCTGCGACTCGCGCGATCCCTACATGCGGACCGATGTCTGGAAGCCGACCGGCGCCAATGCCGGGAACATCGCCGCCATGGTCGCCGATCCGCATGACCTCATCAGCGGGCGTGGCTCGGTCGCGCAGAACGCCAACGAACCCGCGCTGGCCGTCAACCATGTCTGGCTCGACCATCCGAAGCCGTTATCGCCGGGTGCGGGCGGTGGCGGCGGCGACAGCGGTGGCGGTGGCGGTGGCGCAGGCGGCGGTGGCGCCGGCGGCCCATCCGCAACCCCAGGGAGCTGACGATGCCCGACGATGGTGCCTTGCAAGTTCCGGCGGACGGTCTTGGACAGGTCCACGATGCCGCATCGGCCCGCTACGACCGGCCTTCGTTGCTTGGATTCATCACCGACGCACGCTCGGAAGAGGCGCTGCGCGAAGGGCTCGCCGAAGTCACGGCCGAGCAACTCGACATTCGCCGCGGCGGGGTGCGCACGGCGGTGACGGCCATGCAGAAGCTGGCGACGCCGAGGGTGCTGGTGGTTGACGTCAGCGGCGAGGATCAGCCGCTGACAGCGCTCGGCGACCTTGCGCATGTGGTAGAGCCGGACGTCTGCGTCCTGGTCATCGGCGAGACCAACAATGTCGACTTCTATCGCGAGGTCACGCGCGGCATGGGCGCGGCGGACTACCTTGCCAAGCCGCTGACGCGCGACATTGTTGCGCGGCATTTCTCGGCGTTCCTGCGCGGCAAGACGCCGGCGGCGCAAGCCGCGCTCGGCGGGCGCGTCATCGCCTTGACCGGCGTACGCGGTGGCGTGGGAGCAACCACGCTCGCCGTCAACCTGGCCTGGAATTTTGGCGTCGTGATGCGGCGGCATACCGTGCTGGTCGATCCGAACATTCAGACCGGCAGCGCGGCGTTCCTGTTGAACGTGCAGCCCGGCCCGGGACTGCGCGTCGCGTTGGAAGCGCCGGAGCGCCTCGATTCACTGCTGGCCGAGCGCGCGGCGCAACCGGCGGCGGACCGGCTGCACGTTCTGGCCGGCGAGGAAGCCCTCGCCATCCAGCCCAACCCCGCCCCCGGCGCCGCCCACGTACTGCTCGATGCCCTGCGTTCCCGGTACAACTTCATCGTGGCGGACGTCCCGTTCGCCCCGGTGCCGCTGTACCGCGATTTGCTCGACCTGGTGGATCAGCGCGTGCTGGTGATGGAGCCGACCCTTGCAGCGGTGCGCGACACGCTGCGTCTCCTGGCGCTGCCGGGGGGAGAAGAACAATCACAACGCGCGATCGTGGTGTTGAATCGTGTCGGCATCACCGGTGGCCTGACACGCCGGCAAGTGGAAGATGCACTGAAAATGAAAGTAGATATCGCAATTCCCGACCTGCCGCGGCAGGTCGGCAACGCCGCGACCCTGGGCGAGCCCGCGATGGCTTCGTCCAGCGGCTATCGGGCCGGGGTGAACGAGTTGGCGCGCCAGGTGGCGTTCGTCGGCTTGCTCGACTCCGCCTCGGCTGCGGCGACCGGCGGCGCCGCATCGGGTGCACGCCGGAGCTGGAATCCGTTCCGGCGCAACGCATGAACACGCCAATCCCGTCCTTCGGCCGCCGCGCCGGCGCGCCGCCGGTCCCGCTGCGGCCAGCCGCGGCGCCGCCGAAGCCGGAACCCGCGGCACACGTGCACGTGCACGTGCCCAGCGCGGCGCCGGAAGAATCGATCATCGAACTGCGCAACATCTGCCTCGCGCGGCTTGATCCGGCTGCGGTCGCCGCCATGCCGGAAGATCGGCTGACCGCCGACGTGGAACGGCTGATCTCGGAGATCGCCACCGAGCGGCGGGTGCAGCTCAATGCGCGCGAGCAACGCGCGCTGGCCGGGGAACTGGTTGACGACATCCTCGGTCTCGGGCCGCTCGAGCCATTGCTCGACGACGAGACGATCACCGAGATCATGGTCAACGGGCCGGAAAAGACCTTCGTCGAGCGCTCCGGCAAGGTGGTGCTGTCGAATGTCCGGTTCCGCGACACGATGCACCTGGCCAACATCTGCCAGCGGATCGCCGCCGATGTCGGCCGGCGGATTGACGAATCCAGCCCGATGGTGGATGCGCGGCTCCGCGACGGCTCGCGCGTCAATATCGTGTTCCCGCCGCTCGCATTGGATGGGCCGTATATCTCTATCCGTAAGTTCGGCAACAAGAACATCGGCTTCGACAGGCTCATCGAATGGGGCGCGCTGACCAAGCAGGTCGCCCGCGTGCTGGAGATCGCCTCCCAGGCACGGCTCAACGTGCTTATTTCCGGCGGCACCGGCTCCGGCAAGACGACGCTGATGAACGCGATGTCGCGCCTGATCGCTCCCGGCGAGCGCATCGTGACGGTGGAGGATACCGCAGAGCTGCAATTGCAGCAGCCGCACGTGGTCCGGCTGGAAACCCGCCCCTCCAGCCTGGAAGGCCGCGGTGAAATCACCCAGCGCGACCTGATGAAGAACGCGCTGCGCATGCGGCCCGACCGCATCATCATCGGCGAGGTGCGCGGCGCCGAGGCGTTCGACATGTTGCAGGCGATGAACACCGGCCATGACGGCAGCATGTCCACCATCCATGCCAATACCACCCGTGACGCGCTGACCCGCGTCGAAAATATGGTGCAGATGGGCCAAATGGGCCTGCCCTCGAAAGCCATCCGCACCCAGGTGGTCAGCGCCATCGAATTGATCGTGCAGGTGGAGCGTCAGCGTGACGGCGGCCGCCGTGTGACCCAGGTCACGGAGGTCTGCGGCATGGAAGGCGAAGTCATCACGCTGAACGACATCTTCCAGTTCGAGGTTCTGGGCGAAGGTCCCAACAGCAAGCTGTTCGGGCGCTACAACGTCAGTCGCGTCCCGCCTTCCTTCCTGCGCCGGCTGGCCTATTTCGGCCTGGAAAAAGCCTGGAAGACAGCCGTGGACGACGTCGCGCCATGAGAGACCACGGCCTGCTATGGGCTCTCATGATCCTGTCCTGCCTGTCGCTCATGGGGCTCGGCGTGAGCGGCATGCTGGTCTCGAGGGCGCAGCAGGCCAAGGCGAAGCGCGACGCGCGGATGGCCGCGGTTTCGTCGCCGCATACCAAGGTGCCGCGGGTCGAAATCTCCGCCTTCACGCGCCCCGCCGCGGTGCGCAACCGGTCGCTGCCGGCCATGGCCGCCTCGGTGTTCGGCTTCGACCTCGACAAGCCGGAACAATATCCGATGCGCTGGTACATCATCCTGCTGATCACACTGACGGTCGGGAAGGTGGCGCAGTCGATCGCCGAAAGCGTGGTGGGCAACCTGTCGTATCTTGTCATTCCGGTGCTCTGGGTATTCCTTAGCCGGACGATCTTTGGCTGGGCGGAGACCCGCCGCAAGCTGGCCCTGTTGCGCCAGCTTCCCGATGTGCTGGCGATGATCGTCCGGTCGGTGCGGGTCGGCATTCCGGTGATGGAGGCGATCCGCGCCGTTGCGCGTGAGATGCCGGAGCCGACCGCCCCCGAATTCGCCCGGCTGGTGGACCAGTTGTCGATCGGCGTGGCGTTGGACGAGGCGGTCCTGGAAATGTCGCGCCGCTGCGGCATTCCGGAATACCGCTTCTTCGCCACCGCGATATCGCTGCAGAACCAGACCGGTGGCGCGTTGAGCGAGACCCTGGAAAACCTGGCGGACGTGATCCGCAAGCGCGTCGCGCTGGCCGCCAAGGGCAAGGCGCTCGCTTCCGAGGCACGCACCAGCGCCATGGTGCTGACCGCACTGCCGATCGTGACCGGCGTCGGCCAGTGGGTGCTGAGCCCGAAATATATCGACGTCCTGTTCGACGATAAGATGGGCAACGCCATATTGGCCGGGGCGATCCTGTCGCTCTGCACGGGCTCGGGGATCATCCGGATGATCATCCGCAAGAGCCTCTCATGAACACCCATCTGCTGCTCGCCGCCGGGTTCGTCTTCGCGCTCATCATGATGGGTTCGAGCATCTGGATGCTGCGCACCATTCGCCGCGAGGAGCGGGTGGCGGCGCGGGTGCGGGTGATCCACGGCCAGCCACCGGTGATCCGGAAGTCAGCCGAGCCGCAGGCGATCCGCGCCGCCATCGTCAACGGGATCGCCGCGGTCGGACAAGCCATCCTGCGCAGCGGCATGGTTTCCGCGCGTACCCTGTCCGAGCTGGAAAACACCCTGGCTGCCTCCGGGCTGCGCGGCGCCCAGGGCGTTGGCGTCTTCATCGGCGGCAAGATCCTGCTGATGGCTGGGTTGCCCGCATTGATCTGGGTGACGCTCCAGCACTTCGGGATCAGCGGGATCATGGTCACGCTGTTGCCGGCCGCCTCCGGCGTGATCGGATTGCTGGCGCCCGACTGGCTGATCGGCCAGCAGCGCAAACGCTACCTCGCCCGCATCGAGACCGGCCTGCCGGACGCGCTGGATATGCTGGTGATCTGCGCACAGGCCGGGCTGGGGCTGGGTCCCGCCATCATCCGCGTCGCCGCGGAGATGCAGAATTCCTATCGCGAAATCGCCGCCGAGCTCGAGAAAACAGCCAACGAATTGCAGGTCATGTCCGACAGCCGCATCGCGATCCTCAATCTTGGCACCCGGACCGGGCTCGATTCGCTCAAGCGGCTGTCAACCACGCTTGCCCAGACCCTGCAGTACGGGACGCCGCTCTCGGATGCCCTGCGGGTGCTGTCGGCCGAGATGCGGCAGGAGATGTTGACCCGGTTCGAGGCGCGCGCCGCCCGGCTGCCGGTACTGCTGACCATGCCGACCGTGATTTTTATCATGCCATGCGTCTTCCTTATCGCCGGCGGTCCTGCCATGATTCAGTTGATGAGAAACTTCAGCCACTGAATCCGATTCGCAGATGCGCGGCCGCCCCCTGATCCTGGTCCTGCTGTTGGCCGCCTGCGGCCACACACAGTCGGTCGTGTCCGGCCTGCAGCCGGGCGTCGACGTGGCGCAGGCCGCCTTGCGTGGCGGCTCTCCACAAACGGCTTTGCAACTTGCCAGCGGCGTGCTGGCGCAACATCCGGGGAATGAGGCGGCGTTGGTCGTGCAGGGCAACGCTCTGACCGAACTGGGCCGGTTCGACGAGGCACGTGACAGCTACAACCGGGCGTTGCAGAGTAATCCCGAATCGGTCGGGGCCGAGGTTGGGCTGGGCCGCCTCCGCCTGGGCGACGATCCGTCCGCCGCCGAGTTGCTGTTCAATCAGGCGCTGCTGCATGACCCGCGCAACACCACCGCCCTGAACGACCTTGGCGTGGCGCGCGACCTGCAAGGACATCACACCGAAGCACAGACGGCGTATCGCCAGGCGCTGGGTATCGACCCGCAGCTATCTTCCGCCCAGGTCAACCTGGCGTTGTCGATGGCGATGTCTGGCTCCGCCAGTGACGCGGTGCGCATGCTGCGGCCGATGGCGAGCGACCCGAATGCCTCGCGCAAGCTGCGGCATGACCTGGCGGCGGCACTGACCATGGCGGGAGACCGCGACGAGGCGGCACGCATCCTCGGCAAGGACCTGTCTCCGGAAGACGTGCAACGGGCGCTGGATGCGTACGCGGCGGCGCGCTCCGGCGGTTCCCGCGGCGTGGTGGCCGCTTCCGGCGGCAGCGCGGCGGCGATTGCCTTGGCGCCCGGACCCGTGACGCCACAAGCGCCGGCGATCGGCACCGCGACCGGCCCGGTCATCACCACCGGAAGCGCGTCGGTGACGACCACCGCGGCCGTGCCGGTACCTGCCGCCCTGCCCCCGCGAGCACCCGCAGCCCCACCGGCGACCGCGGCCCTGTCCCCGCCAGCGCGTGCGACCCCATCGGCGACCGTGGCCCCATCGGCAACCGTGGCCCCGCCGGCGACCTCGCATGCATCTGCGCCGGCGCCGGTTGTCGCGACCACATCTCCGGCGGCGCCCAACACCGCGACTGCGGCCACGGAGGCGCCTGCCGGCGTGGCCGCATCCGCCGCCTCCCCCTCGGCGCCGGAGCCCGCATCGCCGGGTGGGATTCTCGTGCAGTTGGCCAGCCTGCCGGACGAGGCGGCCGCGCATGCGGAATGGCAACGCGAGCAACGGAAGATGCCGTCATTGCTCTCCGACCGGCAGCCGGTCTTCGTCATGGTGACGCATAACGGTCATACCTTGTGGCACGTGCGCACGGGCGACTTCACGGATGAGTCGCAGGCCGCGGCGTTTTGCCGCCAGGTGCGCGCGGCGGGCTTTGGCTGCCTGATCAGCGGGTCGTAACCAGCCACCGGGACCGAACGCCCCGGGAAAGCTGTTCCGGCTCAGGATTGGACCGCGGTCTGGGCACGCACCGTTTCCTTGCGCAAGGGCAACGCGGCGGCCCGTCGCCGCGCTCGGACCTGCGGCAAACGGAAACTCGTGCCGGTGCGGGCGAAATCGCCATAGCCCTCCTGCGTCAGGGCGGTGGCGATCTTGCGTTTCGCGCTTGCCTCGAGCTGGTAGATGCGCTCCCGCGAGACGCCGAATTTCTCAGCGAATGAATCGAGATGGGCGACGTCATCGCTGTCGCTCATGCAGCGGGACAGGAACACGACGCGTTCCCGCTCGCCAAGGATCTCCTGCGCCAGCGTCACGATCCGCTTGCGCGCCTTGGCGTGGTCCAGGCGCAGGATGACGTCGTCTTCCGGCGACGCCGCGTCATCGGCAAGCGTGTCCTCCAGCTTCGAGACCCCGACGTCGCCTTGGCTGTCGGCATTCAGGCTGAGCGTGCCGCCTTGCATCAGGCGCATGCTGCGCGCGACTTCGTCGCCCGACAGGCCGATGCGGCGCCCGATGCGGTCGCACAACTCGGATTCCGTGGGGTCGACCTTCTCCCGCTGGCAACTCCGGCGCGCCTCGGCCAGCAGGCGCCCGCGCATTTGCACCAGTTGGCGGTGCGCGTTGGAGCTAGGCAGCCGGATTGGTCCGGAGTTCCGCCTGACGTAGTCCTGGATGAACCAGCGGATCCAGCCGATGGCGTAGGTGGACAGACGGCTTTCAAACCGATCGGGGTCGAACCGGCCGATCGCGGCGTGCAGCCCCAGATGACCCGCGCCGACCAGGTCGAGCAAATCGATGTTCAGATGCCGGTAGCGGCTGGCGATCGCCACGACGAGCTTGCTGTGGCTCTCCCATAATTCGATCAAGGCGGCCTGGGCGCTGCGCTCGTCGCCATCGGCGTGGACGATCCGCAGCAGGTGACGCTCACGCTCCGCGGACAGGCTCGACAGGTCGATCTGGCGGCGGATCGCGCGGTCAGTCCACTTTCTCCCTTCCTCCATCTTGACGTGCCTCACCTTCACTCCAACCCCAGACCTCCGTTCGCCGTGCCAGGTCGTTTCGCCTAGATTACGGCCTTGCCAATCGCACGGCGGCACACCGAACAGCCGGCGTACTTTCGCGCCCGCGGTATCCGTTGCCCGCGGTATTATTGCCGTCCTGAAGCGACATCCATCGCGGCATATTGTGAAAAGCCTCTTCAAACGGACATAAATATAACGGGCGCGAAATCCCTCCAGCAAGGATTACCGTAGTGAATTCCCCGTTGAATTACCGCGATATGGTCATTGCCCGTTAAGGCGGCGAGAGGTGCAGATCGCCGGCTGACAGATCGCAATTCTGTGAAGATTGCAATTACATGATGCGAATTTGTAACCAGTTTTGTTAATGGCTATAGTTCACAGGCACGGCCGGCGACGACAAGCGGCGGGTATTGTGGACCGGACTGGCAAATCGGACCTCGATTTCGCCCATTTTGCGCCCAAGGGCCGCAACACGATGGCAGTGCGGCGCGATCCGCGTTGCCCCGCCTATTCATCAATAAGGCTGCTACAATCGGGGCGTTTAACGTTATATTAACGATTATTCCCGATCATTCACACTCCCGCCGCGGGCGCCGCGGCGAGTTTCGGGTCAAATTCGCGCCAACCCGGGCGACGTCCGGGACGGAGAGGCCGGCCAGCGTGGCGTCTGGACGCCTGCCGACCCGAAGCCTCCGGCCGGGCAAACGCCAGCCAAACGCCTGGCCGTCGCGTGGCTTCTCTTTTGCGGGCGGCGCTGATGCGCCGCGGCCAGGGCGGCTGCGCCCGGCAAACGTCATGGAACCTCGCGCGTTCTCCCCGGTGCAGAAACACCCGGGAGTTACGCGATGAAGCAGCCGCACACAGAGCAAACAGTGCATCACACGGACGACCAGCAGAACACCGGCACGCACAAGAAGCCGGGCACGCCGGATGCGAAGGGCGCCGATCGGTTCGGCGGCACACGCTCGGGGAAAGCGAATATCGAGCAAGCCGTGGATCGCAACCGGGAGCCGTAACCTCTTGTGCTTCCCGCGAAAGAGGTTGGCGAACTTGCGGCCGCGCTGCCGGAGGCCCTAACGTCGTCCTGACCAACCTGGAAGGGGAGACGTCCAATGATCATCGAAATGCGCACCTACACACTGCGCCCCGGCACGCTGGCCGAAGCGGAGAAGCGCTTCGGCGAGGCGTTGCCGGTGCGCGAGAAATACTCGAAACTCGCGGCCTTCTGGCATACCGAAGTCGGGTCGCTCAACCAGATCATCCATGTCTGGACCTATGACAGTTTCGAAGCGCGTAGCCGGATCCGCGCCGAGGCGATGAAAGCGGAAGGCTGGCCGCCGAACATCCGCGAATTCGTAACCACGCAGCAGAGCGAAGTGTTCCTGCCGGCGC
>DATHNI010000020.1:0-3364 GCA_035486135.1 Acetobacteraceae bacterium
AGGCGGGGCAAAAGACTCCCCCTCCCCTTGAGGGAGGGGGTTGGGGGGAGGGGTGCGTCCAGCCGCCGACGGTGCGTGCGAGCACCCCTCCCCCCAACCCCCTCCCTCAAGGGGAGGGGGAGGCTCTTTCCCCCTCAGTTGCCCCTTCCCTTGCCCCTTCATTGGCTCCTTCCCTTGCCCCTTCCCGTTCCCCGCCATCCTCCCTCCTCCTGGCGCGTCAGACATCGAGGCGGTGCAGGAACAATTGCCGTAGCGCCCGGAGCAAACGCCAGCCGAGCGGTTCGTCGCCGTGATCGAAGCGGACATAGGCGCGCCCGCCGATCCACACGTGGCCCGCCATGGCACCGCTCCCCGCGGCACCGCCCCCCGCGGCCCCGCCCACCACGCCGGCGGGCACCACATCGACCAGGAACGCTTGCTCGAACGCGCGGCGGCCGGATGCGTCGGTGGGATCGATCGCGATATCGCCGCCCGCGGCCAGCCCGAGCGCCGCGCTCGGCATCTCGTGCACCGCGCTGGGCAGCTCACGCGAGATCGTCGCTGGCATCGGGTGGAACACCTCGTAGGCCGGGCGCACTTCGACGCTGGCGGTGCGCTCGCGCACCAGGTCGATCCGATCCTGCGGCACCACGGTGCGAATGGTGACATCGCCCGGCTGCAACACGTCGCCCAGCAGGTCGCCACGGCGCAGGAAGCGGCCAGGCAGATCGCTCGCATCGGGCAACACCAGCACGCCGTCACGGGGTGCGCGGATGATCAACTCACCCATCCGCACCTGCCCCAACGCCACCGCCGCTTCCGCCCGCCGGACTTGCTCACGCAGCAACTCGGCCGAGACCTGATCGGTCAGCAGCACCGCATCGAGCCGCAGTTGCAGTTCGTCGCGCTGCGCCTTCACCACCGCCAGCGCGGCGGGCAGCGCGGGCTCCTCCAGTTCCAGGATCGGGTCGCCCTGGTGCAGTGCGGCCCCGGGCGCGGCGAGCACGCGCTTCACCACGCCCTCGGTCGATGCGCGCAGCATCGCGGCTTCCGGCACCTGCACCACGCCCTGCGCCAGCGTGCCGTAGGGCATGGAAATCCCGAACAACAACAGCGCCGGCACCGCGGCGAGCACCAGCGTCGCCAGGATGGCGCGTGACCGCCGCCCCGCCAGCCGCGGCGAGCGCGCGACGTGCCCCACCCCCTTCAGCAGCGGCCATATCATCAGCGACGCGACGCTCCAGCAGCCCAGCAGCGCGCCTACCACCAGGAAGCGCGAGGCCAGCAGCAGCGCGATACCCAGCGTCAGCATGATGCGGTAGCTGACCGAGGCCAGCGTAAAGCCAACCAGCCAGCGCTTCTCGCCCGCGGTCTCGGCCGGGCTGTGCAGCGTGGTCTGGCCGAAGCCGTAGCGCTGCAGCAGATACAGGATGTAGCGGCTGCCGCGCTGCGCCAGGTTGGGCAGGCCGATCAGGTCGCAAAGCACGTAGTAACCGTCGAACCGCAGCAGCGGGTTGCCGTTGAACAGCAGGGTGGACACGCCGCCGATCAGCATCACGTTGAATGCCAGGGCGCGCACCGCGCCACTGCTGGCCTCGACCCACACCATCATCGCGACCGCGGCGAGCGCCAGCTCCACCATGATGCCGGCGGCGCCGACCAGGGCGCGCTGCCAGATGCGCGGGAACGCGGTGGCGGCACTGGCATCGACATAGGGCACAGGGAACAACACCAGGAGCATGACGCCCATCTCGTGCACCGCGCCGCCCCAGCGTTTGCAGGCGTAGGCATGGCCGAGTTCGTGCGCTGCCTTCACTAGCGGATAGGCCAGCAGCACCAGGGTGATGCCGTGCAGGGTCAGCGCGCGGTCCAGCATGTCGGCGGTCAGCTCGGCGCGGTGCAGGCCGGCCAACGTCAGCCCGGTACCGACCAAGGCGAGCCAGACCAGCAGGCCGGGGAGCGAGAAGATCGGCCGCACCAGCTTCATCGTTGCATCGAGGAAGCGGTCCGGGTTGAACAGCGGCAGCCGCAGCGCGAGTGGGTTGCGCAGCCGCATCAGCAGGGCGTGGCGCTGGATGCGCTCGCCGCGGCGTGCCACTTCGGCAATGTCGGGGGGAAGCTCGCCGACGAGCAAATCGGCGCGGTGGAGCTGGGCCAGGAGCAGGATCGTCTCCTCCTGGGTCGGCTGGGCGGCGCCGTGGCGGCGGCCCACCATCTCCCAGGCCTCGCGTAGCGTGCGGCGGCCGTCCAGCAGGCAGACCATCAGGTAGGCTGCCGGCGACAGGCGGTAGAACCGGCCGCTCTGATGGTCCTGTGCCATGTGCCACAGCCGCCCGCGCATCTCGCGCCGGTGCAGCGCCGCGCGCGGGCGCAGCCGCGGCCGCAGATCCGCGACGCGATACCAGTCGGGGCTGAACAGGGATCCGGACATCAGGGGCCAACCAAGAGTTGGAGGCGAGCAACCCGGCACCAGGACCAGGACAAGGACGCGGCACCAAACTCCCCCTCCCCTTGAGGGAGGGGGTTGAGGGGAGGGGTCCGTACAGCCGCTGTCAGTGCCCGCGTGGCACGTAACCCCTCCCCCCAACCCCCTCCCTCAAGGGGAGGGGGAGTCTGGTGCGGCGTCCTCATGGCACCAACTGCCAGAACAGCAGCCGCGCTTGCTCGGCGATGCGGCGGGTCCAGACCCAGGACAGCAGGCGCTGCCCCGCCTCGATCCGGCCGACGCCCTGCATGCCAGGGCGCAAGCGGGGCGATGCCTGGGCCAGTGCAGCCTCGACGCGGAACACCGAGCGGCCGTCCTTCACCTCGGACACCGGGGTGACGCGGGTGACGGTAAAGTCCATGTCCTGGTACGGCATCGCCGCGATCACCAGCTTGCCGTGCTGGCCCGGCTGCACATCCGCCACCTGCGACTCGTCCACATCCAGATGCACGCGCCAGTTCTCCAGCGGCGCCAGCTCGAACAGCACGTCGCCGCGGCGGACCGCGCCGCCGATCGACTGGCTATGGTCGCCCGCCACCACCAGGGCATCGAACGGCGCCACGAACCGGGTGCGGGCGAGCTGCGCGTCCGCCAGCTCCACCTGCGCCGTCGCCTGGGCGAGCTGGGCCTGCAGGATGTTGGTCTCGGCCGGCTTGCGCTGGCCGATGGCGCGATCCAGCTCCAATTGCCGCTGCTGGCGTTCGGTGGTCCAGCGCAGCCGCTCCAGCGTCAGGTCGCGATCATCCAGCGCCGCGAGCAACTCCCCCGCGTGCACCTGGTCGCCGGCGCGCACCGGCGCCTCGCGCAGGAAGCCATCGAGGCCGGAGACGATGCTGCGGCGAATGGTGCCCTCCAGCCGGGCGTCGGCGATGATGTGGTACTCGCCGTGCCAGGTGCCGA
>DATHNI010000021.1:0-47997 GCA_035486135.1 Acetobacteraceae bacterium
CGCCGACCTCGGGGCAGATCAGGGTCGCCGGCTACGACCCGGTGCGCGAACCCATGGCCGTCCGCCGCGCCTTCGGCATCGTGTTCCAGGACCCCAGCCTGGACGACGAACTCACGGCGCACGAGAACATGGAACTGCACGGGGTGCTGTATGGAGTGCCGCGCAACGCACTGCGCGAACGGATGGAGGCGCTGCTTGGCTTCGTCGGGCTGTGGGAGCGGCGGAGCGACTATGTCAAGCAGTTCTCCGGCGGCATGAAGCGCCGTCTGGAGATTGCGCGCGCCTTCCTGCACCAACCGCGCCTGCTGTTCCTCGATGAGCCGACGCTCGGGCTGGACCCGCAGACACGCAGCCATATCTGGGAATTCGTGCGCGGCCTGTCGCGCGAGCACCAGGTCACCGTATTCTTCACCACGCATGCGATGGAGGAAGCCGAGCGGGTGGCCGACGAGATCACCGTCATCGACCACGGCCGCATCGTCGCCGAGGGCACCGCCGCGTCGCTGAAGGACCGCACCGGCGCGGGTACGCTGGAGGACGCCTTCATCGCACTGACCGGCCGCGACATTCGCGAGGACGAGGCCACGCCGGCCGACCGGATGCGCATGCTGCGCCGCGCCTGGCGAGGCAATTGATGCGCGCGGTCTGGATCCTGTGGCTGCGGCAGATCAAGCGCTACTCGCGGGCGCGCTCGCGGATGATCGGCTCGCTGGGCCAGCCGATCCTGTTCCTGTTCGCCGTCGGTTTCGGCTTCGGCCCGATCTACGCGCGCGCCGGCGGCGGCAATTACCTGGAGTTCGTCACGCCCGGGATCATCGCCATGGGGATCATCTTCAACGCGGTGTTCGGCGGCATCGAGATCATCTGGGACCGGCAGTTCGGCTTCCTGAAGGAGACGCTGGTGGCGCCGGTGCCGCGGCTGGCGATCGTGCTGGGACGCACCCTGGGGGGCGCGACGACGGCGCTGCTGCAAGGCGTGATTGTCCTGGTGATCTGCCTGATGGCCGGGTTTCGCGTCCACGATCCGCTGCTGGTGCCGCTCGCGCTGCTGTTCATGTTCCTGATCGCGCTGGTGTTCGCCGCGATCGGCACCGCGATCGGCTCGTTGCTGCGCGACATGCAGGGGTTTCAGCTCATCATGAATTTCCTGGTGATGCCGCTGTTCTTTTTTTCCAACGCGCTGTTCCCGGCGGCGGGCCTGCCGGTGCCGTTGCGCATCGCCGTACGGCTGAACCCGCTGAGCTATGGAGTGGCGGGAATGCGCGATGCGCTGGTGGGTGTGGCATCGTTGGAGATGGCAACCGACCTGGCGGTGCTGGGGGCGTTGGCGGCGGTGCTGCTGGGTGTCAGCAGCTTCCTGTTCTCGCGCATCGAGGTGTAGGGGCGGTTGGTGCGGACCTGGCGTGGTCTTGGCAAAACAATCAAGCGGACACCGAGGTTCGCGGAGTTGCCGCGGAGTTTCTCGGAGTTGGCCGGCGGCCGCTTGCCGCGCCGCCATGGCGAGAAATGGACCAACGCCATGCCTGGAAGGTCGCGCCGGCGGCGGCGTTGCTGGTGGCCGGATGATAGTGAAGCGACAGAGCCTGTCGTCCGGCCTGTGCGGGTGGGTCCCGCGGTTTTGGTGCGTCCGGCGGCAAAGCAAGACCTAACGCAGATGGACTGGGGACGCCGCACTGGAGCAGTTCGCTTCGATCTGCCCGGCGCGGAGCCTTCACCGGTTCATGCCGGTCTTCGGCCCATTTACGTTTTTCGCGTACGTTTGCGTGCATTTGCGTTGAGTCTTGCCTGCGCTGTCGCGGCAGACACCGGCCCCGCCGGGCGAGCCCCGCCGAAGCGCGTCTCACGGTGCCGATGATTTTTTCATTCCGGACGTCGTCCGCTGCTTCGAGGTTCGGCCGGACGGCGCGCGAGACCACCTCGATCATGCCCCAACGAGTACGGCCGGCTATTTTCACGGTAGCGGATGCAATCGGCGCCGCGTTGTGCTGCCAAAGGGCATGGCAAACGTTTCCTGGCGTGGTTTGAAGTATGGCTCCTCCGAGCAACTCAGTGCGGACTCCGCGGAACTCCGTGTCCGCTTGATTGCTTTGCTGCACTCACCCGGAGCATCGCATCGGAAACTGCTGACCCTGGGCCGGATCGACAACCGGGACACTTCCGTCATCGCCGCCGCCGTCGCATGATCGGGCGACAGCGAAGGGGGCTGAGATGGACGAACAATTCGTGGCCGCATTGGCGCGCGCCGCCGGCCTGGACAAGGCGCTGGCCGAGTTTCCCGATGACGTGGCCGCCGCCGCGGCCCAGGCGCTGAACAATGCCGGCGCGATCCACGTCCCGGACGATCCCGCCGCCGAACCGTGGCCGCCGATGCGCGCGGGAGCAGGACTGTGAGCGCGGCGCATTGGCTGGGTATCGCGGAGGCATCGCAAGCCTTCGCCGCGCGCACGCTGTCCCCCGTCGAGTTGCTGACGTCGCTGTTGCAGCGGATAGAGCAACTCGATCCGGTGCTGCACGCGTTCATCCGCCTCGATGCCGATGCCGCGATGGACGCGGCCCGCGGGGCGGAGACGGAGATCGCGGCGGGGCGCAAGCGCGGCCCGCTGCACGGCGTGCCGGTCGGCGTGAAGGACATCATCGATGTCGCCGGGCTGCCGACAACGTGCCACTCGAAGATCCTGGTGGACAACGTGGCGCGGCACGACGCGGTGGTGATCGAGCATTTGCGCGCGGCCGGGGCCGTCATCATCGGCAAGCTCTCGACGCATGAATTCGCCATTGGCGGTCCGAGCTTCGACCTGCCGTTTCCGCCGGCGCGCAATCCGTGGAACCCCGACCACCATCCGGGCGGTTCGTCGTCAGGTTCCGGGGCGGGCGTTTGCGCCGGGCTGTTTCCCGGGGCGCTGGGAACCGATACCGGCGGCTCGGTGCGCAATCCCGCCAGCGCCTGCGGCATCGTCGGATTGAAACCGACCTATGGCCTGGTGTCGCGGCGCGGGGTGTTTCCGCTGTCGTTCACGCTCGATCATGTCGGGCCGTTGACCCGCACGGTGGCCGACGCCGCGCTGATGCTCGACGCGCTGGCCGGGCACGACCCGGCCGATCCCGGCAGTGCCACAACGCCGGCGCACAATTTCGGGCGGCTGCTGGACCGAGGCGTGCGCGACCTGCGCATCGGCTTCGTGCGGCATTTCCACGAACGGGACATGCCGGCGCATCCCGAGGTCACCGCGGCGCTGGAGGATGTCGCCCGCGTGCTGCAAGCCGAAGGCGCCGAGGTGCGCACGATCGCGCTGCCGTCGCTGAACGAGTTCGCGGCGATCAACCGGGTGATCCTGTGCAGCGAGGCGTGGTCGATCCACGCGCCGTGGCTGCGCTCCCGCCCCGGCGATTACGGCAAGCTTGCGCGGCGGCGCCTGTTGCCCGGCGCGTTCATGTCCGCGGGCGACTACGTCGGTGCGCAACGCCGCCGATTGCAGGTGATCGCCGCGGTCGAGGACGCATTGCGCGACGTGGACGTGTTGCTGTGTGGAAGCTCGCTGGATCCGGCGAGCCGGATCGAGGATGCCGAGGAAACCCAGCGCACCTATCCGCGCCAGGCCCGCACGCCGTTCAACGTGACCGGGCATCCGGCACTGGCGATGATGTCCGGCCTGGCGAGCACTGGCCTGCCGGTCTCGGTGCAGTTCGTCGGCCGGTATTTCGACGATGCGACGGTGCTGCGCGTTGCGGCGGCCTATGAACGGGCGACCCAATGGCACAAGCGGAGGCCGCCGATCGGATGATCGGGTCGGGATTGACCTCGCGCGTCTTCGTCTGGCCGCGGCTGCGACGCCTCTCCCGCGAGTGCGGGAGACGTTTCCTGACCGATCACCCCACCAGCTTGCCGATCTCGGCGGCCATCTCGTCGCCCGAGCCATCAGCGCGGATCGGCGCAATGAAGCGGCCGTCCGGACCCATGAGATAGATGACCGAGCTGTGGTCCATCGAATAGTCGCCGGGCCCCGGTCCGGTGACATGCTTGGCGTAGTACACCCGGTACTCCTTCGCCACCCTGGCGATCTCGTCCGGCGTGCCGGTCAGACCGATCAGCTCCGGGCTGAACGCCCCGGTGTACTGCTTCATCACGTCCGGCGTGTCGCGCTGCGGATCGACCGTGATGAAGATCGGGCTGAGGTCCTTCGCCTTCGGTCCCAGCTTGTCCAGTGCCGCCGCCACCGCGTTCAGCGTGGTCGGGCAGACGTCCGGACAATAGGTGTAGCCAAAATACACCAACATGTATTTGCCGCGGAAATCGCGGTCGGTGACGGTCTTGCCGCTGCTGTTCTCCAGCGTGAACGGCCCGCCGACCGAGGGCCCGCCGGTGCTGCCGGTCAGCCACAGGAAGCCTCCGGCGCCGAGCAACAGCACCGCCACCAGCAGCCCGACGACGGCATAGATAAAAGTGGTCGGGGGACGCGGGCCGGCCGGCCGGCCGGCGTTGCGTTCAGTCGCGGTGCTCATGTCCGGCTCCTGGTTCGTTATTAATAGGATGGGTGCAGATCAGCCGCACCTGGGCGATCAACTGGTCCGGGGTCGTCCAGCCACGGCCTGAACCGGGCGTCCAGGCTGCGCGCAGCCAACCGTTCGGATCGACCAGGAACTCGGCGCCGGGCAGCGCGTCCGGCGGCAGCCCGGCCAGCGTCGCATAGGCGCCCCAGGCGGCCGGCGTGGCGGCCATGCACTCGCCTGCCGGCAGTGGCGCGGAGGCGGCCCGGCTAAGATGCAAAATCAAAACCTTGTAGCCTTCCTGTGGCGGAATGGCGGGAGGATGACCGGCACCCTTCGCGTCCCCGTCGGCGACCACGCGCACCACGCTGCCGCGCAGGTCCTGCATGGCGTCCGCCGGCAGGCCGGCGCAGACCACCGGCAGCGCGGGAGCAACAATTGGCGCGACCCAGGCGCCGGCGGTGCGCTCGCTGTATCCGGCGTTGTTGGCGCGGACGAAGTCGATCACGCTCCACCGGTCGGTGTCCGGTAGCACAGCCGCGAAGGCCGGCATTAGTTGAGTTCTATCAGTATATTGCAGTCCATTGCTCACCCACCAGAACAACTCGCCGTCGCGGTGTCCCCAGAGATGCGGCGCGGTCAGGTCGGCGGGACGCACGGGCAACTGGCTGGCCAGGGGGCCATCACCATGGCCCTCGGCACCGTGGCAGGCGGCACAGTTGGCGGCAAAGATCTTTCCCCCGCGCATGATGGAGTCAGCGGCAAAGCCGGTGGGAGAGCGGTAATAGCTGGTCGGGTACGCCTCCACCAGCAGCAGCCGGACCGTGGGCGCCGCCGCCACGAGCAGGAGCGCGGCGAAGACCAGCAGCGCGGCCCGGGGACGCCGCCAGAGCGATCCGAGGACGGCACTCGCGACGCCAACCCCCGCCGCCGCCAGGGCGAGCGCTACGCGCAGGCGGATTTGCGGGTCGTCCAGGGCGGCGAGGCTCAGGCGCCAGGAGAACGGCCACAGCGGTTGCTGCTGCGCGGCTGGTGGCAGCGCGGCGAGGCAGCCGGCGGCCAGCACGATCGCCAGGCCGATCGCCGTTTCCACGCCGGCCGACTGACGCAGGCGCCGGCGCGCGCCGGGCGGGCCAGCGACGGCCAGCGCCTGGGTGATCGGCGCCTGGGCGAAACGCAGGCGGCCTGGGACCGCGAGGCCCAGCAGCGCGGCAAACAGCCCCAGCTTCAGCAGCATGACCCGGCCATAGACAGTGCCGAGCAAGGCAGGGACGCTCCCGACCAGCGCACCGGACTGGAGGACGCCGGTGATCGCGATCACACCGACCGATGCGAGCCAGATCAATGTGGATCGCTTGCAGGCCAGGGCGGCTTGCGGGGACGGCAGGCGCTCGATGCACAGCAATAGCGGCAGCAGTCCGCCAAACCAGGCGCCGGCGGCGAGCAGGTGCAACGCCTCGGCGCCGGTCAGCATGGCCCCTGCCCCACCGCCTTGCGCCCCGGCGTGTCCGAGCGCCGGTTGCAGCACCAGCGCCAGCCCGGCCACCATGCTGGCCGTGATCGGCGCCCGGGGCAGCAGCTTCAGCGTGGCCAGCAACAGCAGCGTCCGCAGCACGAGAGCCTGCCCGGACCAGGTGTCTCGCGCCTCCGCCGGCAGCGCGGCGAACCAGCCGATGCCGAGGACCAGCGCGAAAAACAGGCCCAGCCGTGCCTGGCGGGTCAGCGCCGCGCGGACAGTCTCGGCTGTCGCCGGGGGCACGGCGCGCAGGGCGGCCGGCGCCACCGCCAGAGTGAACAACAGCGTGCCGAACAGCGACAGCAGCGCGGCGAGCTGCGCGCCACGCATCAGGGACAAGAAGGCGGTGCCGGTATCCATGCTCCAAGCGCCACAGTGACCTGGCGACGGCGGCGGCTGGGATGATGCCGGTCGGCGACGCGCGGGACGAAGGTGTAGGGCAATCGGATGAACGAGCGAAGGCCAGGGCTCTGCCCTGGCCTTCGCTCGTTCATCCGATTGCCCACCACCCTATCCCCGGCGTAGGTTTTCGGTCGGTTTCGGAGGAGGCTTGGGCAATGCCAACACCGGTCTGGCAATGGTCGGCAGTCGAGACCGCCGCCGCCATCAGGGACGGCCGCATCACCGCGGAAGAGGTCGTGCAGGCCCATATCGCCCGGATGCACGCGGCGAATCCCGCGCTCAACGCCGTCGTCGTCGATCTCAGCGCGCAGGCGATCGAGGCCGCGCGCGCCGCCGATCGGGCGCAGGCAAGCGGTGCCGCGCTGGGCAAGCTGCATGGCGTGCCGGTGACGATCAAGATCAACATCGACGTCGAAGGCCAGGCGAACTCCAACGGCGTCGTCGCCTTCAAGGACAATATCGCTCCGGGTGACTCCCCGGTGACCGCCAATTTGAAAAAGGCCGGCGCGATCATCATCGGCCTGACCAACACCCCCGAGTTCTCGATGCGCGGCTTCACCGAAAATCCGCTGCACGGCGCGACACTGAACCCGTGGGACAGCGCGATCACCTGCGGCGGCTCCTCCGGCGGCGCGGGGGCGTCGATCGCCGCCGGCATCGCCGCCATCGGGCATGGCAACGACATCGGCGGATCGCTGCGCTGGCCGGCGTTCTGCAACGGCATCGCGACGATCAAGCCGACGCAGGGCCGCATCCCGGCGTTCAACCCCAGCGCTCCGGCCGAGCGCCCGCTGATGGCGCAGTTCATGTCCTCGCAGGGGCCGCTCGCCCGCGAGGTGCGCGACGTACGCCTCGGCCTGGAGGTGATGAGCCAGCGCGACATGCGCGATCCGTGGTGGGTGCCCGCGCCACTCGAAGGTCCGATGCTCACGAAGCCGGTCAAGGTGGCACTCGCGCACATTCCGGACGACATGGAAACCGATGCCGAGGTCATCGCGCTGGTGCGCACCGCCGCCGATCATTTGGCGTCCGCCGGCTACGACGTCACCGAGGTCGAGGTGCCGGACCTGGCGGGCACGTGGCGGCTATGG
This sequence comes from Acetobacteraceae bacterium, assembly GCA_035486135.1. Taxonomy (GTDB): domain Bacteria; phylum Pseudomonadota; class Alphaproteobacteria; order Acetobacterales; family Acetobacteraceae; genus JASHVB01. The sequence goes on from DATHNI010000021.1 coordinate 7,495, forward strand.
TGCGACCTGATCATGACCGAACTGTCGGTGCTGCAGGAAGCGCAAATGCGCCAGCATGGCAGCGCCGAGTTCCAGCGCACGATCGACGGTTTCCTGAAGATGGCGACCATCCTCGACGGCCGTGCCTATATGGAGGCGATCGCCCGCCGCTCGCGCGTGTTGCGCGACTGGCTGGCGTTCCTGGAGACCTATCCGGTCGTGCTGACCCCGGTTTGCGTCAAGCGGACGCCGGAAAAGCGCGCCGATCTGGAAGGCGACGCGCGCGTGTATTCGCTGTTCTGGAACGACCTGCGGTTCATGTCGTCGATCAACGTGCTCGGCCTGCCGGCGGCGGTGGTGCCGGCGGGCCTGGTCGGCGGAAATCCGGTCGGCGTGCAGATTATCGGGTCGCGCTACCGCGAGGACGTCTGCCTGGATGCCGCCGCCGCGATCGAGGCGAAGGTGGGGATCATGGCGAAGCGGCTGTGGCAGCGCGCGTGATCAGGAAAGGCGCCGCGCTGGAGTTCAGTAGCAGGCGACTGTGGGATCATCGGATTGTCCGCGGGAAGGTGGCAAAGCAATCAAGCGGACACGGAGTTTCACGAAGTTCGCGCGGAGTTCCGCGAAGCAGAATTTATTGATCCGCGGCTGGCAGGCTGCTGCGGGGCATGAAGCGGCAACACTGATACCAGGCGCCTTAAAGGCTGACGTACCGGCACCGCCCACCCCTTTCGTCACGGCCGGGCTTGAACCGGCCATCTATGCAGCCGTGGTGCCGCGATAGATGGCCGGGTCAAGCCAGGCCAAGCCCGGCCATGACGAAAGGGTCGGCCGGTGCGACCACTTCGAGAGTCAGTCTTTGGGGCGGTTGGCATGAGAGAGCGACACCCTCACCAACAACGTACCGAGGCGCCCAGCCGCTGTTCCGGGTGGTCGGCATGAGGCTGGTTGAATTCTTCTCCGCGAAGCTTCGTGCGAACTCGGCGAAACTCCGTGTCCGCTTGATTGCTTTGCCACAATCGGACCCGGCCGCGGACCAGTTCTCATCCCGCCAATTGCGATCTACTCCACACACCATTGTCAGTGATGATGCGCATGCCCCCCCGCCGCGACAGCAAGCGGGTGCGTCGCGATATCGCGGATCGCCGTCGCCAGCGCCTGCGGATTATCCCAATCGCCGGGATCGCCCGGCCGCCACCGCGCGCGCAGCCAGCCGTTCTGGTCGACCAGTGCCTGGGTTCCCGTCAGCGCGTCCGGCGACACGCCCAGCAACACCGCGAACGCATCCCACGTGGTTTGCTCCACCGTGACGCACGCGGCGCCGACTGGTTTCACCGTGTGATCACGTGCCAGCACGATGGTGGCGACATCGACTCCCACCGGACTCGGCGGCAGCGACGACACCGGCGCCGATGCGGCGATGACATGCACCACCCGGCCGCGCAGATCATCGAGATTGATCGCCGAGCCGTCGGCGCAGACCGCGTCGAACTGCGGTAGCGGGATCGGGTTGGACCAGCGCCCGGTGGTGCGCATGCTGTATCCCGCATTGTTCGCCTTCAGGAAGTCGATCAGCGCCCAGATGTCGCCGCTCGGCAGCGTACCGCCGAACGCCGGCATCGCCGGCGCGCCCGACGGCGCGTCGATGCCGTGCGAGACGTACCAGAACAAATCGCCGTCCGTGTGTCCCCAGAAATGCGCCGCGGTCAGGTCGGCCGGCGGGTCCGGCAGCGACTTTGCCATTGGTCCGTCGCCCCTGGCGTCGGCGCCATGACACGCCGTGCAGTCGGCCGCGAACAATTTCGCACCGTGCATGATGGAGCTGTCGGCGAATTCGGTCGGCGACGTGACGAACGTCGTGGGATAGGCATCGACCGTCAGCAGCGATGCCAGGTTCGGCACGACGAACACCAGCGTAACGACAAACCCCGCCAGCGCTGGCCAGAACAGCGGGCGCCAGAACCGGCTGGCCACCACCAGCGCTCCCGCGATGAGGCTGGGCGCGGCGGCGCGCAGCAACAGGACCCGGCCGAACGAGTCGTAGAGCAATTCCAGGCTGGGTTGCCGGGAGAACGGCCAGATCGGCGTCTCGTGCGTTCCCGGCGTGCCGGAGGCCAGGAACGCGGCGACCAGGATCACCAGGATACCCAGCACCGTTTCAACCGCGAGCGAGACGCGCAGCAGTCGGACGGTGACCGGTTGTGCCGTGTCGTGCAGCCGCTCGGTCAGCACGAAACGATTGATGACCGCAAGCAGCAGCAGCGTCAGGAACAATGCCAGCTTCAGCAATGCGATCCGGCCATACGTAGTGCCGAACAAGGCGCCGAGGCCGCCGATCAACTGCCAGGCCTGCACCACGGCGGTGCACGCGATCAGCAGCACGGCGCACAGCCCGACCGGCGTGAAGTTATGACACGAGGCGGACGCCGCCCGCGGCGGCAGCGACCCGACGAGCAGGAACAACGGCAACAGGCCGCCGAGCCAGGCTCCGGCGGCCAGCAGATGCAGGCCTTCGGACACCAGCAGAACGGCGCCCACCGTGCCGCCGGTTGCTCCGGCATGCCCGACGCCGCCCTGCATGGCCAGCGCCGCACCGGCCAGCACGAGCGCCGCGACCAGCCGCCAGCCTCGGCCGCCCAGCAACGGCAGGGCCGCCAGCAACAGCACGAAGCGGACCAGCACGAGATGGCCGAACTGGGTGCCGCGCGCCACCGTCACCAGGGCGGCGAATGTCCCGCCGATGCTTGTGGAACCGGCGATCGTCGCCGACTCCACCAGCATCCAGCCGGCGCCGATCAGCAGCGCCAACGCATCGGACCACAGAGCGAGGCGGACCAGGCGCTGCCTCGCCCATGCTCTGGCCGCGCCGGCTTCGCGCAGCCCGGCCGGCGCAATCAACGCCAGCGAGACCAGCGTCCCGAACAATGACGCCAATGCCAGCAGATGGCACCCGCGCAGCGACGCAAGGATAACAGCCTGGGTGTCCATCGGTCAGGGCGTGACGCTGAAGTTGAAGCGTCCCTCCGTCTTGTGGGTGTCCACCGAGGTGACGTGCCAGGTCACGGTGTATTGGCCCGGCGGCAGTTTCGGCAGGCTGACCGACAGCTTCGTCTGGTCACCGCCGAGCAAATGCGGATCCGCCTTGTCGACGCGGGCGCCTTGCGCGTTGCGCACCTCGATCGTGCTGAAGTCGGGTTCCACGCCCTCGGTATAGGTGATCGTCACGGCGGACGGCGAAACTGGCAGTTCGCTGCCAACCGGCGGGCTGGCGCGCTGCAGGAACGCGTGCGCGAAAGCCGGCGATGCCATGCAGAGCATTGCGGGCAGCAACCAATGGGTCCATCGCATGGCGGTCACCATTGCGAGATCGGTTTGCCGAGCGTGTTCGGCATCAGGTCGTCGAAATAGAGGTGGAACTGGCCGATCGCGCCAATGTTGTGCCCGGCCGCGCCATTGAGTGGCCAGAGCACTTCGGCAGAGATCGCGTAATAACGACCGGTCCACACCGCGCCGGTACCAAGCAGGAAGGTGGTGGGATTGTCGGTCGGCCGCATGATGGAGTTGCCGGCGGCCGAGGTCCAACCGAGTTCGACCAGCGGCGTCAGGTTGGCCAGGATGTTCGGCAACCCGTAATCCTTGATCTGCGATTGGAGATAGGGGATCGAGTACTGTAGCGTCAGCCCGCCCGACCAGGTGGTGATGCTGCCGCCACGCGATGGGCCAGTGTTCGGCATGTTGTAGTCCAGTTCTCCGGTTATCGCGAAGGGGCGGATCGGATCGAACGGAATGTCGCCGAATCCCTTGCCGAAATATCCGGAGACCGTGGTGGTGTCGAAGCCGGATTCTATGTTGGTGGTGCCGGCCCGGCCGAAGCTTTGCGTCACGGCGACCGAGCTTATGAACTCGTGCTCGGGCGACAGGAACCAACGGTATTTGAGCTGCACGTAGGGATCGTCGAACCCGCCGTGGGACTTCCTGAAATCAGTCTGGTCGTTCGCGATCCAGTCATAATCCGTGCCAACGCCGAAGCCGAGCGCGGGCGTGATGGTTTTGTCGTATTCGACATTTGCGTCGGTCACCCAGCTCTTGCCGTCCGGACTCTGTAGCGAGATCAACGGAAGGTTTGCCTCGTCGCTTACACCGGGATCGTCGATGAGGTTGGTGTTGACGAAGATTCGGGCGCCGGCAACGGCGTGGGCGAAGGCGTGCTGGGTGGCGAGAGTGGCTGCCACCACGACAAGCGGGGCCAACCTGGTTGTTTTGGGCATCGATGGACTCCTGGACATGAGTCGTGCGGCGCGCGCGGCGCCACACCGGGCGTGTGGACCGGGGACTCAGGCCAGGATGGGAGGACCGCGCGGCTGCGCCGACAGCACCACCGCGACGGGCGGTGCTGTGGCAGGCGGCGGCAGGCCGGGGCGCTCGAATTCGGCGACCTGCGGCAACGGCGGACGCGGCGCAGCTCCCGGCAGGACAATGCCATGCGTGGCAAGCGATGCGCATAGCGGACACAGCACGCAGTCCGGCGTGTGGCGATGCTGGTCGGGCTGCGGCGCGCCGCCGGACGGCGCGGGGGCGTGGCAGATGACCCCAAGTTCGTCCAGCACCAGCCCGACTTCCGGCCGCGGCACCACGGCGCCGAACGCGAGCTGAGCAACCAGTGCCAGCAGCGTCAGAAACAGTCCGAAAGCAGGGATGCGGTGGCGGATCATCGTGCAATGGCAAGATACACAGATGGTCCCGTCACGCGAAGCGGCGTACTGCCAGCGCACACCAGACAGAACAGCGGAGAACGGCGCGGCGAAATTCGCATCACGCCCCGCCAGGCCGATCACCCGGAGGTGGTCCGTCATATGACCGCGCCGCCATGGTGGACGCCCGCAGATGCGGCCGCCGCCGGTCCCACAGACGCAAGCCCGCCACCGCCATGTCGGCTATCGCCGGCAACAGCCGAGGCTGCAGCAGGGCCGGATCGAACTCGCTCATGCGGCGGGCGTTCTCGCGATAGCAATCCTCGACGAACTGGCGGAAGCTGAACCCTTCCAGGAACACGTTCGCTTCAGTGATCGCGAAATCCTTCCCATCATTCGCGTCCTTTCCCCGCCTCACCATCCCCCACAATCTGCTCATTGCTTTAGCGTAATACCATGCGGAGGTCAGCGCCCGCAACGGCGCGAGGCCACGACCACGCTGCACCTCCCGCCATGCCATGTAATTGATGAAGAACACGATATGGCGCGTCTCTTCGTACATCAGCACGTCGAAGATCTTGAACATCGCCTCGGGCAGGAACTCCGACTGGCGCGCCGTCTTGAACGCACCGAAGCCGAGAAAGCTGTCCATGCATTCCCCGAACCCGAAATCGATGAACGCCGTCTCCATGTCCGCCGGCATGCTTTCCAAGGGTTGCTCGCTGGCGTCCAGTCCGTAACGATCGATCATGACGCGGATCAGTTCGGCGTGCCGCGATTCCTCCATTCCCTCCAATGCGACGGCGTCGCGCACAAGCGGATCCTGCACCATGGGCGTGAAGGCGGCGACGATCGCTCCTGCGCGGCGCTCGGTGTGATAGACCTCCTGCCAGAACGGCACCGAGCGCAGACGCCCCAATTGCGCTTCGTCAAGATCCGGCCAGGGAAGCGTGGCAGGATCGTAAAGCTGATGCGTTTCCACGAACTGCCGGCAGAACAGTTCCTTGTGCGGCTCGGAGCCAACCCTGATCTTCATCGGCATCGTCCGCCCGCTGCCGTTCTTCTGTCGTCCTCGGCATGTGCGGCAACACAAGCAGCATCGATGACGGCAGAAGCGGTCCGCGCCAACCGGCGCACCGCTGTTCCCGTCATGGTTTGCTGCCCATCTGGCCGGACATGCCCGGCATGCCGCCTTGGCCCGACATGCTCATGCCGCTCATGCCGCCACGGTCCATGGCGGCACCCACAGCCTCAACAGCCGCCGTCACGGTGATGGGCTGCGCGTGTTCGAACGCGAGGGTCAGCGGAAAACTGTCGCCCGCCTTCAAGGGACTTTTCAGACCTGTCAACATCACGTGATAGCCGCCGGGCGAGAATTTCACCGGCTTGCCCGGCTCCAACGCGATACCCGCCACCGGGCGCATTTTCATGACGCCGTTGTCATTGATCGTCTCGTGCAACTCGGCCGTGGCGGCGACCGGCGTACTCACGCCGACCAGGCGGTCCGGGCGGCCATGGTCGGTCACTGTGAGATAGGCCGCACCCGTGGTCGCGTTGCCGGCGCTCGCGCGGGCCCAAACATGGTCCAGGCTGATGTCCGATGCATCCGCGGCGGCGACTGTGAAGTGATAGCTGCCGTTGGTCTTGTGAGTATCGACCGAGGGCGCCTGCCACGCCACGGTATAGGTGCCCGGCGGCAAGTCGTTCAGTCCAACGGCGAGGCGCCCCGCGTTTCCATCCACCAGGTGCTGCGCACCGCTATCGACCCGTTGGAGACCGGCACCGGTAACGTCGATGGTGCTGAACCGGGGTTCGATCGCTGAGGTAAAGCTGATCGTAGCTTCGCTCGGCGCGACGGTAACGGTGCTGTTCACCGGTGGCGAAGCGCTCTGGAGATAGGAGTGCGCAAACACCGGCGTGGCGATCAGCGCTGATGCCGCGGCCAGCGCGGCCCGAATGATGGGAATACGCATGGAAAGCTCCTGGACATGGGTCGCGCGGCGCGCTCGGCGCCACGCGTTACGGTACGGACCGGTGTCTCAGGCCAGGACGGGAGGGCCGCGCGGTTGCGCGGACAGCAAGGCCGCGACGGGCGGCGCAATGGCCGGCGGCGGCAGGCCGGGCTGCCGGAACGCGGCAACCTGGGGCGCCGGCACAGACTGCGTGACGCCTGGCAGAACCATGCCCGGCGTCGCGAGCGACATGCACAGCGGACAGAATTGGCAGTCCGGCACGGGGCTGTGGTGCGCGGGCGGCGCCGTGCCGTCCGATGGCGCGGAGGCGTGACAGATGACGCCGAGTTCGCCCGGCAACAGCGCCATTTCCGGCCGCGGCACCACGGAACCGAAGGCAAGCTGCGCCACCAACGCCAAGAGCGTAAGGAACAGACCGGAAGCAGGAATGCGGCGCTGGGTCACAACTGTACACCTCTCCCGCTTCGCGGGAGAGGTCAAGACGCGCAGCGGCGACGGCGAGGGTGAGGGTGAGGGTGATCGGGCCGGCACGCTCCCCTTGCTACGCGCCAACCTGATTGCTCACCGCTAGCGAAATCGCAGCACCACGCCGCCCGCGTGCACCAGTAGCGCATCACCAGCGGCGTGAAACGGAATCGCACGATCCACACACCACTGTCGCAGCGCCGCGTTCGCATCGTCGGTGGTCAACGTCACGCCGGCGATGCACGGCAGAACCGGCACCGCAACGTCCGGAAACACCGCGCCAAGCGTGTCGGCGCGCAGCATTCGCACCCGCCCGCGCGCCAGATCCAGCGCATATCCGCCCGCACGATCCGGCACCACCGGCCGCCCCGTGCGCAGCGACAGTCGCGCCGCGGTGGCTGCCGGATCGGGGACGGCCAACACCACATCCTCCAGCGCCACCGCGTGGTTGGGGTGGTGCAGGAAGCGCTCCTGCCACAGCGCCTCGGGCGTGGCATGGCGGATCAGGTGGATCCGGCCCTCGGGTGGATCGGGCGTCGTGACCAGAGTGAAGCGTGCCCGTGGCCCCGCCGGATCGGCATCGTCCACCGCCCGATCGGTTTGCGACAGCGCGGCCTGCACGACCCCCGCGCGATGCAGGCGCGCCAGCGCCGCGGTCTCGTCGTCGATGGCGAGCGCCAGGATATGGATGCCGGCATAGCGCGCGAGAAACCCATCGAGCGTCGCGCTGCGCCCGCCATCGACGACCGACAGCAGTTCGAGATAGCCCTGCCGCAGCATCACGTTGCGATTGCCGGTGCGGCCGCCTGCGTGCCGCGCCAACGGGGTGAGGCAGAAGCCGAGGCGCTCGAATTCCGCCGCCAGCACTGCCACGTCGTGCCCCACCACGCCGACATGGTCCAGCGCCGTGGCGTGGCTCATGGCATGGCTTCGTACTCGGCGACCAGCCATTCCGCCGGCTCCGCGGCCGCCGCATCGTACCAGGCGGCGACCAAGGGGTGCGCGCGCACGGCGTCGCAATAGGCCCGCGTTTCCGCTGTCAGTTCCGGCTTCCAGGTGAGGAAGCGTGCCACCACCGGCGCATACATGACGTCCGCCGCGGTGAAGCCGGCGCCGAACAGGTAGGGGCCGCCGGCGCCGAAGCGTTGCCGCGTGTCCGCCCACAGCGCCTCGATCCGCGCGATATCGGCCAGCGCCCCCGGCGTGCGGCCGAGCCCGGCGAACCTGCCACCGAGGTTCATCCACATCGCCTGGCGCAATTCGCGAAACCCGGCGTGCATTTCCGCGGCGATGGAGCGCGCATGGGCTCGCGCGATGCGATCCTCCGGCCACAGCGCCGGCGCGTACTCCGCGCAGTAGCCGCAGACGGCGATGGATTCCCACACGCGTGCGCCGAGATGTTCGAGATAGGGCACCAACCCGTTCGGCGAGCGCGCGACGATCGCCGGCGTCGGGCCGGGGCGGACGAAGGGGATCAGCACCTCCTCCACGTCCAGGCCGGCCGCGCGCACCGCGAGCCAGCCGCGCATCGACCATGACGAGTAGCGGCGGTTGCCGATGTAGAGCGTGCCGTCGGGCATGGGCTGACCTCCGTTGACCGGTTGCGGGGGAGCGTGTTTGCACCGTGCCGGTGGCGCCGGGCAAGTTCCTCAACGGCGACGCGGGACGCGGCCTTCCAGGTCATGGCGGGCGAAGGCCCGCCATCCACAGCGGGAGCATTTCCATCCTGACTGGACAAACGCCGGGCCCACCTGTCATTGCGAGGCGCGCAGCGCCGAAGCGATCCCCCTCCTGACGAACCACGGCCGGCTCGTCAGGAGGGGCATTGCTTCGGCGCTGCGCGCCTCGCAATGACAGGTGCGGGCGACTTTCCACTCACGGTGAAAGCGCTCTAATACCAATCAGCAAAATGACTGACGTGCAGCGGTGGACGGACAAACAATGGCGCTCATTCATCACGTCGTTACGGGCCAGGCGCATCCTCCGCTGGTTTTCGTGCACGGCTTCGGCTGTGCACACACCGACTGGGACACCCAGGTGGCGCATGTCTCGCCGCGCCACCAGACGGTTGCCGTCGATCTGCGCGGGCATGGCGAAAGCCCGGGCTCCGCCGCCGAATGCTCGATCGAGCGCTATGGTGCCGACGTGGCCGAGGTGATGCGCGCGCTGGTCCTGCCACCCGCGATCCTGGTCGGACACAGCATGGGATGCCGCGTCGTCATCGAGGCCGCGTTGCAGGCGCCGGCCCAGACGGCTGCGGTCGTTCTGGTTGACGGCAGCCAGTTCTCCCCCGCCATGGAGGACGTCTTGCGGCAGCGTTGCGCCATGCCGAACGGCTACGAGACGTTGGTCATCAGCTTGTTCCAGGAAATGTTCACCGGCCGAAGCGACAGGTCGGTGGTCGCATCCATCATCGAACGCGCCTTGCGATTGCCGCGACCGATCGGCGAGAAGATGCTGACCGACATGCAACGCTACGACGTCACCCGCCTGTCGCACTCACTGGCCAGCCTGCGCGTGCCGCTCATGGCGCTGCAATCGACTTACAGCAACGAGAAGCGCGAGCGGCGCACCATGACCGAGGGGCAGAACACGCCCTACCTGGACATGGTCCGTGCTGCCGTGCCGTCCGCCCGCGTGGAGATCGTCGCGGACACCGGTCATTTCCCGCAGCTCGATGCCAGCGCGCAGACGAACGCGCTGATCGACAGTTTCGTCGCCGCGTTATTGGCTGATCCGCCGCGGCGATTGGCCTGAACGCGCCGGACGACCGGCTAACCGCCGCCGGAGCAGTACGTGCAGCCGGCTTCCTGCGCGCGGTTGAGCCCCCACACGCCCGACGGCACGATCGTTATGCCCGGCACGATGTTCGCGGCCCACTCCTTTGCCGCATCGTCCGCGCTCACCCCGGCATTGCTGGCGAGCCGCTTGCTCTGGCCATGCAGCGCGATGTCGCATGCGCCAATGATCACGCCTGACGCGAGCAATCGGTCAACCGCGACCTCGTCCCCCAGAAGGACGCCTGGCTTCGGGTGAAGGAATGGATTTTTCACCGCCGGCGCGTTGGTTTCCGGATCGATGATCTTGAATGCCTCGCCGACCTTGTATTTTGCCCAAATCGTATTGCCCAGGGCCATCGGGAACGCGCCCGCGCGGAGAATAACCACGGAGGTTGCCGCGCCAGGCGCATTCGTCGACAGGAAATTGTACGCGAACGCGAGCGGATACCCGCCGTTGATCGCGTACCCATCGACCAGTTGGCGATGACGTCCCTTCAGCTTTCCGGGCCAGTCCGGTCCGTCGCCCGCCGGCGCGGCCGCCGCCGAGCCCGAAGCCGCGGGCAACAGCCCCGCGAGCCCGAGTGCCGCCGCGCCGGCAAGTCGGCCGAACAGACTCCGGCGCCGCGCGCCATCCTCCATCTCCCCGCCGCGATCGATCTCCTGCTCTTTCATGGTTCACGTCCTTCGTCGCGATTGTTGAATGCGCATGCTACGCCCTTTGAGCGCGCTGGCCGATCGCCGCCACCGTCCGGAGCAAGTCCATCGGTGTCTGCTAACCGCGCGGCGTTGGCAGATCGCTGCGTAGGCTGCGTGCGTTGTCCTTCATCCATTGCTGCATCGGCGCCCACGGCCCGGTCTGGTGTTGCGAGGCCGGGAACGGGCCAAGGAACGGCGGATACGTCGCATCCACCGGCTTCAACGAACGGTCGGGGAAGTCTTGCTCAATGCCCTCGCGATGCGGCCGCGGCTGGCTGTCGATGAACACGGCGACGTCGAACGCGTCCGGTATGCTCAGCGCAGGGTGAGTGTAGTCGGTGCCGAGCGGCATGTTGGCGTGGATGAAACTGGCGGCCGTGATCGGCCGCGCCATGCCCGCGCCGTCGTTGAAGCTGTCCGGTCCCCACAACGGTGGAAATTGATAACGATGGCGTTGCGCTGCGGCATCCTCCCCGCTCCAGCGCTGTCCTTGCCCGTTCGCCTGGTGGCACGCGGCGCAGGTGGCCGCGAACACGGTCGCGCCGTGCTGCGGATCAGCCGCCGCGGCCGGCAGTGGGAGTGGCGGCGTCGCGCGCCCGTCAGCGCTGTGTCCGGTCGGCACGCCGGCGCTGATGAAGCGAATATACGTGAGCATTGCCTTCATCTGCGGGCTGCCGATCGGCAGGGCGCGGCCGTTCATGCTGCGCTCCAGGCAGCCGTTGATCCGCTCCTCCAGTGTGCGCACCTCGTTCTCGCGCGCGATGAACTGCGGAAAGACGCCCCAGACGCCGACGAGCGGCAGGCCGAACTTCGTGGTGCCCGCATTCAAATGGCAGCTCTGGCATTCCAGTCCGTTGCCGGAGAAGCGCATCGCCGGATCGGCGGCGTCCGGCCCGATCGTCGCCGCGGTGTGCACGATCAGGTCGCGGCCGGCGCGCACCGTCTGGCCGAACGAGTCCATGGGTAGCGCATCGACGTCCGGAACGGACCATACGTCGGACGCGGTTGCCGGGAGGGCGCCGCAGCAGAGCAACGCGACGGTCAGCAGGAGTTTTCGCACGACGCCCGGCATGGGGAGCCATCCTCACAGGTCCAACGACGTGCACACGACGTCGTTTCGTTGTCAACTCACGGCTGTCGGGTGAGCGATGCAACGCCGAGGCTTTGCCCCGCGGCGAAGGCCGGAGGCAGAGCTCCGGCCTTCGCCGGGGGGCAGCGAGCTTGCCTTGCCTGGCTCACCCAACTGCCCTGCGCGCATCTTTTTCGCTCTTCTTGTAACCAGTTGTTATCCTTTCCGCTGCTATAAGCGCCCCGGCTTGGTCGACATGTGCCCACTCGCCTCTGTCCAGCGCAAGCCACGCCGGTCGGCCGCCTTTGACGCAGGTCAATGCGGCCGCAAACCGGACACGCCATCAATGGCGCATGGAACCGATATTGTCAGGACTGGAACCGATCGACATGGACGGCGGCGCCGAATGTGGCCGTGAGAGATATCAGCGCCTGCTGATTATGGCGCGCCGGCTGCCGCCGGTTGCCACCGCGGTGGTGCATCCGTGCGACGCGGTGTCGCTCGCCGGCGCCGTGGAGGCGTACCGCCTTGGCCTGATCGCTCCGACCCTGGTCGCCCCGCCCGCACGGCTGGCGGACCTTGCCAGGCAGAACGACATCGACATCACGGGTCTGCCGGTCGTTGCCTCGGAACACAGCCACGATTCGGCGGCCAAAGCCGTCGGTCTGGTGCGTGAGGGTAAGGCTGAGGCGCTGATGAAGGGCAGCCTCCACACCGATGAGGTGATGGGAGCGGTGGTTGCCCATGACAGCGGCATGCGCACGGCACGGCGCATCAGCCATTGTTTCATCATGGACGTACCCGGCTACGCCGCGCCGCTGATCATCACCGACGCCGCGGTGAACATCGCGCCAACCCTGGAGGACAAGGTCGACATCGTGCAGAACGCGATCGACCTTGCCCACGCCCTCGGCATCGAACGCCCGCTGGTGGCAATCCTCTCGGCAATGGAGACCGTGAACCCGAAAGTTCTGTCCACCATCGAGGCTGCCGCCCTATGCAAGATGGCGGATCGCGGCCAGATCACCGGCGGCGTGCTGGACGGGCCGCTGGCGCTGGACAACGCGATCAGCCGCGAGGCCGCGGCGATCAAGCATATCGTCTCGCCGGTCGCCGGACATGCCAACATCCTGGTCGTGCCGAATCTCGAGGCCGGCAACATGCTAGCGAAGAGCCTGTCTTTTCTCGCCGGGGCGGAAAGCGCCGGCATCGTGCTCGGCGCGCGGGTGCCGATCATCCTGACCAGCCGCGCGGACACCCTGATCTCGCGCATCGGTTCCTGTGCGGTGGCCTCGCTGGTCGCGGCCCAGCGTCGGCGGGCCGCCGAGAGCGCGACCCGATAAACGTTACATCTCTCCCGCTCCCGCGGGAGGGAGCCTGGCCCCGGACGATTGACCCGGGGGTCGAGAGTGTGAAGCGGCGAGGGTGATCGGGCCGGCACGCTCTAGCTGCTACGTGCCGACCCAATCACCCTCACCCTCGGTGCTTCGCACCTCGACCGCTCCCGCCCCGCGGGAGAGGTGATTAAGCAATTCACCCTGGGCCGGTGCGGCGACGCGACTTGCGCGAGTCCAGCTCCTTGCGTGCGCGGTCGATCATCAGCGCGGTGCCACGGCGCTCCGAGCTGAATCGCACGCGGGCACGGGCATGCATGCTCTCCATGACGCCGAGCAGGTCCTCGGCCGACGCCAGGTCGCCGCGCTGCAGGGCAGCACGGAACACGTCCTCGACGGCGTCCTCCAGCCGTCGCCGCAGCCAATTCTGCGCCTGATAGGGTGGGGGAGACGCCTGGTTGTTCTCCCCGAGTGGGGTCAGCTTGGCCCCCCCGCCAAGGCCGAAAGACATACGCCGCATAGCCGCCTCCGCATCAGCGTTTGGCCAACCTGCGGGCAGTACGCAACAGCAGTTGGCGGTCCTCCGGCGCACATTCGCGATACAGCCGCAGCAGGGCCAACTCATCCCCCGTCCCCGCCTGCAGGTTCGCGCGCTTTTCGCGTCCGTGCGTGAGGTGCTCGATGCCGACCGACAGCACCTCGGCTATGCGCGAGAGGTTGCCGGTGAGCTGACCTGCTCGCCCGGTCTCCCACTGCGCGACGGCGCTGCGTGACACGCCGACCGCCTCCGCCAATTGCTCTTGCGTCCAGCCGCGTTCCTGCCGCGCCGCACGTATCCGTTCGCCGATCTGTACCGGGTCGCTCATACCGCTCTTGTAAGTCAGTTCCGCTAACCAGGGAAGCGGAAATACAAGCCTCCGGCGCGGATGGTGTCGTGTCGTAGGGGGCTCCACCCGATCCTGCGGCGCCCGCGTGACGGGGATGGTTGCGCCATGCATGTTATTTATGTTGACTATTACAGTCATATAATCTAACATGCCCGCTGTCACCAACCTCCGGAGCGCCCGTCCCCATGTCACACAAGATCGCCTGGACCGATGCCCAGGACATGCAACTTCGCAGGCGGCGAGCCGAAGGCGCGAACTGGGACACGATCGCCGCCGACCTGATGCTGTCGTTCTGGGCGGTGACCGAGCGTGGCCGCCGCATCGGCCTCGGCCGCGCGCCCGCCGAAATCGAGTCCTCGTGGGAGGACCCCGAGCGCGAGCCTTTGCCGGCCGGTCATCCGGCCAGTTGGGACGCCATCAACGCCGGCACCGTGCTGGAGGGCACGCCTTACCCGCTGCGGTTCTTCCGCCGCTGAGCCGGCGCCGCCGCATCCAGCGCCCGCACCATCCCGCGCACCGCATCACGCAAGGAGCCTCGTACCATGGCCGCCATCACCAAAGGCGCCGCGCCCACCGCACCTGCCTATCGTCCCGCACGCGTCGACACGCCGGACGGGCAACCCGTTGACGCGGCTTTCGTGATCGGCCGGCTGGAGGAAGCCGGCGCCACGCTGCTGGCCATCCGCGACACCGGCTGGACCACCAAGCTGCGCACCTCGAACATCGAGATCGTGCGCACCGCGTTGGAGGCCTACGGGTGGACAGACCAGGTCGTCCGTCCGGCCGTCCCCTCATCAGAAAAGATTACACGCATGGACGAGGCGATGGGCTGGATCGGGGTGATCCCGCTCGATCGCTACGTGCTGCGCCGCATCGTCGGCGCGCGCAGCCTGGTGCATCCGCTGACCGACAAGCATCTGTTTCCATGGCGGCGCCTCGGTGCGGCGCTGGGCGCGGACCACAAGGCGGTGCAGCGCTGGCACGGGCAGGCGATCGACATGATCGTCGCGGCATTGAACCGGGCATGACGTGCGTTCCAGGGCAATCGGGCGAAGCAAGGCCAAGGCTCTGGCCCCGGATCAAGTCCGGGGGCAGAGCCCTGGCCTTGCCTGGTCCACCCCGACCGCTCTGGGCGCGCGGCTACGGCGCCTTATGGATCGGATCCACCCAGTAAACCGCCTCCGGCTTCTCCACCGCCTCGATGTCCAAATTCACCACCACCGCCTCGTTGTCGCTGCGCACCAGCACGCACTCCAGCGTCTCATCGGAGCTCGCATTGATTTCCTGATGCGGCACATACGGCGGCACGAAAATGAAGTCGCCCGGCTCCGCCTCGGCCACGAATTCCAGTTTTTCCCCCCAGCGCATCCGGGCCTTGCCGCGCACCACGTAGATCACGCTCTCCAGCGCCCCATGATGATGCGCCCCGGTTTTCGCGTTGGCATGGATATGCACCGTGCCGGCCCAGATCTTCTGCGCGCCCACCCGGGCCGCGTTGATTGCCGCCGCGCGGTTCATCCCGGGCGTCTGCGGCGTGTTGGTGTCGAGCTGACTACCCTTGATCACCCGCACGCCGTTATGCCGCCAATCCACCGTGCCCGCCGCCGGCGCCCCGCCATCCCCATGACCCATTGTCCTGCTCCTTTGGCTCCTCCGCGCCTTTGTCGTCCCTGGCATGGCGGATGGAAAGCCCCTCCCCGTCCCCTGCGCCGCTCCTCCCCGGCGTGAAAAAGCCGCTAAACCTGTGAGCCACCTCACAGCCCCGCGAGCGCCAGACCGTTACTCTTCCGGAAAATAGGGGACCGGCGATGGACACCATCCTTGCCGAGCAGGGTTTGAGACTGAGCTATCTGCGCAATCCGTCGAGGAACGCGGCATTCGATCCGTGCCGCATCCTCGAGGACGTGTGCCAGGATGGCATGACCGGCGCCATGCTGCCGTGGCAGAACGGCCTGCGCATGGCCGCGAGCGACCACCTGATCGTCGCCTCCGGAATCGATGACGGCCGATGTTTCGGCGTCGTCGCCGCGAGCGACCTGGCGACCGAACGGGAACCGTTGCTGTTCCTCGACGCGGCCTACCTGGCGCCGGCGGTGCGCGCGTCCAACCTGATGCACCGCATGCTGGCCTTCGCCATCCTGCGGGTTGCGGGCTACGCCCCGGTGCCGACCGTGATCGCCGCCTGCGTCCAGACACCCTGCTACATGCGCATGCTGCGGGAATTCAGCCAGCGCTTCCGCGCCGCTTCGCTGTTTCCCGCCGCGCCGGACGACGTCGTCATCGACCTCGGCATGGCGTCGCTGGCCCGCCGCGTGGTGCGCGTCGTGCGGCCCGCGTCGCGCCACGCGGCCACCAGCATGTTCCGCTTCACCGCCGGCACTGGCGCCGGCGCCGCGCGCTATGCCGCGGATGACGCGAAGGCCGGCCATCGCATGGACGAGACGCTCGTCGTGCTGGACCTGAGCATGGCCGATGATGCGAGCATCCTCGACGACGCTCGCAAGGTGTACCGCGCCAGGCCGAAGCACGCCGCGCGCCGGGACATTGTCGATGCGGCCGTGGTGGCCGATGTGTTGCAGTCGCGCCGCCAGTTGCCGGACGTCACCGCGCTCTGATCAGCCACGCTGCCGCGGCACGAATTGCCCGGTGCCGGGGGCGGAGTGCAAACGCGCGCCGTCCCAGATCATCCGCCCGCGCAGGAACGTCGCGGCGACGCGTACACGCATGCGGCGTCCGTGATACGGCGACCATCGCATCTCCGGCCGGTCCAGGATCGCCGCCTGGTCGAACGTGAAATCTCCCGGCTCCAGCACCGCCAGATCGGCGTCCGAACCGACGCGAATTGCACCCTTGCGCGGCCACAGGCCGTGCAGCTTCGCGCTGCGCTCTGCGCAATACGTCGCCATCAGGGTCGGCGACAGGCCACGTTCGGCCAGCAGCGAGAACATCAGCGGCGCAAAACTTTGCAAACCGGTCAGCCCGGCGCCACAGGCGAAGATGTCCGGCAGTGTCTTGCGTTCGATCGGCCACGGCGCGTGGTCGGTGGAGACATAGGCGATCTTGCCGGCTTGCAGGCACGCCCACATGCGCTCGACCTCGGCGGCGGTGCGCAGCGGCGGATTGCATTTCGCCAGGCCGGCGAGGCGCACGATGTCGTCCTCGGTCATGCACAGATACTGGATGCAGGCTTCGCCGGTGGTCTGCGCGCCCATGGTACGGAACGTTTCGGCAATCTCGAAACCGCGCGATAGCGATGAATGCGCGATGTGGACGTGCGCGCCGGTCTCCAGCGCCATCTCGAAGATTTCCAGGTCCGCCATGGTTTCCGCCAGCGGTGGGCGGGTGCGGCAATGCATGATCGGCTCGACGCGTCCGGCGGCGCGCGCTTCGGCGGTGAGCTTTTCGACCAGTTCCTGATCCTCGTTGTGGATCGCCACCGGCAGGCCGGTCTTCGCGATCTCGCGGAACGCTGCGAGCATGGTGGGATGGTCGATGCGCGGGAAACGCACCGCGTCGTACTCATATGTGGAGAGCTTGAACGCGGAGATGCCGGCGGCGGCGAGTCCGGCGATCGCATCGATGCCGCCGGTTTTGAGGATCGTGCCGTACAGCGCCATGTCGACATGCGACGTGCGCTCCACCCAGCCGATCTTGTCGGCAAGGATCGCCGCGTCGGTCACCGGTGCCGGCACGTCGTACGGCATGTCGCAACAGGTTGTCACGCCGCCCGCGGCAGCGCAGCGCGATGCACTCTCGATGCCCGGCCAGCCGGTGGAGGACGACGTGTGCATGTGGCCATCGACCAGGCCGGGCAGGATGAAGCTTCCCGCGTAGTCGATGGTCTCCGTTGCCGGCGGCAGCGCGCCTTCGCCGATTGCCGCAATCGTCTCGCCGCGCACCGCGACGTAGCCGTGGTCGAGGATGGCGTCGGCGGTGACCACCGTTCCGACGATCACCCGATCGAATGCTGTCGCCATCGTGTCACCCTTCGTCGCCTGGACCAATCCGCGTCTCGTGCAGAATCTCATACGGGGCGAAGCCCGCGTGCCGATAGCTGCGCCGCGCAGCCTCATTGACCGCGAGCGCGCTGATGCGCAAGCGCACGACCCCGCGCTGCCGCAGGTATGTCTCGATTGCGCCGATAAGGGCCTGCGGGCAAATAAGTGCATCGACCACCACGCGGCGAAATTCCGTGTCATGGCCGGCGCAGGCCGGCCACCCACGTCTTTCCTTCGTGCCACGCGGCAAAGTCGTGGGCGGCCGGCCTTCGCCGGCCATGACACAGGGGCGTCGGACCGGCGCCACATCCAATCCAGATAGTCATCGGCAATCAGTTCGCCCGGCAGACGCGTATCGTGACGCCGTCGCTCGTACTCCTGCGGCTCGATCGTGGCTACGCGCAGTGCCGGCCGATCTGCTGCGGTCGCCGGACGGATCGTCGGCGCATCCGTCATCGGTACTGCACTCTATATAAGTGTCACGGCGCAGCTCTCACGTGGGACCTGGTGCGCTTGCCGTTGCGCCGCCGCGACCCTACGAAGGATCGGGTAGCGACACCAGCCGACCCAGCGGAGGAAACGCATGATCCTGCATGACGTGAGGGTGCACCCCTCAAAGGACAACCTGAAGCGCGAGGACCAGCTTGCCTGGAAGTTCGCCATGCTTGCCGCCGACAAGGTGCCGGTGGAGAAGGACGTGGCGGAGATGATCATCAACCGCGTCATCGACAACGCCTCGGTGGCGGTCGCTTCGGTCAATCGCCACGCGCCGATGTCGGCGCGCGACATGGCGCTGGGTCATCCGCGGCCGCGCGGTGCCGCCGGCGCAACGGTGTTCGGCGTGCCATCGGGCAAGACCGTCAGTCCGGAATACGCCGCGTGGGCGAACGGCACCGCAGTGCGCGAGCTGGACATGCACGACACGTTCCTGGCGCAGGACTACTCGCATCCAGCCGACAACATCCCGCCGATCCTCGCGGTGGCGCAGACCATGGGGAAATCCGGCCGCGACCTGGTACGCGGCATCGCCACCGGCTACGAGATCCACATCGACCTCGTGCGCGCGATCTCGCTGCACAAGCATCGGATCGACCACATCACCCATCTCTGTCCCGGACAGGCGGCCGGCATCGGTACGCTGCTGAACCTGAAGCCGGAGGTGATCTACCAGGCGGTGCAGCAGGCGGTGCATGTCAGCGTGACCACGCGACAATCGCGCAAGGGAGAGATCAGCTCGTGGAAGGCCTATGCGCCCGCCCATGCCGGCAAGCTGGCGGTGGAGGCGGTGGATCGCGTGATGCGCGGCGAGGGCGCGCCCAGTCCGATCTATGAAGGCGAGGACAGCGTCATTGCCTGGGTGCTGGACGGGCCGCAGGCGCATTATCAGGTGAAGCTGCCGGCGCCGGGCGAACCGAAGCGGGCGATCCTCGACAGCTTCACCAAGGAGCATAGCGCCGAATACCAGTCGCAGGCGCTGATCGACCTGGCGTTCCGCATGCGCGAACAGATCCCCGACCTGGAGGCGGTGGAGAAGATCGTCATCCATACCAGCCACCACACCCATGCGGTGATTGGCACCGGCGCCAACGATCCGCAGAAGCGGGATCCGAAGGCGAGTCGCGAGACGCTGGATCACTCGATTATGTATATCTTCGCGGTCGCGCTGCAGGACGGGCGGTGGCATCACGTGGACAGCTACACGCCGAAACGCGCGGCACGGGCGGACACGGTGGCGCTGTGGCACAAGATCGAGACGAGCGAGGATCCCGAATGGGAGCGGCGGTATCTCTCGACCGACCCGAACGAGATCGCCTATGGCGGCCGCGCCGAAGTGTTCCTGCGCGACGGCACCATCCTGGTGGACGAGCTGGGGGTCGCCAACGCACACCCGCTCGGCGCAAAGCCGTTCAAGCGGGAGGACTACATCCGCAAGTTCCACATGCTCACCGACGGGATCATCACGCCACGCGAGGCTGCCCGTTTCCTGGAGGTGGCGCAGGAGCTGCCGAAGCTGAAGGCGGAAGAGCTGCATGGGCTGAACGTCGTGCTGCCGGCGGGGACGCTGGGCGTCGGCAAGCCGGGGATTTTTTGACGTTGATGACCTCTCCCGCTGCGCGGGAGTGATTACCTCTCCCGCCGTGCGGGAGAGGTCGAGGCGCGATAGCGCCGAGGGTGAGGGTGATCGGGTCGCCCCGAAGCAGTAACAGCGTGCCGACCCGATCATCCTCACCCTCGGCGCCGCGCGCCATCGACCTCTCCCGCTCTCGCGGGAGAGGTTTACTTCACTGAAGGAGCACACCATGAGCGACACCGCTGCCATTCCCAACCGGGCGAAGAAGGGCGTCGGCCTGTCCGGCATCACCGCCGGCAACACCGCGCTGTGCACCGTCGGGCGCACCGGCAACGACCTGCATTATCGCGGCTACGACATTCTCGACGTCGCCGAGACCTGCGAGTTCGAGGAGATCGCCTACCTGCTGGTGCACGGCAAACTGCCGACGCGCGCCGAACTGGCCGGCTACAAGGCCAGGCTGATCGCACTGCGCGGACTGCCGGCCGCGGTGAAGCAGTCGCTGGAAGCACTGCCCGCCGCTTCGCATCCGATGGACGTGATGCGCACCGCCGTCTCCGCGCTCGGCTGCGTGCTGCCGGAGAAGGACAACCAGAACCAGCCAGGCGCGCGCGACATTATCGACCGGCTGATGGCCTGCCTCGGTCCGGCACTGCTGTACTGGTTCCACTACGCGCATAACGGCAAGCGGATCGAGGTGGAAACCGACGACGACTCGATCGGCGGCAACTTCCTGCACCTGCTACACGGCAAGCCGCCCAGCGCGGCGTTCGTGCGCGCGATGCACACCTCGCTGATCCTCTACGCGGAGCATGAGTTCAACGCCTCGACCTTCACCTGCCGCGTGGTGGCGGGCACCGGGGCCGACATGTATTCGGCCATCACGGCGGGCATCGGCGCGCTACGCGGGCCGAAGCATGGCGGAGCCAACGAAGTGTCGTTCGAGATCCAGAGCCGCTACGACACGCCGGACGAAGCGGAGGCCGACATCCGCAAGCGGGTTGCCAGCCGCGAAGTGGTGATCGGCTTCGGCCACGCCGTCTATACGATCGCCGACCCGCGCAACAAGGTGATCAAGGAGGTGGCGCGGCGGCTATCGAAGGCGGCCGGCTCGATGAAGCTGTTCGACATCGCCGACCGGATCGAGGCGACGATGGCCGATGCCAAGCAGATGTTCGCCAACCTCGATTGGTTCAGCGCGATTTCCTACCACATGCTCGGGGTGCCGACCGCGATGTTCACGCCGCTTTTCGTGATTGCGCGGACGTCGGGCTGGGGCGCGCACGTGATCGAGCAACGCATCGACAACAAGCTGATCCGGCCGACGGCGAACTACACCGGGCCGGAGAACGTGCCCTTCGTGGCGATCGACCAGCGGCACTGAAGCGATCCTGGTTGTGGCAAGCAACCGCCGCGGCAGCGATGCCGCGGCGGTTTTTGTTTGCGAGAACTTCTGCCGCTTCGCGGGCCTGGGCGGCGAAGCGGACCCAGGTTGTCACGCAGCGGCTGGTGAAGCCGCTGCCACACGCACTGTCTTCCTTCACCCGCGCCGCACCGCCGTCGTCACTACCGGACAGCCTGCGCCCTTCTCGTCCTGCCGGCGACGACCGGCATGCATGACAGCCTGCGCCACGCTCGTCATGCCGGCGACGACCGGCATCCATGACAGCCGGCGCCATGCTCGTCGTGCCGACGAAGGCCGGCGTCCACGACAGACTGCCCCACTCTCGTCGTGCCGACGAAGGTCGGCACGCACGACGGACTGCGCCACACCCGTCATGCCGACGAAGGTCGACATCCACGACTTTCCCCGGTGCAAGCAGGAAAGTCGTGGATGCCGACCTTCGTCGGCATGACGGGTGGGACTGTCGGTATGACGGGTGCGACGGACAGCACGACGGGTCCTGCGGTCAGCAGGAACGGGTGCGAAGGTCAGCACGACGGGTCCTGCGGTCAGCACGAACGGGTGCGACGGTCATGCACGACGGGTGTGACGGTCAGCGTGACGGATGCGACCGCCGGCATGAACGGGTGCGATGCTCAGCATGAACGAGAGCAACTGCCGGCATGAACCGATGGCGCTGTCGGCATGAAACGGGTGGTGCTGGCGCGATGCGCACATCGTCGATGCCGCCGTTTGACGGCGCCACACGGACGACGCCATGCGCTTCATAGCGATGGGCAGCGTCGAACATGGCCATGCAGCAGCACCGCGCGCAGGCTTCCTTGCACCACTATTGCACCGTCGTTCGTAGCGAGGCGATGACCGCTTCGTCGTCGCGAACAAGGCTTGCACGACTCGAATCTGTGGCATGAATGCATCGCATCGGACGACGTGCGAAAAATTTTGCATCGACTGCACGATACGACGTTGCTTTTTGTTGACATGCGCATGCGAGACGATGAATAGCGGATTCGGTATGCGTGAGTCCGATTCGCATAACGCGACAACTCTATCGGTGCACGCATCCACAAACGGAAGGACGGTCCATGGACCGCAGCCTCGTCCAGGCGAAGCAGAAGCGATCAGGTGTCGGCACATCAGGCAGGATCGCGCAGGGAACGGTGAAGACCGCGGTGCATGCACGTTGCACTGGCCTGGTTCGCCACGCGTCGGGACGTTTGCGGTCGTGGCGTGCGCGGGAACAAGCGCAGTTCCGCGCCGGATCTGTCGGATGGCAACCATGCCTGATGGACGCGTTCGCGCTGGCATGGCGCGGCAATGCCGATCCGATCGCTGCCCCGACGTTGCCGGTCTGTCCGCGCGAAAGCGATGCGACGGCAGACAGAGTGCGGAACCGGCTGCACGGCCTGCCGTGAGTCAACCCGCGTCAACAACGAACGACCAGAAGGAGATTCAACAGGTGAGCAACGAAGAGACTACAGAAAAGCCGAAGGCCCAGGCGATGGCGATACGGGCTGCCAAGAAGGCCGGCAAGAAGGCGGGCAAGAAGGCTGCCAAGAAGGCCGCGCCGAAGAAGGCCGGACGCAAGGCCGCCGCGAAGGGCGCTCGCAAGACCGTCGGGCGCAAGGCCGGCGCGAAGAAGAAGGCTGGCGCGAAGAAGAAGGCAGCAGCCCCGAAGAAGGCGGGCGCAAAGAAGAAGGCCGGTGCCAAGAAGGCCGGTGCCAAGAAGGCCGCCGGAAAGAAGGCCGCGCGCAAGGCCGGCGGGCGGAAGAAGAAGGCAGCTTCCATGCCGATGCCTGAGATGCCGGAAAACGGCTCTGGCGAGTCGATGAGCTGATTGGTGAGCAAGGGTGAGGGTGATGCGGAACGACCCGATCACCCTCACCCTTGCCGCTTCGCGTCTCGACCCCCGGGTCAAAGCCCGGGGGCATGCCTCTCCGGCAGAGCAGGAGAGGTTTTTTCAGGGCGGCTATAGCAGTTCTTCGACCTGCGGCGGCGTTAGCAGCCGCGGCGCAGCGTGGCGGAGCATGAGATAGAGCTTCGCCGCCTCTTCCAACTCCTCCGCAGCGTACACCGCATCGGTCAGTGTCCTGCCGGACACCACTGGGCCGTGATTGGCCAGCAGCACCGCGCGCGCGCCGAGCGCCGCCGCATGGATCGCCTGCTCCATCGCCGGATCGCCCGGACGGTAGTACTCGACGATCGGCATCCGCCGGCCGACGCGCATGACGAAATACGGCGTCAGCGGCGGGATCGGATTGTCGCGGTCCACGTCGGGCAGGCACGCCACCGCCGTCGCCTGGGTGGAATGCAGATGCACCACCGCGCCGACATCGGCGCTCGCCCGATAGAAGGCGCGGTGCATGAACACCTCCTTCGATGGCTTGTCGCCGCCGGCATGGCGGAACTCCGCGTCGAGCAATGACAGCCGCGCCGGATCGAGCCGCCCGAGGCTCGAATTGGTCGGTGTGATCAGGTAGCCGTTGTCGAGCCGCACGCTGATGTTGCCGGCGCTGCCGACAGAAAAGCCACGGACGAACAAGCTGGCGGCGAGTTCGACCAGCAGATGCCGTGTGTCCTGTTCGTTCATCTCACGCCTCCAGCATCTCGAACGCCTTCAGGAAGAAGTCCGGCGCGCCGAAATTGCCCGACTTCAAGGCCATCAGCAGGGGCTCGCCTTTGCCTTGCGCATAGGTCCAGGGCACGCCGGGATCGATCTCCGCGCCGATGCGCAGGCTGCTGACACCCAGCGCCTGCACTGCCGCGCCCGCCGTCTCGCCGCCCGCTACGACGAGGCGTCGCGCGCCGTTCGCCACGATGCCCTCGGCGATTTGCGCGAGTGCCGCTTCGATCAGCGCACCCGCGGCGTCGCGTCCCAGCTTCGCCTGCAACGCGGCAACCTTGTCGGGCGGTGCTGATGCGGCGATGACGATCGGCGTCTTTCCCAGCTTGTCATGCGCCCACGCAAGTGCTGCGGCCGCGAGTTGCGCGGCATCCGGCGTGGTCAGCGGATCGAGTTGCCACACCGGCACGTGCGATCGCGCGATGCCAAGTTGCGTCAGTGTCGCTCGCGAACACGAACCCGCCAGCACGGCAGCGTGGCCGGCGACATGCGGCAGCGCGGTGGCGTCGCTTTCCGCCGGCAGCAATCCCGCGCGCCGAAAATTCTCCGGCAGCCGCATCGCTACGCCGGAACCGCCGGTGATCAGCGCGTGCTCTGACGCCGCTTCGCCGATCGCCAGCAGGTGCGCGTCGATCACCGCATCGACGATCGCATAGCGCCGGCCTTGTTCCTTCAGCGCCGTCATGGCGTCGCGGATCGCGCCGCTGCCTTGCTCGACAGTGGCGTAGGGCACCAGGCCGACGATGCCATCGGTCTGCCGGCCGAGCACGCGCACCAGGTTGGCGTCGGTCATCGGCGTTAGCGGATGGTGCTCCATGCCGCTCTCGTTCAACAGCGTGCCGCCGACGAACAGATGGCCCTGGTATACGGTGCGCGCGTTGGTGGGAAACGCTGGACAGGCGAGCGCGAAGCCGCAACCGAGCTCGCGGATCAGCGCGTCGGCGACGGGGCCGATATTGCCTTGCTCCGTGCTGTCGAAGGTGGAGCAATACTTGAAGAAGTACTGGCGGCAGCCGGCGCGGCGCAGCCAGGCCAGCGCGGCGAGGCTCTGCTGCACGGCGTCGCGCACCGGCGCGGTGCGGGATTTCAGCGCGACGACGACGGCATCGGCGTCGGGCGGTGCGTCGGTGTCACGCGGCACGCCGATGAGTTGCACGGTGCGCATGCCGCCGCGCACCAGCATGGAGCAAAGGTCGGTGGCCCCGGTGAAGTCGTCGGCGATCGCGCCCAGCAACATGGTTTCCTCCGTATCGTAAACCTCTCCCGCGGGAGCGGGAGAGGTCGAGGGCGCGAAGCGCACGAGGGTGAGGGTGATCGGGTCAGCACGCTCTTTTTCCGGCACGCTCTATTTGCCGCCGTGACGCTCTACCCGCTTACGTGCCGACCCGATCACCCTCACCCTCGGTGCTTCGCACCTCGACCCCCGGGTCAAGCGCCGGGGGCATGCCTCTCTCTCCCGCTAGCGGGAGAGGTTTTCTCGCAGCATCCCTGCTTGCTCCGCCCAGTGTGGCAGCTTCTGGCCGGACTGCCACGCGACCTCGCCCAACTCGGCGCGCAGCGATGAACTGAAGATCAGCCGCCGCAGCGCCTTCGACAGTTGCACCTGATCGCCTGGTTCGCACACCACGCCGGCTTCCGGTTCCACCAGCGCGGCGGCGGCACCGCCCGCGCACACCGCGACCGGCAGACCGCGCTTCAGCGCCTCGGCGACCGCCATGCCATAACCCTCGAACCACGTGGCGAGCGCGAACAGATCGGCGCCGTGCCACAACGCTTCCAACGCGTCGCCGGTCATCTCACCGGCGAAGCGCACGCGTGGCACGATCCCCAGTTCCTCGGCCAACGCCACCAGCGACTCCGCATAGGCGGGATGCCGGCGCGGCGACCCCGCGATCGTCAGGTGCCAGTCGAGATCGAACAGACGCGCCAGCGAGCGCAGCAGCACGTCATGCCCCTTGCGCGGCACCAACGTGCCGAGCGACAGGATCTCGCAGCCCGGACCGCCCGATCCCATGCACCGAGGCGCGTCGTCGGTGCCCGGCGTCACCACGGCAACGCGCGCGCGATCGACGCCGAAGCCGGTGACGAGGCGCTCCGCCGTGGGTTCGCTGGTGACGACCAGCCGATGCAGGCGGCGGTACAGCCGTTGCTCCATGCCACGCAGCGATTCGCGTTCGGCTTCGGTGAAGCCGGTTTCCAACGCGGTGGGATGGTGGATCAGGCCGATCGCGCCGCGCGCCGCCAACGCATCCTCCATGCCCGCGAAGGCCGGCAGCGCCAGGCCGTCGATCACCGGGCACGTTGCATCGGCGAGGCGGTCCCACGCGGCACACGCCGCATCGCGCGCGGTATCGTCGGTCAGCGGAAATGCCCCCGCGAGTTCCACCACGCTCACCGTGTCGCCCTGCGCGCGCAGTTCCGCCACCATGCGGCGATCGTAGCCATAGCCACCGGAGACCTGATCGAACGGCGCCGGAACGATGAGGGAGACGTGCATCACGCGATCGGTCCTTCACAGACAGCCCACGCATGCGGACCAGCACGCCGCCGCGACCTGCGGCTGGCAGCTTTGCACCGGTGGGGCGAGGACATTAAGCGGAAGCCGCGGGAGAAGCTCAAGCTGGCTGCGAACATGCGCCATCCGGCGGGCATCGCGCGCCCTCTGACCGGCATCGATTGCACCACTCCTCGAGGCAGGGGCGTGTGCTTGCCCGCAGGATCAGGTCATCAAGAGGCCGGCGTATTCCCCTGCGCCAGCAGCGCGGGCGGCAGCCAGATCCGCGTGACTTTCCAGCCGGCGTTCGTCAGGCTCATTTGCATCCTGATGGAACCCTGCTGTCCAGGCGCGTCAACGTCGACCGCGAAATCGGTGGGATCTGCGAAGAACGCCCAGTTGACTGTCATCGCCCCGCCATAGGTTGCCGGGCCGGCGGCCTGATGGTGCGTCATGCCGACCAGACCTTCCGCCGTCACCTGCTGATCCACCGAACTTGCCGCGATACCGCGCACGAACGAGGCACCAAACGCTGGCAGCTTCCCGTCATGGCTGGTGGCCTCGGGGTTGTCGGCGACGTTGTCGCAGATGTCCTCCTTGATGCCCTCGCGCACCGCGGGCCAGTTCACCAGCGCCTGCAAAGTCGCGGCGTCGCCGGTGTGGATGGCGTTGTCGAGGCGATACAGCGTCACATAGGGATAGGCGGCGTAACCCACTCCGATCGCCAGGGCTGCGGCCAGGATGGGCTTGGCGGGGAACATTTGCGCGCTCCGTGTCAATGCCGTGTTGCGATGAGTAACGCGCAGCAACACGGCGATTTCCAGGCTCGGACCATGCTAATAACCTCAACTGGTTGAGAAATCGCTAACCATGCCGTGATTTGGTGCATTTCGTCCAAGGCACGTGAAGTTTCCCGCAATGTTCTGCGTCCTTTGTCCCTTCCGCACAGCACAGCAGCAGGTTGCAGGTGGCGTCAAGACCCGGTCGGGCCCAAGTCACAGGATTGGCGATGAGGCGCCCAACAACCTGAACGCGAATAGACCCGGACGATGCGTGGCAGCCGGACGACAGGAGCCTTGGCAATCGGCTGACCACACGACACGTGGTATCTGAAAGGAACTTCGAGGATGCCATCGATGAGCGTCGACGCCCTTGCGGGCACGGCTGCCACCGGTAGGATCGACTGGTCGCTAATAGTTTATACCGCACATATTGGAAGTTTCTCATGCCCCATCCGACCCGCGTTCTCCTCTGGACCGACACGCCCGGCGCCTATGTGGAAGCCATCGAGACCGCCGGCCTCGCCGAGCGAGTCGCCGTCGAATCGCTCCCGCGCAAGGACACCCCGACGCAGGCCCAGCGCGCCGACACCGAGGCAATGCTGGCGTGGGGCGCGCCGCCCGGATTGCTGCCGCAGATGACGACGCTGCGCTGGGTGCAGGCACTCACCGCCGGCGTGGAAAGCTGGATGGCGCTGCCGGACCTGCCCCCTGCCCTCACCCTGACCTGCGCGCGCGGCACGCATCGCGAGTCGATGCCGGAGAACATCCTCGGTGCGCTGTTCCATCTCACCAAGCCGTATGCGGCCATCGTCGAGGACCAGAAGCACCATCGCTGGACCCGCCGCATGGCGACGCCGCTGAACGGCCAGACGCTCGGCATACTGGGGCTTGGCGAGATCGGCCAGGAGGTCGCACGGCTCGCCGCCGCACTGCGCATGCGGGTGATCGGCACCAAGCGGCGCGGCGCCTCGGTCCCCAACGTCGAGACGGTGTTCTCGCCGGAGGCAACCGACGAGGTGCTGGCGCAGTCCGACTTCGTGCTGCTGCTGCTGCCGGCGACGCCGGAGACCGACAACTTCATCAATGCCGCGCGCCTGGCGAAGATGAAGCCCTCCGCCTGGCTGCTGAATTTCGGCCGTGGCCATCTGGTCGACGATGCCGACCTGATCGCCGCGGTCAAGGAGAAGCGTATCGCCGGCGCGGTGCTGGACGTGTTCCGCCAGGAGCCGCTGCCGGCCGATCATGCGTTCTGGGGCACCGACGGCATCATCGTGCTGCCGCATATCGGCGGCGGCCATCCGACTCGCGACAAGACCGTGGCACGGCTGTTCGTGGAGAACCTGGGGCGGTTTCTCGATGGGCAGCCGTTGAAGGAGGTGGTGGACCGGGCAGCGGGGTACTGACGGGCCGAGAGCCGTGGGGGATGGTCCTTAGTCTCAGGGCCCGCGGGGAAACAATCGAATCAACTGCGGCGGCGTCGTACTCCCCTGTGTCATGGCCGGCGCAGGCCGGCCACCCATGACTTTGCTGTATGGGGCGAAGAAAAAGACGCGGGTGGCCGGCCTGCGCCGGCCATGACACGGAGCTTCGCCGCGTGGCAGTCGGCGCACTTGTTCGTCACGGGCCGTTAGTCTTAAGTCTTCCCTCGCCTTGGCAAGATTATTCGCCGCTTCGGGAGTCACAGATCGACGCCGTCGCGCCGCAGCTCGGACATCAAGCCGGTGCGTTCATGGTCGGCACCGGCGGGAAACGGCAAGGTGTTGATGATCACACCCGTGTCATACAGAATATCCGTCTCGATCGCCGCCAACCGCGCGGCCTCATGACCGAAGCTATCAGGCCTGCTCAGGAACACGGCGATATCGTAATCAGAATCCGGACGCGCGTCGCCGCGCGCGTGCGAACCGAACAGTACCACACGCTCGGGCCTGCTGCCGTAGACGTCATCCAACGCCTGACGAAAGCGGGCAAGGACGAGATCGGTCGTCGGCACGTTCGGCATGGACTCGCCTCGTGACCAGCCCGCACGATAGCACAAGAGCTGCCGTTAGCCGAGCGCAGCGACTCACGAATCGCCGGCGCGGTGCTGGCACTACCCTTGCGCTGGACTGCCGGTTCGCGCCGCCAAATTCGGCAACCCCGGCGGCTGACGCAGCAACAGCATCAGCAGCAGCACGCCGATGGAGGCGAAGCCGATGACCATGAAACCATCGATATAGGCCAGCACATTGGCTTGCGCCGCCACCGACCGCGCGAGCAGCGCGGTTGCGCGCGCATTGGCCTCGGCCGGGCCAACCGAACGTGACGCCACGGCCCCCGCGTACTCGCGCAGCCGCTCGTCTGTCGCCATCGAGCCCGTCGTGACATGCAGCCCTACCAAATTCGAGTACACCTGTTCGCGCATCCTGGTGAACGTCTGCACGAAGGCCGATCCCAATTGTGCCCCGAACAACCGCCCGGTCTGCAGCACCGCGCCGAATGTGAAGATCTCGCTCGGCTCCAGGTGGTGCAGGAAGAACCATACCAGCGAGGTCAGCCCGAATGATTGGCCCACCGCCTGCACGATCTGCGACGGCAGGAAGTCGTTGCCGGTCCAATCCTGGGTGAGCTGGCCGGCCATGAAACAGGCATACCCCACCAACGCGAAGCCTAAGGCCAAGATCAGGCGAGGCTCCACGAAGCGCAGAATCGTCGCGACGGTCGGTGCAATCACAAACTGTGGCAGCGCGATGTAGATCAGCACGCCGCCGATCTCGATCGCGCGATAGTCCTGCACGATCGTCAGGAATTGCGGGATGATGTAGGAGGTCGACAGGATC
Organism: Acetobacteraceae bacterium; assembly: GCA_035486135.1. Classification (GTDB taxonomy): domain Bacteria; phylum Pseudomonadota; class Alphaproteobacteria; order Acetobacterales; family Acetobacteraceae; genus JASHVB01. The sequence goes on from DATHNI010000021.1 coordinate 37,561, forward strand.
GCAAAGCGGAAGAACGCGATCAGCAGGAACAACAGCGGAATGTTGCCGCTCGCGGCATAGCGCAGATTGATCCAGGGCCGCTGCGACGTAAGCTCCTGCACGACGAAGGCAATCAGCAGCAATGCGCCGCCCAACAGCAACCCGTTGATCAGCCCGGAGTTCAACCAGTCCAGACGGTTGCCCTGGTCGAGCGCGGCATACAGCAAACTGAAGCCGAGAGACGCGTACAGGATGCCCGACCAGTCGGCGGTCTTGAGCAACGCGCGGTTGATCGGCGCTCGCGGCATGCCGAAATGGATACAGATCAGCATGAGTGGCGTCACCAGCGCCGTGTCCCAGAAGATCCAGTGCCACGACCAATTGTCGCAGAACCAACCCTCGACCGATGCGGCAACGTTGAGCGACAGTTCGAGGTTCATTGCATAGGCCGCAACGCCGTAAACCACCATTTTGGGCGGCAGGTTCAGTACCACGAACCCGATCGTCAGGGGAATGAAGGTGCCGGAGGACAGCCCGCTGACCAGTTGCAGCGCCAGCGCGCAGTGAAGATTGGGCGAGAACGGCAGCAGGAAATTGGAAATCCCAAAGATCGTGGCGGAGATCATGAGGACGCGGCGTACCCCGAACACCGCGCCCAGCCACGCCGATGCCGGCCCGACCATCATCTGGCCAACGGTCAATGCGGTGGTGATCCACGCGCCCTCATCGAACCCCGCATGAATGCCGCCGCGCAGATCCGCCAGCCCGAAGGTGGTGATCCGGCTGTCAAGTGTCGATATGATCGAGCCCAGCAGCACCGCGATCACGCCGATCAAGGGCCGGGTCGAGATCTGCGGCCGCGGATGCGCCGCGCGGTCCGCGGGGTGGCAGAGCCCATCGTCCGCCGTTGTACCTCGACGCCATCCGATCCGTTTGAGGAGTGCCCGGGCGATCTCCCGAGGCACGCTCATCGCGCCGCCTGGCCGGCGCCGGCCGCCGGCTTCGGCGGGGTCGAGTCTGTGTCGATGGTGGCAATCACCGACATGCCCGGGCGCAGCAGGTCACCCACGATCGGATCATGAGTGAGCAGGATCTTGACCGGGATGCGCTGCACCACCTTGGTAAAGTTTCCGGTCGCGTTATCAGGCGGCAACAGCGAGAACTCCGCCCCCGACCCCGGCGACCAACTGTCCACGTGGCCGTGCAGTACGACGCCTGGAAACGCATCCACGGTCAGCCGCACGCTCTGGCCGACGCGGACGCGGGTCATCTGCGTCTCCTTATAGTTCGCGATGACCCAGACATTGGGTAACGGAACGATCGTGCCCACCTGGGTGCCGACGCTGACATACTGGCCGGGCAGCACCGGACGCCGGCCAACCATGCCATCGACCGGGGCGATGATACGGGTATAGCCAAGATTGATCGCCGCAAGGTCGCGCGCCGCGACTTGCGCGCCAAGCGCCGCGCGCGCCTGCTTCTCCTGGCTGCCCAGCACGTTGAGCTGCTGACGCTGTTGCTCGAGCTGCGCCTCATGCAGGGCGAGCGTCGCTTCCGCGCGCTTCTCGTTGTCGACCGCTTGTTCCGTGATCTGCTCCGTCCCGGCTATGCCGGTCGCGAGCAAATTCTTTTGCCGCGCCTCTTCCAGGCGATAGCGGGTCAGGTCTGCCTCGCTCGACGCGATGGTCGCGTCCGCCTGCGCGATCAGCGCGTTCTGCAACGATTTCTGCTGTTCGAAGGTGTCGACCGCCGCCTCCGCCGCGCCGACATTGGCCTGCGCTTGCGCAAGCTGGGCGCGGTAGTCGTTGTCCTCGATCTGCACCAGCAGGTCACCGGCCTTGACCATCTGGAAGTCCTGCACCGGCACCCGGCGGACGTAGCCCGGCACCTTGGCGGCAAGCGGCGTGATGTCGGCCTGAATATAGGCGTCGTCAGTGGTTTGCAGCACCGCCGAGCCAACCCACCAGTCCCATTGGTAGGCGACCGTTGCGACGAGGCAGCCTGCCAGAAGGACTATGAAAAGGCGGATGCCAGACGCGCGCCACGGGAAAGCGCGACGCGGCGGTGCGTGACGGGACGTTCGGTCCGCATCATCGGCTGCACGTTCCGGCGGCTTGTCAACAATTGCGGGCTGATCGTTCATGGCGATTTCAGCGACAGCATGTCTGCCTTCTCGACTGTGCCGCCATTGGCCGCGCGGATCAGGACGCGGGTTCAGGCAGCAAAAATTGTGTCAGATAGCCGTTGCGGCAGCTTGGATGATCGTGGGCGAAACTGTCAATTCGCGGCACAAGGGCATAGGTCAATTCGTGGCAAAAGGTAATATCGCCGTGGCGTTTCCACTCACGGTGAAAACGCTCTAGCCTGGAGCCGACGCCTGCTTGAGCGCCGCGCTTACGAAGATGTTGGTGTCGACGACAAGCCTCATCCTAGGCGGGGCTGCGCAGCCTGACGCTCTTCCTCGATGATCCGATCAATCGCCTCGTCCGACCAGCCTTCGGCAATCACCCTGAATCGCGCGGGACCTTGCGCCGTGCTGGACCGTGCTGCTCCTCCAGCGGGACGGTGCGGCGCGCGACAGAGCAAGCAAGACTCAACGCAGATGCAAAGCGGATGCACGCAAAGCACGCGAATGGGCCTGAGGCTGGCATGGACCTTCACGGCAACCATCGCCCGGCCGGACCTGGTGAGCCGTGCCGGCGCGGTGGTCCCTGCCCCATCCGCGTGTTCAGCGTCCACCCAGCTGCATCAGCGTAAAACCTTGCTTCCTTCTCCGCCCGCCGTACGTTGCCACGCGCGCCGAGCCAGGGCGTCCCCCGAACAAGAACCCCTATGCACCAGAACAGAGCCTCACTCATACGCCCACAGCGTCTCTCCCACCGGAAAACGAGACGTTGGTGAGACAGCCCCGCAACCCCGCCCATGCCACCTCGTTTGAATGCAGCAGAAGGCACCCACCATGCAGATCACCATCCTCGGCGGCGGCGGCTTCCTCGGCCGCAAGCTTGCCACGCGCCTCGCCGCCGACGGCACGCTCGGCGGCCACGCAATAACCGGCCTGACCCTGTTCGACCTCGCCAAGCCACCGAAACCCAAAGCCGCCTTCCCGGTCACCACGCTGGCCGGCGACATCGTGGACCTCCCGTCCGAAGCCATCCCGCCCGGCACCGACGTAGTGTTCCACCTCGCCGCCGTGGTCAGCGCCCAGGCTGAGGCCGACTACGATCTCGGCCGCCGGGTCAACCTGCGCGGCACCGACGCGGTGGTGGACGCCTGCCGCCGGCTCGCCGACACCGAGGGCAAATCACCCCGCGTGGTGTTCACCAGTTCCGTCGCCAGCTTCAGCGGCACCCAGGGATCGGTGCTGCCCGACGACGCCCGCCAGGTCCCCGGCAACAGCTACGGCGCCCAGAAGGCCGCCGCCGAGCTGATCCTGGCCGACGCCTCCCGCCGCGGCTTCCTCGACGCCGTCTCGATCCGCCTGCCCACCATCATCGTCCGCCCCGGCCGCCCCAACCGCGCCGCCTCCTCCTTCCTCTCCGCAATCATCCGTGAGCCCCTGCTCGGGCTGGAAACCGAGCTGCCGGTGCCCGACGCCTTCGCCGCCTGGGTCGCCAGCCCGCGCCGCGCCGTGGACTGGCTGCTGCACGCCGCCGCGTTGGACACGTCGAAGATGGGCCTGGACCGCAGCATCAACCCGCCCGGCATCAGCACCACCATTGCCCACCTGCTGCAGGCGCTGGACGCGGTGCGGCCCGGCGCCTCCGCCCTGGTGCGCCGCGTGGAGGACACGGCGATCGCCGCCATCATCGGCACCTGGCCGCCGGAATTCGAGCCGCTGCGCGCCCGCACCCTCGGTTTCAACCCGCACGAGCCGATCGCCGAGGTAATCCGCGCCTTCATAGAGGACGACCTGGCGGCCACAAGGGCAGAGCGCGGTCTCGGAACCTGACACGGGAAGGCAGGTTTCCGTCCGGTAATACTTTTTTACCACACCTCATGCCAAATCGGCCACACGACGGTTGAATGCTGCGCTGCGGCGTTCCACAAGAGTCTCCGCTCTCCCCCTGCTCCCCCTGGACGTCGCTGATGTCGACTCTCCCTGGCGATTCATCTATCGCGGGCCGTGCTGCCAGCCCGCATACGGGGAGAGATGCGTCCGTCACCGCGGCTCACGTCCATGCCCGTAACCGGGCCGCCGTGCATCGCCATCGCCGCCCGCTGGGGGAGGCAGTGCTGCACGCGCCGCAGACGCTGCGTGCCCTGGTCCGCGCGGACGAGATCTGGCTGGTCGCGCTGTCCGCCTTCGTCGGCTGCGGCGCCGGCCTCCTGGTCTGGGGGATGACAGAAACTACCCAGCTCGTCCACGAAGTGCTGTTCGGCATCGGCCGCAACGAGCGGCTCAGCGCCATGGTGGAGCTGAACCCCTTCCGCACCGTCCTGGTCCCGGCCTTCGGCGGACTCGCGCTGGGCCTGGTGGGCTTGCTCATCGCCATGTGGCGGCAGCGCCGGGCAGTGGACCCGATCGAGGCCAACGCCCTGTACGGCGGGCGCATGTCGCTGACCGACAGCTTCGTCGTCGTGCTGCAAACCATCATGTCGAACGGCGTCGGCGCGTCCATCGGGCTGGAGGCCGGCTATACCCAGATCGGCTCGGCGGTCGCCTCGCGGCTCGGGCGCATGTTCCGGGTGCGGCGCAACGACCTGCGCGTGCTGGTGGGGTGCGGCGCGGCCGGTGCCATCGCCGGCGCGTTCAATGCCCCGCTGACCGGCGCGTTCTATGCGTTCGAGCTGGTGATCGGCACCTACACGCTTGGCACCTTCGCGCCGGTGGCGGTGTCGGCCATCGTCTCGGTGTCCGTGGTGCATGCGCTGGGCGGCGGCATCTTCGACCTGGATGTGCAGGTGCCCAGCAGCCTGGACGCGCTGGACTACATCCCGATCCTGGCGCTGGGGATGGTGTGCGCGCTGGTCGGCGTGGCGATCATGCGCGGCGTCACCCTGACCGAAGAGCTGTTCCGCCGCAGCAGCGTGCCGACCTGGTGCCGTCCGGCGATCGGCGGCCTGGCGGTGGGAACGCTGGGCCTGGTCTCGCCGGCGGTGCTGTCCTCTGGCCACGGCGCGCTGGGCATCGTCATCGAGGCGCCCTACACGCTGACCCATGTCGGATTGCTGCTGGTGCTGAAATCGGCGGCGTCGGCGATCTCCATCGGCTCCGGCTTCCGCGGCGGATTGTTCTTTGCCTCATTGTTCCTGGGGTCGCTGGTGGGCAAGACCTTCGCCGGCGCGCTGGCGATCGTCAGCACGGCGCACGCGGTGTCGCCGGTGGTGTGCGCGCTGGTGGGCATGAGCGGGCTGGCCGTCGCCATCATCGGCGGGCCGCTGACCATGGGGTTCTTGGCGCTGGAAAGCACCGGTAGCCTGCCGCTGACCATCGCGGTGCTGGCCGCGTGCGTGATCTCGTCGCTGACCGTGCGGCGGACCTTCGGCTACTCGTTCGCGACCTGGCGGTTCCACCTGCGCGGTGAGGCAATCCGCAGCGCGGTGGATATCGGCTGGATGCGCAACCTGACGGTCGGGCGGATGATGCGCCGCGAGGTGCGGACGGTGCGCGCCGGCACGCCTCTGGCGGCGTTCAAGCGCGACTTCCCGCTAGGGGCAACGCAACGTGTGGTCGTGCTGGACGACGACGACCGCTACGCCGGCATAGTCTTCCCGCCCGAGGCGCATGCCGACGCCGAGGACGACCACAAGACCGCCGACATCCTGCACCACATGGACACGATGCTGCTGCCGCAGATGACGATCAAGGAAGCGGTGGCGATGTTCGAGAATTCGGAAAGCGACGCACTGGCGGTGGTGGACGGGCCGGAGACGCGGCACGTGATCGGGCTGCTGACGGAACAGTACGCGCTGCGGCGGTACAGCGAGGAGTTGGACCGGCGAAGGAAGGAGCTGTCCGGGGAGTAGGAAAACCTCTCCCGCGCTACGCGCGGGAGAGGTCGAGACGCGGAGCGCCGAGGGTGAGGGTGATCGGGGTGGCACGCTGCTTTCGCTGGCGCCGGCAATACCGAAGGCAGCGTGCCGACCCGATCACCCTCACCCTCGACGCTCCGCGTCTCGACCTCTCCCACTTCGTGGGCGAGGTTCATTTGCGCTACTCTGCCGGCGCAATGACCTCCTTCCGATTCCTTCACGCCGCCGACCTGCACATCGACAGCCCGCTGCGTGGCCTCGAGGCTGACCCGGACGCCCCCGCCGACCGCATCCGCACCGCCACGCGCGCCGCCTACACCAACCTGGTCGACCTCGCCTTGCGCGAGCAAGTGGCGTTCGTGCTGATCGCCGGCGACCTGTTCGACGGCGAATGGCAGGACTGGCGCACCGGCCAGTTCTTCGCGCAGGAGACCGCGCGCCTCACCCGCGCCGGCATCCGCGTGTTCTGCATCCGCGGCAACCACGACGCCGCCAGCGTGGTGACCGGCCGGCTCGCTTTGCCCGACGGCGCGCGCATGCTCCCGACCGACCAGCCCGCCTCGATCCGCCTGGCCGAGCTCAACGTCGTCATCCACGGCATGGGATTTTCCGATCGCAGCGTCCCCGAGAACGTCGTGCCGCGCTACCCGTCCCCGCTGGCCGGTCACCTGAACATCGGCATGTTGCACACCTCCGCCACCGACCGAGGCACGCACGAGACCTACGCGCCATGCTCGGTGGCGCAATTGATCGCGCACGGTTACGACTACTGGGCGCTCGGCCACGTCCATGCGCGCCAGGAACTGGCGCGCACCCCGTGCTGGATCGTGTTCCCCGGCAACACCCAGGGGCGGCACATCCGCGAGACCGGACCGAAGGGCGCCACACTCGTGACGGTGCAGGACGGCCATATCGTGGACGTCGCGCATCGTGATCTCGACGTCGTCCGCTGGGCACTCCTGCCGGTCGATCTCGCCCACGCCACCACCGAGGACGACGCATTCGCCGCGGTCCGCGTCCAACTCGACACTGCGCTCGACGCCGCCGGCGATCGGTTGCTCGCCGTCCGCGTCGTGCTGCAGGGCGCGACCACCGTGCATCCCGCCCTGGTGCGCGACCTCGGGGCGACGCGCGACAAGCTGCACGCCGAGGCGGCAAGCTGCGCCGGCACCGGCACCATCTGGCTGGAGAGTGTCGAGGTCCGCACCCGCACCACACTGGACCGCGCGGCGATGCGTGCGCGCTCCGATGCCGTAGGGCTCCTGGTGCGGGAACTCGACAACGCAACCCCCGGCCAATTCGCGACCGAGGTGCAATCCTACTGCGCCGCTTTGCTCAATCGCGCCCGCCTGCTGCGCGACGAGCTTGGCACGGACCATCCGGCGGTGCAGGCCGCGGCCGGCACCATCTCGTCCGAACTGCTGGAGAGCGCCCGCAACCTGTTGCTCGCGCGCCTCGCGGAAGGCTGACGGACCAATGGGAAGCACGTGTCGCGGGCGTCACCAGGCAACGTCTCCCCCTCCCGTTGAGGGAGGGGGTTGGGGGGAGGGGCGCGTACATCCACGGCAGGCGGAAGTACGCACCCCTCCCTCCAACCCCCTCCCTCAAGGGGAGGGGGAGTAGCTTGCACGTGGAAGGCTGACCGTATGCGCCTGCTGTCGCTGACCCTCGAGAACTACGGCATCTTTCAGGCGCAGCGGATCGCGTTCGATCCCTCGCCCGGCCGCATCAACCTGCTGATCGCTCCGAACGGCGCCGGCAAATCCATCCTACGCAACGCGTTCTGCGACTTGCTGTTCGGCATCCACGGCCAGAGCCCGATGGGGTTCCGGTACGGCTATACCCGCATGCGGCTGATGGCCGAGGCGGTCGGTCCCGGCGGCACGCCACTGGTGTTCGGCCGGCGCAAGGGGCAAGGCAATACGCTGATCGACGCCGACAGCGCCACGCTCGATCCCGCCGCGCTCGCCGCCGTGCTGGGCCACACCGACCGCACGCTGGTCGAACGGCTGTTCGCGCTGGACACCGAGCGGCTGCGCGAGGGCGGCCGGGAATTGCTTGCATCGAACGGTTCGGTCGCAGACGCATTGCTGTCGGCCGCCGGCGGCTTGCGGCGCGCGCGGCAGGTGCACCAGTCGCTGGAGCGAACCCGCGACGCGCTGGCGCCGCTGCGCCGGTCCCAGGGGCGCCCGTTCTACCAGCAGTTCGACCGCATGTTGGAAGCCAGGCAGCGCCTGTCGACCACGTTGCTGAAGCCCGAGATGCGCGAGAAGCAGGATATCGAACTCGCCCATCTCAGCGCGGAGCAAGAGAGGTGCAACAAGCTGGCGGCGGCGGCCTCGCAGCGGATCGCCCGGCTGGAACGCATCCGCCGCGTGGTCGGTGTGCTGGCGGACCATGATGCGGCTTCAGCCTGGCTCGCCGCGCATCCGGACGCGCCCGACCTGCCCGCCGACGCCGGGGAACGGCTGACCAAGGCACAGGACGACCTGCTGCGCGCAGAGCAATTTTTGCAGCGTGAGCAACGCAACCGCGAACCGATCGCGGAACAGATTGACCGCATCCGGTTCGACGCGGCGCTGATCGCGCAGAGCGACGCGATTGAGCAATTGGTCGATCGCGCCGGCGCAGCGCGTCAGGCGGTCCTGGATATCCCGAAGCGCGAGGCAGAACTTGCGCTGACAACGGATCGTGTCGCCGGCATCCTGCGTCAGCTTGGCCTGACCCTCCCGACGGAGCGCGCGAGCGAGGCGGTGCCGCCACGCGCCGCGGTGCTGCACGCGCGCCGCCTCGCCGCAGACCATGCCAAGCTGCGCGCGACACTGGCGGCCGCGCCGGCGGAACTGACGCAGGCCGAGAAGGACGTGGCGGCGACCGAGGCGGCGCTGGCGGCGTTGCCGCAAGCCATCGACACACGCGGCCTGATCCGGTTGCTGCGGGAGATCCGTGCCGCCGGCGAGCCGGATCGGCGAGCGCAGGAGATGCGGCAGACGGTCGCGGACCGGCAAGCCAAACTGGCCAATGCGGTGGCGCGCGTGCGCGGCTGGAGCCAGGGGCCGGCCGAACTCGTGGCGCTACCGGTCATGCCGACCGAGACTTACGAACGCCTGCACGCCGCGTTCGCCACCGCACAGGCCGCGATGGCGGCGAGCGCCACGGATGTTGCCGATCTGCACAGTTCTGTCGATACCGACAAGCAACGGCTGAGCGAGATCGCCGGTGGCCAGCCGATCCCCGACGAGGCCGCCATCGCAACCGCGCGCGCGCACCGCGACGCCGGCTGGCGTCTGGTCTATCGCCGCGCCTTCACCACCGATCCACTCGATGTCGTGCAGGAAACCGGCTGGGCGGGAGGACAATCGCTGCCGCTGGCCTATGAGCACGCCGTTGCGGCGAGCGACGAACTCGCCGACCGCCGCAATCGGGAAGGCGAACGATTGGCACGGGCCGCCGAACTGACGCGCGGCATCGCCGCACTAACCACGCGGATCGCCGCGGCCGAAGCCGGGCACGCAACGGCTTCCCTGCGATATGAAGCCGCAGGCACCGCATGGCACGCAGCCTGCGCGGTGCTCGGCCTGCCGCGCGATGCCGCGATCGCGGAAGTGCGCGCCCTGTTGACCGGCCGCGACCGGGTGATCGACGCCGACGGCGACCTTGCCGCCGCATCGCGCGAGCAAACCGCGTTGGAACAGCTTCACGCCGCGTGGCTGGCCAGGCTTGCCGTCGAACTCGGACGCCCGGCGGAGGATGGCGCGCGCGGCCTGACCGACCTGCTGGCGCTCGCCGACGAACGGATCGAGGCGAACAAGCGGGCCGAGGATGCCCGGACCCGCCTGCACGAACGGGTGGCCACGCAGCGCAGCAACCGCGACGACAAGGCAGCCAGGCTGCGGGCCGCCGAGTCCGACCTTGCGGCGGTGATGCTGGAATGGGCGCAGGTGCGCGCGGCCCTGCAACGCCCGGATACCGAAGATCCCGCCACCACGATCGAATTGCTCGAACTGCTGAACGAACTCGACAACGAGCAACAGTCCAGTGCCAGGCTGCACCATCGGCTGCGCGAGATGCAGGACGAGATCGCCGTGTTCCGAACTGCCGCGGCGGACCTCGCGGCGCTGGTGGCGCCCGACCTGGCGGCCGGCGATGCGTTCACCATGGTGCAGGCGCTGCGCCAGCGTCTGACAGAGCACCGCGCGCTGGCCAAACAGCACGAGACGGTGGTGGCGTCGCTGAAGCGTGCCGACACCGCGCTGGCTCGCCAGCAAAAGCAGCGCGACGATTGCCGCGTGGAACTCGGCACCGTGCTGGCGATGATCGGCAGCGAAACGGTCGAGGCAGCGCAGGTCCGCGTGGCGCTGGCGCAGGAGCACGCGCAGATGGCGGAGGCGGTGCGCCGCGGCGAACGCGAATTGCACGAGAAGGGCGATGGCCGGCCGCTGGCGCAGTTGCGCGCGGAAATTGCCTCGATCCCGGTGGACG
>DATHNI010000022.1:0-13079 GCA_035486135.1 Acetobacteraceae bacterium
ACGCGCTCGATGCCGATCTGGCGTGCGGCGAGGCTCGGCTGACGACGCGCGTGCCCGGGTGGATGCGGTTGCCCGAACGGGTGGATTGACCAGAAGCGAAGGGATGACCTCGACGAAGGTTGTCACTGTCAGCCGGCGTGAATTGGAGCACGCGTTCGAGTTCGTGAATTTCGGTGCGCCCGGCGAACACACCGCGTCTATTTCTGTCGCTACCGGAAAGATCTACTGGCATTCGATGTTGTCAGACCTGGAGGAAGAAGACGATCCAGACGAGGATGACGACGCCGAAGACTACATCTCCGTGCCGCACAAGAACGACCTTGGCCTTGGTAGTCGCCTCGTGCTGCGCTTCGCCGGCGAGGAGATGCCGAGCGACTACGACACGGTCGCCACTTCTTCCGGCGGCGCGGGGCGTACCGCGGTTTCAAGGAGCTGCTGCAACGGCGCCGCAAGCTGGAACGATGGTACGATTTCGAAGAACGTGCGGAGGCAGCGGCCCTGCTCGAATGGTGCGAGGCGAACGACATCCAGCTTGTTGACGATCCGCCGGCCGCGGCCCCGGAATGACCGGCAGCGCGCTCAGCGCTTCGCCTTCCGCCTCGGCTCGGCCGGTTCGAAGCTGATCCGCAGTTTCGTGCCGGTCGCCTTGGCGAACCGCTCCAGCGTGCGGGTCGTGGGATGGATGCGACCACCCTCCAGCCGCGCAACGACCGCCTGTGTCGTGCCCATCGCCTCGGCGACTTGCTCCTGTGTCATGTCGGCGTCACCGCGCGCCCTGATCAGGGCGGCGGCCAGGGCGAACTCGTCCTCCAGCGCGTCGTAGGCAGCCCGGAATGCCGGGTCCTTCATCCACTCCCTGGCAGCTTCCTCGACCGGGATGAATTTTCTGATCACACAATCTCCTTCATACGCCGCAGGGCGAATTCAATTTCGCGCCGCGGCGTCTTCTGTGCCTTCTTGCGAAACACGTGGACCACGACCACACGACGGCCCGTGGCGGTGACATAAGCGGCACGGGCAATTCCGTCTCTGCCCGAAAGGCGCATCTCCCAGATTGGACCTTCAAGGTGCTTGACATAAGGCTCGCGCATCTTGAGCAAACCTTCAGCCTCGATCAGACGCGTTATCCGCAGGAAGCTCGCCACCATGTCGGTTGGCAAAACCTCGATCGCGGCTCGCACAGTGTCGCCCAGGAACTCAACGGTCCATTCAGTTAATGGCTTATACCATCTTTGCTATGAAGGGGCGATGCCGGCGGCGCATTGTCACACCGCTGCGTGACCGTTCGATTAACGCTGGATTTGACTGGCATCGGCCCGTCGCGACCGTCATGCTTGCCGCGCCGGCCACCCGATTCGGCCCGCGGAACCGCACGGCAGACGCACATCGCCCGCATGCTGATCACGCTGTTCACCGACGCGTCCTATTGCAGCCGTTCCCGCATCGCCGCCTATGCGGCGTGGGCCAAGGCCGACGGACGCACGGTGCGGCACTCCGGCGTGCTCCGGCAGCCGGTGCCGAATTCGGCGATGGCCGAGACCATGGCCCTGGTGAACGGCATCCACGTGGCCATTGCCGCCATGCGCCCGCCGGCGGCCTCCAGGATCATCGCGCAGACCGATTGCCTGGGGGCGATCCAGGCGCTGAGCGGCTTGCTCCGGCGTGCCCAGGTGATCCGGCAATACGAGGCGGTGGTCGCCGCCTATCGCGACAAGGTCGCCGCGTCCGGCGTGGTCGTCGAGTTCCGCCATGTCCGAGGCCACAAAGGCACCGTGACGCCGCGCAACGCCGTCAACACCTGGTGCGACGAAGAATGCCGGCGGCTGATGCGGGCCGCGCGCACCGAAGTGCTCTCCGCGCGTCAGCTGGCGCTGACCGCCGCGGCCGTTTGATCCGGATCAAGGCGCGGGCCGTCAACCGCGCGTAGCCTCCCTCACGGCGCCACAACCATCGGCGCCCGCAGGAGGCCGCCATGAGCGTCACGCAACTGGCCTCGGCACAGTTCGAGCCGAAGCCCGCACACAAACCGGCGCACAAGCCGGTCTGGCAACACCTCATCATGCTGTTGCCGCTGCTGGTCGGCGCGGTGATCGCGCTGGCGCCGGCGCCCCCCGGCCTGCCGCAATACGCTTGGTACTATTTCGCAATCTTCGCGGCGGTGATCACCGGCCTGGTGGTCGAGCCGATCCCCGCCGCCGCCGTCGGCCTGTGCGGTGTCGCCGTGGCCGCGGCGCTGGCCCGCTTCGTATTGTTCTCCCCCGCGCAGGTCGCCAAGCCGGACTTCAATCTCACCGGCGCAGCGGTGAACTGGGCACTGTCGGGGTTCTCGAACTCGACGGTCTGGCTGATCTTCGCCGCTTTCATCTTTTCGCTCGGCTACGAGAAGACCGGGTTGGGACGGCGCATCTCGCTGCTGCTGGTGGCGTGGCTCGGCGGCCGCACATTGTCGCTCGGCTACGCGGTAGCCTTGTCCGACGCGGTGCTGGCGCCGTTCACCCCGTCCAACACAGCACGCAGCGGCGGCACGGTATTTCCGGTGATCAAGCAAATGCCGGCGATCTACAACTCGCTGCCGAACGATCCGTCGTCGCGGCGGATCGGCGGCTACCTGATGTGGACCGCCCTGGCGACCACCTGCGTCACCAGCTCGATGTTCCTCACCGGCGTGGCGCCGAACCTGCTGGCGCTGGAGCTGATCCGCACCACCCTGCATGTGCAGGTGACCTGGGTCGGCTGGTTCTGGGGCTTCCTGCCCGTCGGCGTCATCCTGCTGCTTGGCACCCCCTGGCTGGCGTACAAGCTGTATCCGCCGGAGCTGAAGGAGAGCCCGGAAGTGCCGACGTGGGCGCGCGCGGAGTTGCACAAGCTCGGGCCGATGAACCGGCGCGAGAAGGTGCTGGCCGGGCTAGTGCTATGCGCCCTGGCGATGTGGGTGTTCGGCGGCTCGGTGGTGGATGCCACGACGGCGGCGCTGCTGGTGGTGGCCGGGCTGGTCGTGACCCGCACCGTGAGCTGGGACGACCTGCTGGCCAACAAGCCGGCGTGGAACACGCTGATCTGGTTCGGCACGCTGGTCGCGCTGGCGAGCGGGTTGGCGCAGGTCGGCATGGTGAAGTGGCTGGCCGGATTGCTCAGTGTGCACCTGGCGCATTGGCCGGCGGCCCCTGCCCTGATCGCCCTGGTGGCCGCGTTCTTCCTGCTCCACTACCTGTTCGCCAGCCTGACCGCCCATACTACGGCGCTGCTGCCGACCATGCTGGTCGTCGCCGCGGCGATCCCGGGCATGAACGTGCTGGCGGCGGGCCTGGCGCTGAGCATGACGCTCGGCCTGATGGGCATCATCACGCCGTTCGCTACCGGACCGGGACCGATCTATGCGGGGAGCGGATATCTGCCGGCAAAGGATTTCTGGCGGCTGGGCACGATCTTTGGAATGATCAGCCTCGTGGTGTTCCTTGCGGTTGGCGTCCCCTGGTTGCTCTGGGTAGAGTGAGGCGAGCGTAGCGCATTCCGAGATGCCATGCCCCGTATCAGGCTGGCCACACCGCAGGACGTTGAGGCCGTGGCCCGCCTGTTCCGGGTGGTGCGCACGGCCTGCCTGCCGTATCTGCCCGAACTGCACACCCCGCCAGAGGATCTGTGGTTCTTCCGCGAGCGCGTGTTCCGCGAATGCACCGTCTGGGTCGCCGGCGAGGCGTCCCTCGACGGCTTCTGCGCCTGGCGGCCCGGCTGGGTGGACCATCTGTATGTTCGGCCGGAGTGCCACGGACAGGGTCTTGGCACCGCGCTGCTAGGTCGGGCCATGGCGGCGTATTCGCCGCTGCGGTTGTGGGCCTTCCAACGCAATACTCCGGCGCTGCGCTTCTACGCCGCGCGCGACTTCCGGGTGATCGAGCGCACCGACGGCAGCCGCAACGAGGAGCGAGAACCGGACACGCTGCTGGAGTGGGTGCGGCCGTAAGGACAAAGTTCGCAATTAACAGCGAAGGCAATCGTGGGCGCGTTGCGGCAACAGCAAGCACGGCAACGCCCTCAGTCGGAACAACTCCAGGATTCAGCGTTGGCGCGGTCCGCGCCGGGCTTCAATTTCGCCACCGTCGGCCAGGTGCAAACCGGGCGCGACCATAGCGGCTTGCCCGTGGCGTCGAGCTTCGTTGTCAGCAACTGCGCCGGCGCCTGGTCTTTTTCCACCCAGGATTCAAGCGCCGCCAGTGGATCGAGTCCGCGGTAGTCGATGCCAGGTCCCGCATTGCTGCTGCCGCAATGGTCCATGCCCGGAATCATGAACAATCGCGCGAACGCCTCGGCCTTTGTTGCTCCGCCTGCCGCTTTGGTCACCGCCTCGTAGTACTCGACCGTGCGAAATGGCGTCACGATTGCGTCCGCCCACCCCTGGTAGACGATCAGCTTGCCGCCCCGGGCGTTGAACTTCGACAGATCGGGATTGGTAGAGTCGTAGATCTCCGCCAGCGGCCGCAGCTTCGGCAGGTCGCGCTCGATATTGTAATCGCGGACCGGGTCGAACTGCGGACCCGGGGCGATCGGGAAACTCAAATAGCGCAGGCCATCGCGCGCGAACGCCATGTCTGCGCCATCCGACTTGCCGTTTCCAGTCAGCCAGGCCGGCCAGAACACTTCCGAGCCGGCTGGAATGCCGCCGGCGTAGAGCGGCTTGCCGGCCCGTGCCATCGGTCCGGCGTACCATTTTTCCAATGTGCCGGCCTCCGCCGGTGTCAGGCACGTGTCGGCATTCCTGCCAGCCACGCACAGCAACGTTGCCGGCTTGAAGCGGCAGGCGCGGGGATCGTTCACGATCCCGTCCACGTCGCCGCATGCCGCGGTGACTGCGCGAGTCACCAGCCGCAGTTTTGCATTGGTGAAGATCGGCTTGCCGTCGGCACCCGTGTTGGATTGCAGCAGGAACGCGAACAACGCTCCGGCGAGATGGGTTGCATCCATCGCCGGAGCGCCGGCGACGATGCCGTCAAAATCGGCGGGAAAGCGCGATGCCTCCATCAACGCCTGTCGTCCGCCGTTGGAACAGCCGTAGAAATAGGACTTCTGCGCAGTGGCGCCATAAAGCTCCCTGATGACGGCCTTGCTGACCCGCGCCGTTTCGGTCACAGCGCGCCAACCCCAGTCCGCCTGGGCCACCGGATTGTTCATCGCCCAGCGCCCATCCGTATCCGTCGCGCCCCAGTGTCCGGAATCCGTCGTCGAGACCGCGTATCCGCGCCGGAGGCCGCGATTCATCGCGCCGACCTGGCCCCCGGTTTCCAGCGATCCACAGAACCCGCCGCACCCGAGCATCAGGAACTTGCCGTTCCAGCCCGTTGCCGGCAGGTGAATTTCGAAATTGATCGCCGGGCGGACGAAGCCGAGAACACGGCAATACGCGGGCAGCCCGTTGCCGGCAGGAACAACGGTTGACGACAGCAGGTTCGTTACGTCGATCTTCGACTGCGCGATCGCAGCGCAATCCGCCGCCGTATCAGCGCGCGCGCCAAGCGGCGCCATGAGCGCCATTGCGAACAGCACGCCGAGCAACCGTCTCATCGCATCATGCTCCGCCAGACCGGCCGGCCCAGACCAGCCGGCATTGTCCGTTGCGGCCGGCTGTGGCACAGGACACTGAAACCGCTGGCGGGCCGTGACAACTCGCACCGCCGGGTGCAAGCCATAGGCCGGCGGGGCAGCCCCGCGGTTTCACCCCGAACTCGCGGCGAATTGTGGCGGCAGACGCGTCAAACCCAGCCGCGACAAAGCCCAGCCACGAAACGCACCCGGAGCAGCCCCGGCAAAGCCGACGGTCAGAGCTGCCGTGCCAGGCGGCGCGCGAGCAACCAGCCGGGGATGGCCGAGACCGGCGCCCCGGGAAGCATGATGAGCCATCCCAGCGGCTGGCCGTTGACGATCAGGTCCAGGCCGATCCCCAGCATCATGCCGCCGATCAGGCAGCCGGAGACGGCAGAGGATACGCCCAGCCAGACGATCTCGGAACGGTCGATCATGGCGACGCCTGCTACGGTCCGGCCGCCGGTTTGACAAGCCTCGCCGCCGCACCCTATAGCCCCGCCGATCACGGCCGGGAACGTGGACGGGCTGCCAACGTCGTTGGCTCGGCCCGCGCCCGCCATGCACAACCGCATGGCCTACCGGTGCAACAACGCCAGAAGCAAAGGGCAACGCGCAATCATGACCAAGCGCGCCGAGAGCAAGTACAAGATCAACCGCCGCCTGGGGGTGAACCTCTGGGGCCGCGCGAAATCCCCCATCGCCAAGCGCGAATACGGCCCCGGCCAGCACGGCCAGCGCCGCAAGAAGGCCACCGACTACGGCACCCAGTTGATGGCCAAGCAGAAGCTCAAGGGCTACTACGGCAACATCAGCGAGAAGCAGTTCCGCAAGTACTACGAGGAAGCGATCCGCCGCCGCGGCGACACCTCGGAGAAGCTGATCGAACTGCTGGAGCGCCGGTTGGACGCGGTCTGCTACCGCATGAAGTTCGCCATCACCCCGTTCGCCGCCCGGCAGTTGGTCAACCACGGCCACATCGCGGTGAACGGCAAGCGCGTGAACATCCCGTCGTACCTGGTCAAGGACGGCGATTCGATCGAGGTGAAGGAAAAGTCGAAGCAGCTTGCCGTGGTGCTGGATGCGTCGCAGAGCACGGAACGTGATGTGCCCGAGTATCTGGAAGTGGACCATCGCGCCATGAAGGGCCGCTTCGCGCGCGCGCCGAAGCTGTCGGACGTGCCGTATCCGGTGCAGATGGAACCCAACCTGGTGGTCGAGTTCTACTCGCGGTGAGAGTCTGCCTCTCCCGCGCTGTGCGCGGGAGAGGTTTTCTACCGCAGTACCGCCTCGGTCTTTCGTTCGATCAGCGCGAAATCGATCTCTCCGCCCAGCCCGGGCGCGGTCGGCGCATGCAGCAGCCCGTCCTTGTCGATCTCCAACTCTTTCGCCATGCCGTATTTGTGCGCGCCGTCGGGCAGCAGCACCTCCCACATCGTGGTGTTGCGCAGCGCCATGCACAGATGCAGGTTGGCCAGGTTGTTCAGCGAATTGCCGGAGTGGTGTACTTCGTAGCGCAGCCCGAACGCCTCGGCGAGATGCGCGGTCTTCAGCATCGTCGTAAGACCGCCTTTGTTGGGAATGTCGCCGCGTAGATAGTCGGTGGCCTTCTCGGTCAGCCAGATCGGATAGGTATCCAACCCGCCGGCGGGAAACTCCGTCGCCATGATCGGGATGTCCAACTTCTCGCGCAGCTTGACGTAGTTGTAGATGTCCTCGTCGGCGAGGGGATCTTCGTACCAGTAGTAGCCCATCTCCTCGATCGCCCGGCCGACGCGCAACGCGTCCGTGTAGGTGTAGCTCCAGGTCGAATCCAGCATGATCCGGAAGTCGTCGCCCAGCGCCTTGCGCACCGCCACGCACACCTTGATGTCGGTGTCGGGATCGCGCGGCGGATGGATCTTGTACGCCTTCCAGCCGTTCGCCTTGTAGGTCTGCGCCTGGTCCACATAGGCGGCGATGTCGGGCAGCACTTGCGAACTCGCATAGCCGAGGATGGACGTGCGATACGTTCCCATCAGCGCGTGCACCGGCAGGCCGGCGATCTTGCCCGCCAAGTCCCACAGCGCGGTGTCCACCGCGCCGATCGTGCGATAGCTGACCGCGCGGTTGATCAGCCGCATGCCGCCATGGATGCGCTCCCGCTCCAGCGGATCCTGCCCCATCAGCATCGGCTTGAGCGAGCGGATAAGCTGCGGCCCATCCATCGACGCCGGATTGGTGGCCGAGCCGAGAAACGCGTGTCCCTCCAGCCCGGCATCGGTATGGATACGCAACAGTCCGAGATTGCTGTTGCCGACAGTGGCCGTGCCCGTGTGGTAGTTGGTGGCGGGGATGTTGTCCCAGGTGAAGATCGTCAGTGAGACGTCGTCGATTTTCATGGCTTGTTTCCTCCGCGTCCGTCATGCCGGGCGCCACGGCCAGGCAGCCGTGCGCCGGGCATCCACCATCGGTGACTAGGCAAGGCTCCGATGCGTGCCATCGCAACGCGGCTGCTTGCCGGAGTGCTTGCAGCCGCAGAAACTGACGGTGGCCGTCTCGTCCGCCTTGAATTCCATCGGGCTGAACCCGCTGCCCTTGTGCGAGCCGTCGCAGAACGGCTGCTTGCTGCTCTTGCCGCAAGCGCACCACCAGTATGACTTGCCGGCCTCGACATCGATCTTGAATGGGCTCTTCTGGGCGATGACTGGCAAAGATTCGGACATGACGTTTCCCCTTTGGTTGCAGATCAGATCGGCCCGGAACCGTATTCCCGGCGCGCCGCGGCGGCACTAACGTAGCCGTCCCGCAGGTCTTCGGCCAGAGCGCCGGGATCGCGCTGCGCCGGCGGCCCGTATCCGCCGGAACCGGGCGCTTCCACCACCACCAACGAGCCGGCCGGCGCGACGAAGCCGCCCTTGCTGGTCAGGCGGCGAGCGTTTCCCCGAGGCGGGATCAGGGTCAATCGTGCCGCCCCGCCGGCATGTCCGCCCGCCAGGCCGAACGGAGGCGTCACGGTGCGCTCGCAGCAGACCGCGGCATGGGCGTCGCGTTCCAGCACGCGCCAGACACGGCGCACACCCAGTCCGCCCCGGAACTTGCCGGCGCCACCGCTGTCGGGGACCAGCGCGTATTCTTCGACGCGGAGGGGAAAACTCATTTCGATGATCTCGATGGGCGTGTTGCTCATGTTGGACACTGTGCTGGCGACGGCGTTGATGCCGTCCTTGGTTGGCCGCGCGCCGAAGCCGCCCTTCACCGATTCATAACTGACGAAGCGTTCGCCCGAACGGTAGTCGCTGCCGCCGAACGTGATCACCGCCGAGGTGCCTTGCGACGCCGCCATCACCGTGTGCGGCGTGATGGCATACAGCGCACCCATCACCATGTCGGCGATGCGATGCGACATTTCGTGGTTGGCATAGACCACCGGCGACGGATGCTGCGCGTTCACCACGCTGCCCGGCGGCGCGGTGACGGTCACCGGGCGCCAGCAACCGGAGTTGGGCGGGATCAGGCTTTTCGGATCGGCGATCATCTTCAACGCGCAGAACACGCCCGATGCGGTCACCGTCAGAGGCGCGTTCATCGGGCCGGCGACGGCGGGGTCCGAGCCGGTGAAGTCGGCGGTGATCGTATCGCCGTGCTTGGACACACGCAGCCTGACAGTGAAGGTTGCGTCTTCGGTTTCGCCGTCGGCGATCACGCCGTCGCCATCGAAGATGTCGGAGAAGTCCGCCTCGCCGTCGGGCAGCGCGCGCAATGCGGCGCGCATCATCGTTTCGGAATAGTCCAGCACCTCCTGCATGATCTGCAGCAGCGTATCGGTGCCGTATTTCGCCGCGAGTTCGGACAGCCGCTGCGCCGCGCGCCAGTTTGCCGCCACTTGCGCGCGCAGGTCGCCGAGCCGTTCCGTCGGCGTGCGGACATTGGCGAAGATGATCGCCTCGATCGCCGGGTCCGGCTTGCCGTCGCGATACAGCCGGATTGGCGGAATGCGCAGGCCCTCGCCGTAGATTTCGGTGACGGCGCCGTAGCTGCCAGGCGTGGCGCTGCCGATGTCCGGCCAGTGCGCGCGAACGCAGCCGAAGCCGAGCAGCCGGTCATCATGGAAGGCGGGGGCGACAACGTTGACGTCGGGCAAATGCGACCCGCCCTGGTACGGATCGTTATGAATGAACACGTCGCCGGGCGCGGCATCGGGAAAGGCCCGCACGATCGCGCGCACTGCATCGGGCATCGAGCCGAGATGGATCGGCAGGTCGGGGCCCTGTGCCACCATGTTTCCCGCAGTGTCGAAGATGCCGCAGGAATAGTCGCCGGCCACCTTCAGCAGCGGCGAATAGGCGGTCTTGGCAAGGACGATCTTCATCTCCTCGGCAGCGGCGTAAAGCGCATTCTTCACAACCTCGAAGCGCGCGGGGTCGGTGCGGAGGGTTGTCATGGTGTTGCCTGCCTGTTGGTAGCAAGCGGATTCACCACAAAGGCACGAAGGCACAAAGACTGACTGCCATCCCCGTCATCCCGGCCATCCCCGCCATCCTCGTCATGCCGACGAAGGTCGGCATCCACGACTTTGCTGCGCGCGAAAAGCAAGTCGTGGATGCCGACCTTCGTCGGCATGACGGGCATGACGAGCATGACGGAGGGGGCAGCCCAGTCTTTGTGCCTTCGTGCCTTTGTGGTGAATCTACTTGCTTTTCTCATGTGCGTGCCAGCCTGATGCAGCCAAATTCATCGAAGCGCGCCGCCCAACCGGGCGGCACCACCGTCGTGGAGTCGAGTGCCTCGATGATCGCGGGACCGCTAAGAAGCGTGCCCGGCAGCAGCCCAGGCCGCCAATGCACCGGCGTCGCAATGAAGCCGGCCCCCGCGAACCACACATCGCGCTCGCGCAATCTCGCACTGTCCGGGTCGGCGCGCTGTGCCAGCGTCAGTGCGGGCAATCGTCCCAACGCGGTGACGCGCAGGTTGACGAGTTGCACAGGCTCTGCCCGATTGGCGTGCCCGTAGGTCTGCGCATGCTTCGCATGAAACGCCTCGGCCAGGGCCTCGGTAACTAACCGGTTAATGCGGCCGCCGATTAACGGAACAGTTAATTCATACGCCTGGCGGCGGTAGCGCAGATCCGCCTGGCGAATGATCGCGCGACGTTCCTGCGGCACGTTTGCCGCGTCCAGCATGGCGACGGCGTCGGCCTCCATCGCGGCGATCGCCGCCTCCACGCGCGCGGGATCGACATCCGCGAGATTCGCATACAGCGTGCGGGAGTAGTCGCGCCGAAGATCGCTCGCCACGAGGCCCAACGCGGAAAACGCACCCGGCGCCGGCGGGATGATGACCTCGGGGATCTGCAGTTCCTCCGCCAGCGCCGCCGCGTGCACCGGACCGGCGCCACCGAAGGCGATCAGGCTGAACTCCTGCGGATCGTGGCCGCGCTCCACCGAGACGATGCGCAGCGCCTGCGCCATGTTCGCGTTCACCACTTCGACAATGCGTGCCGCCGCCTCCGCCACCGACAGCCCCAGCGGTGCGCCCACCGCTTCGTCGATCGCACGTTCCGCCGCGGCGAGGTCGATGCGCAGCGCACCATCCAGCAACGCGTCGCGATCCAGATAGCCGAGCACCACGTCGGCGTCGGTCACGGTCGCGCTCGTGCCGCCGGCGCCGTATGCCGCCGGGCCCGGATCGGCGCCGGCGCTGTGCGGCCCGACTTTCAGCGCGCCACCGGGATCGATCCATGCGATCGAGCCACCGCCGGCGCTGACCTCCGCGAGGTCGATCACCGGCACGCGGATCGGATGGCCGGTGCCGTGCATCCAGCGTTTCGCATTCGCCGCGCCGCCGACTTCGTATTCCGCGGTGACCGCGACCTCGCCTCCCACGATGACGCTGGCTTTCGCTGTCGTGCCGCCCATGTCGAACGAAATCAGGTTCGGCCGGTCAAGCTGCCGACCGGCCAGCGACGCGGCGATGACGCCGGCAGCGGGACCGGATTCCACCACTGCGGCGGGCAGCCGCAACGCCTCGGCGATGTCAAACACGCCGCCCGACGAGCCCATCACGTGCAGCGCCGGCAACCCGAGACCGGATGCCGCGCGCTGCAGCCGGTCCAGATAGGATCGCAACAGCGGACCGACATAGGCGCAGACGGCGGTGGTGCTGGCGCGCTCGAACTCGCGGATTTCCGGCAGCACCTCGCAGGAGAGATAGATGGCGACATCCGGCAGCGCCGCGCGCAACGCCTCGCCGATGCGGCGTTCATGCGTGTCGTTGAGGAAGGAGAACAGCAGCGACACCGCGACGGTCCGGAGTCCGGCGGCACGGATCGCTTCGATCAGCGCTGGCAGCTCCGCTTCGGCAAGCGGCGTCACCACGGCGCCCTGTGCGTCGATCCGCTCGGTGATTTCGAAGCGATGGCGGCGCGGCACCAGAACCGCCGGAGCGTCCTGGAACAGGTCGTACAGGTCCGGCCGCGAGGAGCGCCGCAATTCCAATATGTCGCGGAAGCCGCGCGTGGCGATGAAACCGGCGCGAGCACCCTTCTTCTCCAGCAGCGCGTTGGTCACCACGGTGGTGGCGTGCGACAGCAGCGTGACCGTTGCCGGATCGATCGCATTGTCGCGCAGGCCGCGGCCGATGCCGTCGATCACGCCCTGGCCGAAATCGCGCGGCGTCGTCGGGACCTTGGCGATTTCGATGCGGCCGGTATCGGCCTCGACCATGGCCACATCGGTGAAGGTGCCGCCAATATCGATGCCAATGCGCCACATGCCGGATGTACACCTCTCACGCTGCGCGGGAGAGGTCGGCAAGCGCAGCTCGCCGGGTGAGGGGCGTCACGC
Source organism: Acetobacteraceae bacterium (assembly GCA_035486135.1). GTDB lineage: Bacteria > Pseudomonadota > Alphaproteobacteria > Acetobacterales > Acetobacteraceae > JASHVB01. Next base: position 12,399 of record DATHNI010000022.1, read on the forward strand.
CCGAACCATTCGTGCGTGACGTCCCTCACCCTCGACGCTGCGGTTGGTTCGCTTCGCGACCCAACCGACCTCTCCCGCATAGCGGGAGAGGTGTACGCGGGGGAGCGGCTTGAGCGCAATGCCGTGCCTCGGCACACTCCGCCGCAGCATGCCAACCCGATCAGAGACCGACAGTGTCCGCCGGCTGATGCTGTTCTTCGCCGTGGTGTACACCGTGGAGGGGATCGGCCAGGCCAAGGCCGGTATCGTGTGGCAGCCGCTGACCTATTTCCTCAAGACGCAGTACGGCTGGACCGCGTTGCAGATCGCCGCGTCGCTGTCGGTGCTGGATGTGCCGTGGGTGGTGAAGCCGATCTACGGCCTGGTGTCCGATTTCCTGCCGTTATTCGGATATCGGCGGCGCAGCTACCTGCTGCTGTCGAACCTCGCGGCGGTCGCGGCCTTCGCCTGGGTGACGCAGGTGATGGCGCCCGGCGCGATCGTCGTGGCGCTGCTGCTGACGTCGATCGCCATGGCGATTTCCAGCACATTGTGCGGCGCGCTGCTGGTGGAGAACGGCCAGCGCCATCATGCCAGCGCCGCGTTCGTCAATCAGCAATGGCTGTGGTTCAACGGCGCGGTGGCGGCAACGTCGCTGGCGGGTGGCGGCCTGATCGAGATCCTGTCGCCCGCGGGCGCGCT
>DATHNI010000023.1:0-23769 GCA_035486135.1 Acetobacteraceae bacterium
TGGCGCTCGACCTCGACTGAGGAGATGCGAACGGCGCGGTGGCCGGTCACGGCGGCCCGATCATGGACAGATGGCGGCATCGGAGGGGAGTCAATGGAAAAATCGACATTGCAAGGCGACCTCGTCGGCGGCACGGCGGCCGATCGGCAGCGCTTGCTCGAACGCCTGGACGAGTATCTCGACCTCAATGCGCGCTTCGACTGGGCGGGGTTGCAGGATTTGTGGAGCCAGGCGCCGGAGGCGGTGTTCTTCAACCTCAACGGCCACACCTATAAAGGCCGCGAGCATTGGACCCGGCTGTGGCGGTTCTATCATGGCAACGTCGCCAGCACCTATTGGACCCCGTTCGATATCGGCGGCGTCGTGTCCGATGATCTTGCCGTTATCTGGTGCGAGCGGCACACACGATCGGATTGGGTCGGCACGGAGCCTCCCCCTGCCGCGCGCCGTTATGGCAGCGACTACACCTCACGTTCGACGATGGTGTTTCGCAAGGAGGATGGCGATTGGCGCGTCGTGCACGTGCATTTCTCAGAGTCCACCACCGCGCCGCGGCCCGGCGGCATTTGACGGCGGCAAGCGATCCTCTCCGCCCAACCCGACCCATCACACGCACTGATTAGAGCGATTTTCCCCGACCGGAATCGTGAGCCACCCGTCATTGCGAAGTTGACCACCGGCCGGCGGGCCGCCCCCCCACGTCATGGCCGGCGAAGGCCGGCCATCCACGACTATGCTGCGTATGGCAGGCAAGTCGTGGATGGCGGGCCTGTGCCCGCCATGACGTGGGGGCGAAGCACCATTGGTCGTTTCTTGCTAGGAGCGTAGCACCGACGCAATCCCCCGCCTGATGAGCCGAGGAACGGATTGCGTCGTCAGGTCAAGCCCAAGGACCGCTACGCGCCTCGCAATGACAGTGTACCTGCGGCACTTCCAGTCATGGTGAAACGCCCTATCGGCGTCGTTCCGCATGCGCTACCGCCGTCCATGCCGCACACGGATGACACGCATTGTGGCGAACACCATCGGTTGCGGCATGGCGAAGCGAAGCGGCCGGTCGCGTAACACGCGCAACAGTGGCGCTTCGATCAGGTGGAAGCTCAACACGCCTCCCGCCAGGGCCACGCCGAAGGTGCCGGCGATGACGGCGACGTGCATGACCGGCGGCGTGGCGCGCAGCAAGTGACGCACCAGCACTCCGGTCATGGCAATCACCGGGACGTGCGAGAGATACAGCGAATAGGAGGCATCTCCCAATCGGGCCAGCGGACGCGGCACGCGGCACCAATTCTCGCGCTCCAGCGCGACGATTCCAGCGATCAGCGCGGCGGACGCGGTGCCGTAGATCAGCACGCGGCCCCAGCCGAAGGGGAAGGGCGCGCGGTGCGTCGCGAGCACCAGCGTGCCGGCGGCAAATCCGCCAACACCCAGGATCAGACTGAGGATTCCTGTTGCCCTGGTGCAGCGGTCCATGAACAGGGCGACACCGCAGCCCAGGATGAACTCAAGCAGCAACGGCGAAACGATCAGGTTCAGCCACGGCGTCGCCTCGGTTGGCAGCAGCAGCGATTGCCCCGCTATGACAAAGGCCGCCCAGAGCACCAGGGCCCAAGGCAGGTCGGCTTCGCGCAGCCAGCGCAGTGCGGCGGCGAAGACCAGATAGAAGAAGACCTCGTAGACCAGCGTCCAGGCCACCAGCAGCAGCGGCAGGTTCCGTTGCGGCAACAACAGGATGGATCGCAGCACGTCCGGCGGCCCGTGGCCGCTGTTCACCACGTTCGGCTGCACCACGAAAACCGCCAGTACCGCGGCGCACCACACCCAGTAGGTGGGATAGATGCGCAGGAAGCGCCGCTTCAGGAACCGGGTGGCTTCGCCTCGCCGCTGAAATCGCCCGAGGCACATCATCGTGATGATGAAGCCGCTGAGCACGAAATACAGGTCCACGCCTGCCATGCCGTACTGGCAGGCGGCCGGCGTTACGGCGGGGCCTGACAGGTATTTCGTCTCGAATGGCGTCATGTGGCAGACCACCACGCCGCAGGCCGCGATGCCGCGCAGTGCCTGCACGCCCATAAGCCTGCGATCCGCAAATGCCCCTCGCATCAGGGAGCAACGATGACGGGAGCCACGGGTTCACCTCGCGCGGCGCAAAAACATCTGGTCACAGACCCGCCGGTGCACAGACCCCCGGCTCGCCAACACATCTTTTCGAAGACAGTTTTCCTGCGAAGGCAGTTTTCCTTCGACGACGCTTCCGTTCGAAGGACGACGCTTCCGTTCGAAGACGGGGCGGGGCATCATCCAGCCGTTGGCGGGCGAGGCCGTCCCCTTGTGCCGTGCCGGAGGACAAACTCATGCCGGATGATGCGCTTCCTCGTTTCGCTCCGACGCAGACGATCGGCGGCGTCATCCCGGTGCTCGACGTAGCGCCCTACCTGGGCGGTGACACCGGCGTGCTGCAACGGCTTGGCCGCGAGCTGCGCTATGCGTTCGAACATGTCGGGTTCTATTACTTGCGTGGGCACGGCGTGCCGCAGGCGCTGATCGACGCCACCTTCGAACAGGCGGAACGGTTCCACGCCATGCCGCTGGACCGCAAGCTGGCGTTGCGCATCAACGAACATAACATCGGCTACATGCCGATGGGCGGCAGCATCGCGCGCAGCTCCACGGTGCATCGCAATCGCAAGCCGAGCGTCAACGAGGCGTTCTTCCTGCGCCGCGAGCGCACGCCGGACGATCCGGACGTGATCGCCAACAAACGCTTCCGCGGCCTCAATCGGTGGCCGGAGGATCTGCCGGGATTTCGCGCCACCGTGCTGGCCTACATGACGGCGATGGAGGCGTTGGGCCGCAAGCTGATGCCGATCTATGCCGTCGCGCTGGACCTGCCGGCGGATTATTTCGATGCGATGTTCGAACGCCCGAACATGATCCAGCGGCTGACGCATTATCCGCCGCGACCCAGCTACGAAGAAGACGAATTCAGCATCGCGCCGCACACTGACTCCGGCTTCATGACATTGCTCGCGCCATCCAAGGTGCCGGGCCTGTCGATCCGTCTGCCGGACGGCATGTGGTTCGATGCGCCGTCGATCGACGGCGCGTTCGTCGTCAATGGCGGCGACATCCTGCGGCGCTGGACGAACGACCGGTTCCTCTCCACCCCGCACCGCGCGATCAACAGTTCGGGGCAGCATCGGTATGCCATCCCGTTCTTCTTCGATCCGCATCCGGACACGTTGATCGCCTGTGTGCCGTCGTGCTGTTCCGCCGGCGATCCGCCGAAATACGAACCGGTCACGTATGACCAGTACGCGCTGTGGTACGCGACGCAGAACTATGTTCACCTCGCGCGGGCGACGGAGGAAGCGCCCAAGCCAGTCGGGTGATCGGCGGGACCAACGCGGCAAAGTCGTGGATGGCGGGCCTGCGCCCGCCATGACGTGGATGGCGCGGGGGAAGGAAAATCGGTCGAACCGGTTGCGGCCCGCCGCGCCGCGCAACATCATCCGTCCATGAGCATAGCGATTCGCGTCTGCCGGCTGCCCCACGGCGAAGGCCTGAACCTGCCCGCGTACGCCACGGCGGGCGCGGCCGGCATGGACTTGCTCGCCGCGGTGGTTGAGCCGGTGACAATCGAGCCCGGCAAGCGCGCGCTGATCCCCACCGGCCTCGCGATCGCCCTGCCGCCGGGCTACGAGTTGCAGATCCGTCCGCGCTCCGGTCTCGCCCTGCGGCATGGTATCGTGCTGCCGAACAGCCCCGGAACGATCGACGAGGACTACCGCGGCGAGCTGCAGGTCATCGTGCTGAACGCCGGCGACGCACCGTTCACGGTGGAGCGCGGGGCGCGCATCGCCCAGGCGGTCCTGGCGCCCGTGGTCCGTGCACGCTGGCACGAGGTGGCGAGCCTCGACGACACGGCACGTGGCACCGGCGGCTTCGGCAGCACCGGCTAGGTGAAACCTCTCCAGCGCAGCGGGAGAGGTTGTCAGGTATCCAGCATTGAACGGATGCGCTCGGCCAGATCGCGGCGGCGGTAGGGTTTACGCAGGGCGTCGGCATCCATCACATTCGTCTCGCCGCCGTCCTCGGCGGCAAAACCGGTGGTGAACAGCACCGGCAGGCCCGGCCGCAATGTCCGGGCGGCGTCGGCCAACTGATAGCCACTCAGGCCGTTCGGCATCACCACGTCGGTGAGCAGCAGGTCGAAGGGCTCGCCGGTCCGCAGGATTGCCAGCGCCCCCGGCCCGTCGGCAGCGAGCCGCACCTGATAGCCCAGCGCGGCCAGGTTGCGCGCGGCGGTGGTTCGCATGGCGTCATTGTCGTCCACCACCAGGATCGCCTCGTCTCCCCTCGGCAGCGGCGGCGCATGAACCTTCTCTGGCCCGGCCGACGACCGGTCGGCCTTGCTCCGCGGCAGGTAAAGCTGCACCGTCGTGCCCTTGCCTGGCTCGCTCGCAATCGCCAGGTGGCCGCCCGACTGGCGGGCAAATCCATAGATCGTGCTCAGGCCGAGGCCGCTGCCCTTGCCTGGCGGTTTGGTGGTGAAGAACGGTTCCGTCGCGCGGGCGAGTACCTCCGCCGTCATGCCGGTGCCGGTGTCGCTGACCGACAGCACGACATGCTCTCCCGGGCTCGCCTCGCGATTGCGCAGGCAGTACGCCCTATCCAGTTCCGCGTTAGCCGTCGCGATGGTCAGCTTGCCGCCATGCGGCATGGCGTCGCGCGCGTTGATCGCGAGATTGAGCAAGACATCGACAATCTGCGACGGGTCGGCGAGCGTCAGCCAGAGTTCTCCCCCCAGCGCGAGCTCGACCGTGACGGTTTCGCCGAGCGTGCGCTGCAGCAGGGACACATGCACCGGGAGATATTCATTCAGGTCGATCACTGCCGGCTGTAGTGGCTGGCGGCGGGCGAAGGCCAGCAGCCGCTGGGTCAGCGCGGCGCCGTTCAGCGTGCAGTCGAGAATTTCAGTGGCGAGTTCACGCGCTTCGCTTCGGTCGGTCAGCAGATCGAGCAGGAACTCGGTATGGCCAAGGATCGCCCCGAGCAAATTGTTGAAGTCGTGGGCAATGCCGCCGGTAAGCTGACCGATGGCTTCCATGCGCTGGGCATGTCGAAGCGCGAGTTCGGTCTCCTTGCGTTGGGTGACATCCTGTCCGACGGTCAGCACGCGCGTGGGCTTTCCGGTGCTGGGGTGGCGCTCGGCGATGGTGCTGAACGTGGTGATCCAGTCCCACAGGCCCCCCGCCCGGCACATTCGAAAATCGTCGGTCAGCTTGTCGCCGGTCCCGTCGGCCAATGCGCGCACGGCTGCCGCATGCGCGGCCGCGTCGTCCGGATGGATCAGTGCGCTCCAGGCGGTCAATTCGGGCCCATCGAAATCCAGCCAGACGTCGGGCGGCAGATGGCCGCCCAGCAGCGCCGCGGCACGCACGTCGAAGCGTATCGCCTGGCGCTGCATGCCCAGCTCGCTTTCCCACACGCCGAGCCCGACGGCTTCCACCGCCAGGCGCATGCGCGCCTCGCTCTCGTGCAGCGCCACCTCCATCGCCTTCTCGTGGCTGATGTCCTCCGTGGTACCCAGGATCAGTGGCTCGGCCTCGTCCGGCAGCGTGAGCAATACAACGCCCGAGCGGGCGTACAACACGCCGCCCGACTTGGTGATGTAGCGCTTCTCGGTCGGACGCCATGCAGGGCCGGGATCCACCCTCACCGGAACCACGATCCCGGCATCGTCGGGATGCGCCAGATCCGTGCCCATGTGGCCGATCAGTTCGGGCTCGGTATAGCCGAACATCCGGCAGGCCGCCGGATTGGCGGCGATGATGCGGCGGGTGTCCGCCGTGGCGATCGAGAGGCCGATCGGGCTGTCGTGGAACACTTGGCGAAAGCGTGTCTCGCTCTGGCGCAGCGCATCCGTGCGATCGCTCACCGTTCCGGCAAGCTGCGTATTGGCAGCGCGCAAGGCTCCGGTCTGGCGCTGATAGCGAAAGGCGGTAAAGCCGCCGAGAACCAGCACCAAAGAGAGTGCGCTACCACTGCCGGCGAGCAAGTTGGTCCGGGCGCGGGTGGCGGCTGTCTCGCGTCTGGCCAAGAGGTCTGCCTCGGCTTGGTCGAACGCACCAAGCCCGGCGCGGATCTCCGCCATCAAAGCTGCCCCGTCGCGCTGCCGCATCCGTTGGGCAAGCACCTGCGGGTCGCCGCTGCGAACCATCGGGATCACGCTGCTGAGTCCGTCCAGCCGCCGCGCTATCAACGGCGCAAGCTTGTCGATCCGGGCGATCTGGTCGGGGTTGTCCTGGATCAGTGCCCGTAGCTGCGCCTGGGCGGCGGGGATGGCATCATGCGCCGTGTCATAGCCGTCGATCAGGCCGGGATCGCGGACCAGGAGGTAGGCCCGCATGTTGGCCTCGGCATCCTGCACGAGACTGAACAGCACGTAGCTGGCACGACGGGTTTCGAGGGTGTGCGCGACCCAGGCATCGGCGTCGCTGCTGCGCAGCGCCAGGGCTACGATCGTGGCGAGGGCGGCGACCAGCAAACCGAAGCCGCACACCAGCAACAGCCTGACATTGGGTTGCCAGGCACCGTTGGCTTGAACCGAGCGGATTTCAGGCGGGATCTCGCTCACACCCGGGGCGGCGGTATCTGACTGTGCCGTTGCTGAATCGGTCATCCCATGTCACGTCAGTTGGGCTTCGAACGTTGCACGCATAAGTAACCAGCGGCTTAACAGTGCATACAGACGATGCGGGTTCCAGCCGCTTGTTGCGTTAAAGTCCGTTATTTTCACTATTTGTCGAGGATTAATCCCCATCCAACACTTGCTGGCGCAATGACGCGCTTCGGATCGGGCGGGATTTCACGATGAGGTAAATGGACGAAAACTGTACATGTTCGATCCGTCCGGTCTCGGCCTCATTGCCGGTGGGACGTTGTGTCGATCGGCGCGCAGTTGGTTCGGCCGGACGCCACGCAGTCCTGCAACTGCGCGGCACTTTGGAGTTCGTGCACCACGAACAGCACCGCGGCGACCAGGCCGGCGAGCAATAGCAAGCCGACCAAGGCACGGTAGCGCGGTGGCGGACCGGATTGATCGTCTTCCTGTTGGGTCGTCATGCGGAAATGCGTCCTTCCTCGACCGCGTGGCAGGCTACCATCGTGTCCCCGGTGTCCGTGTAGGTGGGCTTTTCCACGCGGCAGCGCGCATTGGCGAGAGGGCAGCGCGGATGGAACGCGCAGCCGGGCGGCGGAGCGATAGGGCTGGGCACCTCGCCACCCACCGGGGTGCGGGCGCGGCCCGGGTTCTCCAGGTCGGGGATCGCGTCCAGCAGCAGCCGCGTGTACGGGTGGCGCGGGGCGTGGAAGATCGCCTCGGCCGGGCCGAGTTCGACGATGCGGCCGAGATACATCACGCCTAGCCGGTCCGACATGTGCCGCACCACCGCAAGGTTGTGGCTGATGAACAGATAGGTCAGGCCGAGCCGTATTTGCAGGTCGCGCATCAGGTTGAGGATCTGCGCCTGCACGGAAACGTCCAGTGCGGAGGTGGGTTCGTCGCACACCAGGAACTCCGGTTCGCTCGACAGCGCGCGGGCGATGGAGACGCGCTGGCGCTGGCCGCCGGAGAACTCGTGCGGGTATTTGTCGCCGTCCGCCGGTGCCAGCCCGACCTGCGACAGCAGCGCCCCGACACGGTCGCGCAGTTCCACCGCCGAGCGGACGATACCGAAGGCGCGGATCGGCTCGGCGATGATGTCGCGCACCCGCCAGCGCGGGTTCAGCGAGGCGTAGGGGTCCTGGAAGATCATGTTCATCCGCCGGCGCAGGTCCGGCTGGGCGCGGGCGGCGGACAGCGGCTGACCCTCGAAGCGGATTTCCCCGGCGCTCGGCGTGTACAGCCCCACGGCGAGGCGGGCGACGGTCGACTTGCCGCAGCCGGATTCTCCCACCAGCGACAGCGTCGTGCCGCGTGCGATGGCGAAGGACACGGCGTCCACCGCGCGCAGCGATTGCTTGCCCTCGCGTGCCAGCAGGCGTTGCAGCGGCGGACGAGAGACGTCGAACGTGTGTGACACCTCGATCGCCTCAAGCATCGGCGCGGTGGCGACCGGGGCGGGCAGGGGCGCCTCAGGCATCGGTGCCGCAGTGCAGGCGGATGGGCATTAGAAGAATTCTCCCCCTCCCCTTGTGGGAGGGGGGCGGGGGGAAGGGTGCGTGCATCCGTGGTTGGCGGATGCACGCACCCCTCCCCCCAACCCCCTCCCACAAGGGGAGGGGGAGAATGCGGCTGCGGGGGCTCACGCGGGTTCCCTGGGGAATTGCCTTGCTGCCGGCGGGATCGCCATGCCGGGCAACATGCTCGCGGTCCAACAGTGGATCGCGTCGGAAAAGTCCAGCGGGACGTCGAGCGAGCCGCCCTTGATGCTGATGTAGTCGAACCCGTCTTTCGCGTGCCACAACCGTGTGCCGCAGGCGACGCAGAACACGCAGTTGACGGTGCGGCCACTGTCCGCCTTGCGCGACCAGGTCCGGGTTTCGCCCTTGGTCAGCGTCACTGCCGCGCGTTGCACGACCAGCGACATGCCGAATGCGGACGCCGACTGCTTCTGGCATTCGCGGCAATGGCACGCGAACAGCCGCAGTGGGGACGCCGAGATCTCGTAGCGTGCCGCACCACACTGGCAGCCGCCGGTGAGCAACTGCTCAGGCATGTCCGGTTCAGACATGAGTGGTGTGCTCCTGGCTTGTGGTTGCGTCGGCAGAGTGCAACCAGCAGGCGGCCTGTGTTGCGCCGGCCTCCAGCAGCTCGGGGCGGTCGGCGAAGCAACGGTCGAAGGCTTTCGGGCAGCGCGGGTTGAACGCGCAGCCGGGCGGGATCGCGTTCAACCGCGGCATGGCGCCGTCGATCTGGCGCAGGCGGTTCACCCGATGCTCGATCGGCGGGATGCTGCCCATCAGGCCCTCGGTATAGGGATGCGCGGGGTGCTTGATGACATTCAGCACCGGGCCGATCTCGGCGATGCGGCCGGCGTACATGACGGCAACGCGGTCGGCGGTCTCAGCGATCACGCCCATGTCGTGGGTGACCAGCATCACCGCGGTCCCGTGGTCCCGGGTCAGGCGCTTCAGCAGCGTGATGATCTGCGCCTGGACGGAGACGTCAAGCGCGGTGGTGGGCTCGTCGGCGATGACCAGGCGCGGCTCGGCACACAGTGCGAGCGCCACCACGACGCGCTGGCGCATTCCGCCGGAGAACTCGTGCGGGTAGGCGTCGATGCGGCGGGCGGCGGCGGGGATGCCGACTTCCTCCAGCCAGGCAATGGCTTTCCGGCGCGCCTCGGCGTCCGACAGGCGCATGTGGGTCTGCATGGTTTCGGCGAGCTGGCGGCCGATGGTCAGCAGCGGGTTGAGCGTGGTGAGCGGGTCCTGGAAGATCGTGCCGATCTGCTTGCCGCGGATCCGGCGCAGGTGCTCTGGCGGCAGGTGGTCGATGCGTTGCCCGTCGAGGTGGATTTCTCCCCCGGCGATGCGGCCGGGGGGCTCGAGCAAGCCGATGATCGCCGCGCCGGTGAGCGACTTGCCGGCGCCGGACTCGCCGACCACGCCGAGGATTTCGCCGGTGTCGATGGCGAAGGACACGCCGTCCAACGCCCGCAGCGTGCCGCGGCGGGTGGGGAATTCGACGGTCAGGTTGTGGACGGTGAGGAGTGCCACCTTTTTTACCTCTCCCGCTGCGCGGGAGAGGTCAAGTCGCGCAGCGACGAGGGTGAGGTTCTCTCGACCCGCACGGTGCTGTTCGCGAAGGCCAGCACCGTGCGGCATGTGGCACCCTCACCCGCGACGCTTCGCGCCGCGACCTCTCCCACAGCGTAGGCGAGGTTTCCTGTCATCGCAGTCTCGGGTTCAGCGCGTCGCGCAGCCAGTCGCCGAGCAAGTTGATAGCCAGCACCAGCAGCACCAGCGCGATGCCCGGGAAGATCGTCACCCACCACTGGCCGGAGAACAGGAAGTCGTTGCCGAACCTGATCAGCGTGCCGAGCGAGGGCTGCGTCGGCGGCAGGCCGACGCCCAGGAACGACAGCGTCGCCTCGGCCAGCACCGCCAGGCCGAGCCCGAGCGTGCCGATCACCAGCACCGGACCGATGACGTTCGGCAGCACGTGGGTCAGCATGATCCGCCAGGAGCGCACGCCGATCACGCGTGCCGCCATCACGTAGTCCTTGTTGCGCTCGACCAGCGTGGAGCCGCGCACGGTGCGGGCGATGCCGGGCCACAGGCTGATGCCGATGGCGAAGATCATGACCTGGATCTGCAATTCGTCGTGCATGGTGCGGGGCAGCGCGGCGCCGATCACGCCGTCAACCAGCAACGCGGTCAGGATGGCGGGGAAGGTGAGCTGCACGTCGGCAACCCGCATCAGCAGCGCGTCCATCACGCCGCCGGCGTAGCCCGCGAGCAAGCCGATGCCGATGCCGAGGAAGATCGCGAAGATGATGGAGCAAAAGCCGACGACGAGGCTGATGCGCATGCCATACATGATGGCGGACAGCACGTCCCGGCCCTGGTTGTCGGTGCCGAGAATATTGGACCAGTCGGATCCGTCCATCGGCACCGGTGGCTTGAAACTGTCGAGCAAGGAGAGGCTTGCGAGGTCCATCGGGTCGTGCGGGGCGATCCACGGGGCGAGCGCCGCACTCAAAACCAGGATCAGCGCGATGGCAGCCGACAGCATGGCGACCGGGGAGCGGCGGAAACTGTACAGCATGTCACTGTCCAGCGCCCTGGCGAGCCGGCCGGCAGCAAAGACTCCCCCTCCCCTTGAGGGAGGGGGTTGGGGGGAGGGGTCCGGGGTGTAGGAACCCCTCCCCCCAACCCCCTCCCTCAAGGGGAGGGGGAGTCCTTCTGCGCCGGCTCCTCCAACGCTCATCTTACCCTCGCGACGCCACGGTCCACGCGCAGGCGAGGGTCGATCACGTAGTACAGCAGGTCCACCACCAGGTTGATCGTCACCAGCAGCAGCGAGACCAGCAGCAGGTAGGCCGACATCACTGGAATGTCCGCCACCGCGATCGACTGCGCCAGCAGCAGGCCGACTCCGGGCCATTGGAACACGGTCTCGGTGACCAGTGAGAACGCCACGATGCCGCCGAACTGCAGGCCGACGATGGTGATCACCGGCACCATCGTGTTGCGCAGCGCGTGACCGAAGTTGATCGCCCGTGCGGTCAGGCCGCGGGCGCGGGCGAACTTGATGTAGTCGCTGCGCAGCACCTCCAGCATCTCGGCGCGCACCAGGCGCATGATCAGCGTCATCTGGAACATACCCAGAGTGATCGCCGGCAGGATCAGCGCCTTGATGCCGGCCCAGGAGGTCAGGCCTGTGCTCCACCAGCCCAGGTGCACCACCGGCCCGCGGCCGAAGCTCGGCAGCCAGCCGAGCGCCACGGCGAACACCAGGATCAGCAGGATGCCCAACAGGAAGGTCGGCAGCGACACGCCGACCAGGCTGACCACCATGAACACGCGCGACAGGAAGGCATTGCGGTAGATGCCGGTGTAGACACCGAGCGGCACCCCGATGACGAACGCCAGGACCGAGGCGGTGACAGCGAGTTCCACCGTGGCCGGCAGGCGCTCCGCGATCAGGCTGCCGACCGGCTGCGCCAGGCGATAGCTGATGCCGAAATTACCGTGCAGCGTGGCCCAGAGGAAATGCGCGTATTGCACGAAGAACGGCTGGTCCAGCCCGAGCTGATGCACCAGCGCCACGCGCTGCGCCTCGGTGTAGTCCTGGCCGAGCATGCTGGCGACCGGATCGCCGATATAGGCGAACATCGCGAAGGCGATGAAGCCGACGACCAGAAGGACGGGAATCGCCTGGAGGATGCGGGAGAGGATGTACGCGAGCATGAGGCTGCGATTCTAGGGCACCGTCGCCCGGGTTGGAAATAGCCCTTCTGCACCCGCGAAGGGCAATCGCTTGCGGCCGCATTGCCCCGTTCCGTCACGGCGGGTGAAGGCCCGCCCATCCACGACTTGTGGTCCTCGATCGGTGGGAAGCCGTGCATGGCGCGTCCGCGCCCGCTACGACGGAACGACGCCGAACGGTGACCGTGGGTTCGCGGGTTCGTGTGCGAGGCAGCGATCTTGCGCCTTGGCAATTTTTCGTGCCGATTGGCGCCGCTGAACGGGAAACATGCGATGAGATATTGGACGGCCGGCGTGGCGCTCGCTGCCTGCCTGCTGGCGGCTCCCGCGCCCGCCGCGACATTGCGCGTGGCGCTGATCGGCGATGCGGGGACGCTGGACCCGCACTCGCAGAGCGTTTCGACAACGACGCAACTGCTGCGGCAGATCTACGAGCCGCTGGTGAACCGCGGCCCACAATTCCAGTTGGAACCCGGGCTGGCCGCGTCCTGGTCGATCGTGGAACCGACACGCTGGCGGTTCAAGCTGCGCCCTGGCGTGACATTCCAGGACGGCCAGCCACTGACCTCGGCCGACGTGGTGTTCTCGTTGCAGCGGGTGACGGAAAAGGGCTCCAACTACAGCAACTATGTCGACAGCGTCGTGCGCGTGGAGGCGGTCGATCCGCTGACGGTGGACGTCATCACCAGCGAGCCCGATCCGATCCTGGTGGACAAGCTGACGGTCATCGGCATCATGAGCAAGGCGTGGTGCGAGGCAAACGGCGCCATCACGCCGCAGAACGCCGCGCAACAGCAGGAAAGCGCAACCGCGCGCCAGACCAACGGCACCGGCCCGTTCATGCTCCGCAGCCGCGAGCCGGAGGTCAGGACGGTGCTGGATCGGTTCCCGAACTGGTGGGGCAAGACGGATGGCAACGTGACCGAGTACGTCGCCATTCCGATCGCCAACAATGCCACCCGTACCGCCGCCTTCCTGTCAGGCCAGGTGGACGTATTGCTCGATCCGCCGATCCAGGACATCGAACGCATTCGCGAACGTCCCGATGTGAAGGTGTTGCAAGGACCGGAGACGCGGACGATCGCCTTCGTCATCGATGTGGGACACGACGAGCTTGCGGACAGCGATGTTCGTGGCAAGAACCCGTTCCGGGACCTCCGCGTTCGCCAGGCGCTTTACCAGGCGATCGACATGGACGCGATCACCGCCCGCATCCTGCGCGGTCTCGCGACACCGGCGGGTCTGCTGGTCGCTCCGGGCGTGCGCGGCTACGACAAGGCGCTCGACGTGCGGCTGCCCTACGATCCCGGCAAGGCGAAGGCATTGTTAAAGGATGCCGGCTATCCCAATGGTTTCGGCTTCACGTTCGATTGCAGCAACAACCGCTATCCCGGTGACGCCGAGATGTGCACCGCGATCGCGGCGATGTGGGCAAGGATCGGCGTGCGCGCTCAGCTGAATGCCATGCCGGTGCAGACCTATTTCCCGAAGGTGCAACGCCGCGAGAGCAACATGTTCTTGCTCGGAACCTCACCGCCGACGCTGGATGCCTACTACAGCATCCAGATTTCATTGCTGTCGCCCGGTGGGCGTCCCGGCGACGGCGCGTGGAATCTCGGCGGCTACAAGAACCAGGCGATCGACGACCTTGCCCCAAAAATCCGCGGCGAACTCGACGAGGCGAAGCGTATCAAGCTGATGCAGCAGGCGATGCTCATCGCGCGCGATGACGTCGCGACCATTCCGCTGTTCTACAACCAGATCGCCTGGGCCGTCCGCAGCAACATCGAGGTATCGCTGCGTGCCGACAACCAGATGGAAGCGAAGTGGGTGGTGGTGAAGTAGGCGACGTGCGCCCGGTCCGGAGTCACGCGCCAGCCCCTGTCATTGCGAGGTGCGCAGCGCCGAAGCAAACCCCCGCCTGACGAGCTTTCCTCGGCTCGTCGGGTGGGGGATTGCTTCGGCGCTGCGCGCCTAGCAGGAGGCAGTTCTTGCGCACGATGTTGCCCAGGATCTGGAACAGGCCATGGAGGATTCGCCGTCCAGTCCGTCCACCGAGAAATCCGTCGTGCAGAACATCGCCTCCAGCTCGCCGGCATCCAGGCAGCGCGGACGATGCGTTCCTCCATCGCTGGGGTGTGCATCAAATCCGGGCGCTTCATCAGAAACGATAGGCAGGCGTCGTTTTGCACCACGCCGCTGGCTTTCGAGCCTGCAGCCACGCGATGGCCCGCAGCCGTTATTTTCCCGCCGGTTCGATCCGATCAAAATGACCCGACCACACCGTGGTCCAGGGTCCGTCTTCGGTGCTGCGCGAGGCATAGTCGGCGTCAACCCCATCGGGCTGGATGTTCCGGTACGTGTAGCGCCACCGCGTTCCGCCGCCTTTTGGCTCGGACGTGAGGACGAACGTCCCGTCCGTCGCCGGGCCGCCCATGTAAAGTGTCACGAACCTATCCTTGTCCGCCCAAAGCTGCCGCCATTGTTTCCGCTCGCTGTCCCAGCCGGAAACGCCGATACCCTGTATCTGGCCGTCTCCGCCAGTCAGCACTTCCTCTATCACGCAGCCGCCGGCTACGCGCCTGACCGTGTAATGCTCGGCCGCAGGTGCGGCCGGGTCATGCCATGTGCCCAACCAGAAATCGAACTCGTCGTAGGGCTGGCCCGCGCAGACGGCCCAGGCCGGCCCCCAACCAAGCGAGGCGCAAAACACCACCGCCAGGCCTGCACGCATAGCAGTTGCCTCATGCCACCGCCGTGACCGAGCCAGGATGGCCAGGCTCGGCACTTGCTTAGACCTACGGGCGCTCACGGTTCGGGACTCCAGCAAAGCCGACGGAGGACTGACATCCGATCTCCAGCGCATTGTCCACATTGAAAACAAGGAAAGCTGTCGTCGTTCGCGCAGCGGTGATCAGAGGGGTGTAATACCACGCCGTGGAATGTCTGACTCATCGGCCGTTCCCCGCCGTCATGCCGACGAAGGTCGGCATCCACGACTTTGCCGCGTGCGAAAGGACAGTCGTGGATGCCGACCTTCGTCGGCATGACGGTGGGGCACCTGCCCGTGTGTCAACCGTTTCGCGGCCTGGTATAAATCGGCATCCGACCGGGACCCTGCCAGCGGTGGGACTGCCTCAGAGTTGGGGTGGGAGCAATCTCCTCGGTCGGGACCTACCCAGTGTCGGCCCGTGGTCAACGCGCAATGACAACATAGCGGCCGAGACCGCCGTCTCGCGCCCCACTGATTCTGCGTGTTACGCTGGCGTCAGCATGTCGCCCAGCTTGCTCACCAGGTAATCCAGGTCGTCTGGCGCGAAGTCCTCGCACTGCGACAGGATGCGGGTGATGACCCGGGCGCGGTAGCGTTCGAAGTCGCGCTCGCCACCGTCCAGCCCGGTACTGTTCACCGCGTCGATGGCCATACGGAACAGTGGCAGCAGGCCCTCCGGCAGTCCCGCCTTGCGATACAGCGAGGCCAGCCCATTGCCGCCGGCATCGTGCACCAGCACCTGCGCGTTCTCCGCCGGCACGCGCGCGCACACCGCCAGGGCGGTTTCGAAGAACCCCAGGTCGCCCATGCACAGCGCGCGCAGAATGACCGACGGCGTCAGCCGCTGGTGCCTCTGCATCTGCCGGATCAGCGTTTCCAGCTCGCGCCGGCTGGCATGCAGGCTCAGCCCCATGATCGCGCGTTCCCGGCTTTGCAGCACGAGGTCGGCGGCCATCGCGGGCGGCAGGTCGTGGTGCGACAGCAGGTACTCGCGCAGTTCCTCGGACACCAGGACGACGAGGCGCTCGGCGACGGTCACCGGCAGGTTGGCACGGTGCACCATGCCTGCCTTCACCGCCTCGCTGGCGGCGAAGCGATCGACCGCGCGATGCAGGCTGGGCGCGGCGATCCGCGCGGCCTGGTTGTGCAACAGGGCGACCACCGCGCTCTCGTCCGCACCGGCGATCAGGACCTCCGCAAGCGGTTCCGACACGTCGTCGCGCGATGCGATCGCCCGCTGCCGAGGCGCGTCTGCATGGCGCAGGATGGCGATCAGGTCCGCTTCGGAGAGCGCCGGCGAATCGGACAGGATCGGCAGCGCAACCGCCTCGACATCGTTCGCCAGACGGAGCGCGACGTCACGTGGCAGGTGCACGGCCCGGCGCAGGCTTTCCGCCAGCGCGCGGCGCACCGTCTCCGCGACGTCCTGCGCCATGATCCGGGCGATGTCCTGGGCGATCGCCAGCTCGTCCGGCGTGAGCCGCGCATTGTCGATCTCCTGCGCCATCTTGACGGCAAGCTCGGCGCGCACCTCGACGGAGGGCTCGGCCAGCAGGCGGGCGACGTCGGCGGGGGAGAGGGTGGAGGTCATGGGCGCTATCGCATGGACCTTTCGGGGCACGCGAGTATCGCTGCACGAGGTGTACGATGGGTTAACGCCAGAGGGGTTGCCGGTGCGTGCGCGTGGGATGAGGCGCGGTCACAAAACACTACTCCCCCGCCCCTTGAGGGCTTCGGCCGCGAAGCGGACGGAGGTTGGGGGGAGGGGTCGGTGCCGCACCGACCCCTCCCCCCAACCTCCGTCCGCTTCGCGGCCGAAGCCCTCAAGGGGCGGGGGAGTTAGTCCTCGATTCCCTACTCAGTAACGCCGCATCAGCGCCACGAGGCGCCCCTGCACCTTGACCTTGTCGGCCGGAAAAATCCGCGTCTCGTGCCGCACGTTGCACGGCTCCAGCGCGATCGAGTTGCCGCGCCGGCGCAGCCGCTTCAGCGTCACCTCGGTATCGTCCACCAGCGCCACCACGATCTGGCCATTCTCCGCCTGTTCCCCCTTGCGGATGATCACCGTGTCGCCGTCCAGGATGCCGGCCTCGATCATCGAATCGCCGGCCACCTCCAGCGCGTAGTGCTCACCGCTGGACAGCATCGCCATCGGCACCTCGATCTGGCTGCTGGCGTCGCGCAGCGCCTCGATCGGCAGGCCGGCGGCGATGCGGCCATACAGCGGCAGCTCGATCGCGGCGACCTCGTTGGCGGCGCGCACCCCGGTAATGCGTGGGGAGAAATCGCCGCGGATCACGTTGGGGGAGAAGTTGGACCCGGCGGCCTCGGCGATCGGTTCGGTGGTGCGGGTGCTGGTGTCCTCCGGCAGGCGCAGCACTTCCAGCGCACGAGCCCGGTGGTGGCGGCGGCCGATGAAGCCCCGCTCCTCCAACGCCGAAATCAGCCGGTGGATGCCGGATTTCGACTTGAGCTGCAGCGCTTCCTTCATTTCCTCGAAGCTGGGGGAGAAGCCAGTCTGTTTCAGATGCCGATCGATATAGACCAGCAGCTCGTGCTGTTTCCGGGTAAGCATGGGGCGGGGTTTTCCCTTTGGCAGTGCGATCCGCCTCGCGCCTTTTTCGGAACAAAGCGGCAACTGGATGCGTGTTCTAGATAGGTTCGCACCAGTTCGTCAAGAAATGGTGGATATTTCGGTTCAAAACCCGCCCGGACGCGACTTTTTCGCCCGGCAACTGGCCTTACAGGCCGAGCGAATCGAGTCGGATCACCGGCACCTCGGCGCCTTCCGGAAGGGCAGGGGCGTGCGGTGGACGCAGGATCAGCGCGTCGGCCAGCGCGAGGCGGCGCAGCATCGCCGAGTCCTGCACCGGGAACGACGTCACCAGCACCCGGCCGGCGTCGTCGGTGGCGACCGTGGCGCGCAGATGGTCGGCACGATGGTCATTGGCGCCGACCGCCTTGGCGAGGAAGGCGTGGGTGATCGGCGGTGGCGCAGCCGGCAGCCCGGTCATCCGGGACAGCGCCGGCAGCAGAAACAGGATGGAGCAAACGATCGCCGACACCGGGTTGCCCGGCAGCCCTAGCACCGGCACGCCGCCATCCTGGGGCGAAAGCCGGCCGAACAGCAGCGGCTTTCCCGGCCGCATGGCGATCTGCCAGAAATCCACCGTCATGCCGCGGCTTTGCAGGCCCTCGATGATCAGGTCGTGATCGCCGACCGAGGCGCCTCCGGTGGTCACCAGCACGTCGGCTCCGGCGACTGCATCGGCCACCGCGGCGACCGCCTCGCGGGTGTCCTGCGCGATCGGCAACACGGTCGGCTGCCCTCCCGCGGCGCGCACCAGCGCGGCCAGCGCGTGCGAGTTGGAGGACACGATGCCGCCGGGTGGGATCGGTTCGCCGGGCATGGCGATCTCGTCCCCGGTCGCCAGGATGGCGACGCGCGGGCGGCGGTGCACGCTAAGCCATGGGTGGTTGGCGGCGGCGGCGAGGCCCACGTCGCGGGCGGTGATGCGGCGGCCGGCGGGCACCACCGTGTCGCCGCGGGCAAAATCCTGGCCGGCGCGGCGGATGTGGCGGCCGGCTGTCACCGCCTCATTGACCCGCACCGAGTCGCCGTCGCGGGTCGCGTCCTCCTGCAACAGGATGGCGTCGGCGCCTTGCGGCACGACGCTGCCGGTGAACAGGCGCACGGTTTGGCCGGGACCGACGCTGCCGTCGAATGGGTGCCCGGCGGGGGCGGCGCCGATCACCCGGAGCGTGGCGTGCAGCGTGCCGTCGTCGGCGCGCACCGCGTAGCCATCCATCGCGGAGACGTCGGCCGGGGGCTGGGTCAGCCGGGCGATGACCGGGGCGGCGGTGACGCGCCCCCAGGCGTCGGCCAGGGCGACGATCTCCGCCGGCAGGGGGCGGAAGTCGGCGAGGATGCGGGCGCGGGCTTCGTCGACGCTGATCATGGCGGGCGATCCTGGTAGGACGAGGGCAGGGGGAATGTGCGCGGTGACCGGGGTCGGCTCAAGACCCAGCCCCGGCGTGTGCCGCGTTACCGCTGCGCGCGGTGTTCGCGGCGGCGGTCCATGCGTTCCTGGAGTTCGCCTGCCGTGTGCAGCAGGAGGGCGGCGTTGAGCAGGATGGGGAGGAGAT
The DNA here is from genome assembly GCA_035486135.1 of Acetobacteraceae bacterium. GTDB lineage: Bacteria > Pseudomonadota > Alphaproteobacteria > Acetobacterales > Acetobacteraceae > JASHVB01. Next base: position 18,863 of record DATHNI010000023.1, read on the forward strand.
GCCAGGCGGAGTCTGGGCCGGCGTGCTCGATCGCTTCCCGCGCATGGCGGGCGATCTCGATGGCGAGGCCGACCGATAGCAGCACGCCGTAGGGTGGGCCCAGTGTGCGGTAGAGCCAGTCGTTGAGCCGGCCGGCGAGGCGCAGGATCCTGGTTACGGGTTGCATGGTGTGGCCCTCACGCTGGTTCCCGATCGGCCGGTCCCGGGCGCCCGAGGGCCTGTTGTCTCGCGGGTGGTGGGACGGTCTTCCGGCAGCCGGATGGTATGTTGCAAAAGAAGAATAATGCCATTCCCTTGTTCATGATCCGGCCGCGGCTCTCCTATATCAGGCCAGTCCCGCTGAGAGATCTATCCTTCGACGTCCCAACCACGGCATGCCGGCAAAGCTCCGCATCCACGATGTTTCGCGATCCACGATGTTGCGCCGACGCAGGCAGAAAATTGAGTGAGGCAGGACGGGGCGCCGGCAGGGGATTGAGCCGCGAAGAGCAAACTAAAGCCGGTGGTGTTGCACTTCGTTTGTGAGCTCAGGGCATCCTCGGCTTTTTCCAGGTGCGCACGGGAAAGTCGTGGATAGCGGGCCGGAGCTTCCCCCTGGGCACTTGACTGGCACTTGACCCGTGGGCCCGCCATGAGGGTTGGCGCGGACGGTGCGACGCATAAGTGGGTCAGCGTCTGCGGCGCGTCGCAGCCGACTGGCCACAGCCGCTGCGAGGCCTGCGAGCAATTCCGGGCAACCGGGGGGCCGAGCGGGTACGCGGCCCCCTGCCGCGCTCCGGCTGCCTGCTTCCCTCGGTCTCCGTCCTCACGTGGACGGAGCCTGACGTTGCATGATTACGCGGCGAGCGACCTGTTGCCGCTCTTGCCCGACTTCGGCCGTGGGGACCGTTTCGCCATCTCGGCAAGCTCAGAATCGATACGCCGCATTTCCTCGTAAATGCAGCGCGTCTGCTCTTGCGGAGAGAGCACCAACCATGCTTCCCCATGACGCCGTTGGGCAGCCTTGACCGCCTCTTGGAAGACGTCCATCAACACCTCGCAGCTGCGACCCCACGTTAAATCGCGGGTGTTCGTCGCTTCTCACCGGACACCTATGCATGTTAGCGTTAGTTCCGATCGTGTCCAGAGAAAAATATGTCCTACTTTGGAATGAATCGGATATCACGATCGCGTGCTCCGGTACGGATAGACCAGCTTGCCGGAGCCGAATTGTGCTGGTAGCAGCACAATCTCGGTATTGGTATCCTGGAATTGCTCCAGGCCGTTACCGTTGATATTCTGGAATTGTGTCACAATCATGCGCGGCGCGGCCCATTCGCCGTCGGTGCCGAATGCCACGTCGCCGATAACCGTGTGAAATGTGTGGTTGCCAAGGTAAGTGGCGAGTTTCGCGTCGTCGATGCTGCCGACGGCCTCGATCGCCTGTTGCAGCACCTGCATACGGGCATAGGCCCAGGGCGGCAGGAACACGCCCAGCGGATCGACACCCGCGGCCGCCGCCCTGCTGCGATAACGGGCGAGGAACTCCATGACACCGGGATATTGCAGGGTCGGTGCCGGCACCCAGTTCTGCTGCACCACCACGCCGTTCAGCAGCGGTCCGAGCTGCGTTTTCAGGGCCGCGGTGGCGACGCCCACCATGCCGCCGCCGAACAACTGCGCTTCCAGGCCGATTTCGCTGGCCGCGCGCAGGATGCCCGCGGTGTCTGGAGGGTACGAGGCGACATAGATGATGTCCGCATTCGCCGCGCGCACCGCGCGCACGATCGGCGAGTAGTCGGCGGTGGTCGGCGGATAGGTGCTATCGTAAACGATTTTCAGGCCCGCGGCCTTGGCATTGTCGCGCGCGCCGTCCGAGGCGTTGCGTGCGAACTCCGCATCGGCGGCGACGATCGCGACGGTCTTCGGTTTCGGCGTCAGCGTCATCGCCAGATCGAAATAGAGCTGCGAAAACGCGTGCTTCGGATCGGGGCCGACCGGCAGCATTGAGAAATAGCGCGGGTAGTGGAACTCGGTGTTGACCGCCAGGCAGAACAGGCTGACGAACAGCTTGTTGTGGCCCATGACGACCGGCATCGCCGGGGCGGTCATGTTGGTCGAGTAGCCGGAGATCACCATGTCAACACGATCGATCTCGAGCAATTTGACGTAGATGCCGGGGACGTTGGCCGGATTGGACTGATTGTCATAGAACACCAGCTTCACCGGGCGACCGAGCAATCCGCCTTTGGCGTTGACGTCCTCGGCCCAGATTTGCATGGCAAGGATGCCGGATTTGCCGACCGCGGCGAGCCCTCCGGTCAGCGCTTCGGCGAAACCGATGGTGATCGGTTGAGCGCTGCCGGTGCCCACGGCCTTCCCGGTCGCGTTCCCCTGGGCGCGCGACGTGTTGGGCAGCGCCATTGAGAGCGCAGCGGCGAGGCGGGCGGCGAACCCGCGTCGAGTAATCGGTCGCATGGTCGTTTCCCCGCGATGCCTGGCTGACGCAGACTTTCGGTTGGAGGCTAGAACGGAACGCGTCCGGCGGAAACAGCAAAATACCGAGTGCAAAACCCCCCGCGGTTTCTAGTCCTCGGCGGTTTCTAGTCCTCGGCGGTTTCTGGTCCTGGGCGGTTTCTAGTCCCGGGCGGTTTCTCGTGCAGGGATGCAACGCGGTGTTGTATGATGGATGGGATAGTGCGCGGCCCACCGTCCCGGGAGTGTTGCATTGCAGCATGCCTTGGGGCGGCGACCCGCACGGAACGGCTCAAGCGTGGCTGTGACTTGTCACCACACGGCTGCGTTCCCTTATGCTACCATCAGGTAGCGTCTGCATGTGACGCGCCGGAGAGGTCGACATGTATCAGCGACGTCCGTGGCTCAGCGAGGAGGAAGCTCAGCAGGAAGCCAATCGGCAGACCGCGAGCCTCGCCGGCGTGGCGATCACCTTGCTGCTGTTGGTCGTGGGCGTGTTCCTGGTGCACGAACTGCATGCCAAGGCACAGGTCGAGGATTGCCTGCTGTCCGGACGGCACGACTGCGACGTTATGCTACGGACGACGTCCGAGGCCCCGATGCCGTAAGGCGTGCCGGCGGCTGCGCGCACGATGCGCCGCGGCGCCGGCCGGCCTTGGTGCGCCGTCACGTCAGATCAGGTCAGCAAGGCGCGGATCGCCTCCAGTTCGCTGAGCGCCTCGGCCAGCAAGGCACGCAACCGGTCGATCTCCGGATCCACTTTCGGGCGGACATTGATGCGGGCGGCACCCGGCAGCGGCGGCGGCGCGAGGCCCGGCAGCGGCAACTCGGGTTCTGGTGCGGGCTGCCCTTCCGCGGCGGCGGCGGCGCGTTCCTCCTCGGTGGGCGGGGGGATATTGTCCGACAGACGCCCGCCGCCTTCGCGCAGCAGGCGCTGCACGCCCTTGATCGTATAGCCCTGGATATAGAGCAAATCGGAGATGCGCCGGAGCAACGCGATGTCGTCGGGACGATAGTAGCGGCGCCCGCCGCCTCGTTTCAGCGGTTTGACCTGGGGGAACTTGGTCTCCCAGAAGCGCAGGACATGCTGCGGGATGTGAAGATCGTCCGCTACCTCGCTGATAGTGCGGAAGGCATTGGGCGCTTTTTGCGGCCGGTTGCGGCCGGAGGGGTGCTCGAGGCCGGCGTCGTCCGCCGTATCGCTCATGAGTCTTCGGCGCCGCCTGGCTCGGCGGCGTTGATACGAGCCTTCAGCACGTGGCTGGGGCGGAACACCAGGACGCGGCGCGGGAGGATGGGCACTTCCTCGCCGGTTTTCGGATTGCGGCCGATGCGGCGGCCCTTCTGGCGGACCGAGAAAGTCCCGAAGCCGCTGATTTTGACGGAATCCCCGAGTTCCAGCGTGGCGGCCATCCGTTCCAGGACGGTTTCCAGCAGATCGGCGGACTCGTTACGCGACAGGCCGACCTGCGTGTAGATGGTTTCGGCCAGGTGCGCGCGGGTGACCGTTTGCATGCCTGAACGCTAGGCAGTGTAACGCCCCGCGTCAAGCACGATCACACGAAAAATCCGCTAGGATCAGACGGTTGCGGGCAGGGATGGCGAGCGCGTCGCAAGCTTTCGAGGGGTTTTGCCCACTGGCAGGGACCAGGAAGGCAGAATTCCCCGGCGCTCGAGCGGGGTGGCGTGATCCTCTGGAAGCGAGGAACTGGAACCGCAGGTGCAAGACCAATGGCGGCAAAAACGCAAAGCGGACTGAGGGCACCGGACCCGGGCACCTCGCCAGGCCGCGCTTGGGAGGGAGCCTCCTAGGGGGCGTGCCAGTCCTCCGGCCCATTTGCGCTTTTTGCGGACATTTGCGTGCATCGGCGTTGGCTCTTTCTTGCGATAGCGTGGCCGGCCCACCCGGTGGGGAGTCCAACTCAAGCGCGTCCCACGGGGCATGAGGGCCTGTTGTTCCTCGAGTACGGCCTCGCCGGCGGAGGTCGTATGGGCATCGTTCTCGCGGTGCATGTGGTCTCGCCGCACTGCCGGCGAGGTGGCCGCCTCTCCCGTCGCGCGGATCACCGCGCCATCAGGCGGGCAAAAAAAGGTGCCATCCGCTGGTTTTGGGCGCTGCTGGAGATGCTGGCGCGCTTCATGGCGTAAGCGGGGGCGATGTCGCGCGCGGTGCACCGGGGCGACGCGGCCTGTATCGAGGACATGGTGGAGCAGGGGCAGAAGATCAGGTGGAGGCTGCTCGCGCAGAAGCAGGCGGTGCGGGGGCGCCGGAGCCGCGACCGCTGGTGGTTGGGGCACACGACGAATCTCATCGTCGTCTCGTTTGGCTGATCCTGCCGGGTCGTATCAGTGGGAGAGACGTGGCGCGCGCGAGTGTCTTGGCTGGGCGTTGCGGGAGCGCCTGGGTAACCAGGGCAAAGCCGTGCCGGGCGACGACAAAGGAAGCCTTTAAC
>DATHNI010000024.1:0-23597 GCA_035486135.1 Acetobacteraceae bacterium
TGGTCACGGCGTCCGGATCAGAACCCCAGCGCCATCGACAGTGCGGCCATGTCGTGACCCGAGATGACCGACTGGCGCCTGATATCCGCTTCTTTCAGATTGGGAATGTACATTTGCTACGCCTCCAACCCGCCCGGGCACCCCCTTTATCCTCCAGGAACGGCTTCACCGGGGACCACCAAGGTGTCACGCCGTACTGCCCGGCGGCGGCTATGCCTTTGGTCATCTTAAAGAGCAGGGTTCTCGCGGGAACGGTAACGACCCGAACCTTTTTGAAACCGTTCTGGTCGGATTTGCGCAGTTTGTAGAAATCGGCCTGGCTCAGGGTCGGGTTGAGCATAAGACGCCTTAAGCTGCGTTTCCCGTATGCCCGGCCAATCGGGGCATCGTGGGTGCATGAAGGTCGTTGTTCCACCGAATTGTCAAGCTGAACAACTCCACGACCCAGGGCAATGGGGTGAAGGAGTAGCGGCGCGGCCGAGCAACATGAAGCGGGTCTCGGGGACGTCGGCCAGTGTCAGGCGCGGGGAAGCCGGCCGCCTGCAACTCCTGAGCCGGCAGCACGTTTGACCGCACCAGGCCAATCGGACATTGCTGCGGTTCCCGCCATGCAGCAGGCTCAATGAAATGAGAGAAATCAGCTTCCGTCGCGCAAGTGAATCCGACCTGCCGGCTATCGTCGCCCTGCTTGCTGACGATCCTTTAGGGCAGCGGCGGGAACAGCCGGAGCTACCGTTGGCCAGCAGCTACATTGCTGCATTCGCGGCGATAGAGGCGGATCGGAATCAGCTCCTCGTTGTCATGGCGGAGGGCAGCCGGATCGTCGGAACACTCCAGCTCACCTTCATCCCCGGGCTGTCGCGCACAGGAGCGTGGCGTGGACAGATCGAGGCCGTGCGTGTTGCCCGGGACAGGCAACAATCCGGCTTGGGGCGGCGCATGTTCGAGTGGGCCATTGCGGAATGTCGCGCACGCGGTTGCAGCTTGATTCAGCTCACGACCGACAAGGACCGCCCGGACGCGCACCGTTTCTATGAACAACTCGGCTTCACAGCCAGTCATCTCGGCTACAAGCTGGCAATTTAAAGGCGCGACCTGACCAGAGATCGGATGCCGAGGCCGCGAGGGCCATGGTGGTCGCGCCGCTGAACTCCCCAGTGACGCGGTCTTGAGCTGCGCCATGACGTCGCCGCGCCCGGGGCGTTGGCCGAGACACCGGCGCAGCCGCATCACATGCCATCACTATGAATAGGTAACTTCGCGGTTCGCTGTGCGACCAGCCGGCGCCGTCGCGATGGAGACGGCGCACGCACGTCCTCGGCCCGGAGCATCCGTTCAGGATTTTGCGCGCACTTTACACTCCGGCGAGGGTTGCCCAGTGTTACCGTCAGCTTCCGCCCATGGAAGCCGGACCCGAGGATTCCGCACCTGGCTTGCGAACCGGACAGCCGGTTCGCGGCGGCGCCGAGGGCCCCAATGATCGATAAACACGAGACTGACCAGGAAGGGAACGCAACCTATGACCACCCCGACTTCAGCGGGGCCTGCGGCACATGCCCACGCGATGGCCATTTCCGAGGACGGACTCTCGGAACGCACGGCCACCGCGGCGGAGCGGCTCACTGCCCGGCTCGACCGCCTGCCGATGACCCGAAGTTTGTGGATCATGGCGATCTTGCTCACGTTCGGCGGGTTCTTCGACGGCTACGCGATCGGGCTCATCGGCGCCCTCGGCCCGGGCCTGTTCAAGGCCAAGATATTTTCCCCGACCACGGTCAGCTTCTTCGGCATGACCGGCTTCGCCAGCTTCGTCGCGGCGTTGTTCGCCGGGTTCTTCGTCTCCACACTGCTGGTGTCCTTTATCGCCGATCGTTTCGGCCGGCGCGCCATCTTCGCCTACTCGCTGCTGTGGTTCGGCATCGCCAACTTCATCATGGCTTCGCTGGACACCGCCGACGGCGTGAACTTCTGGCGGTTCATGGCCGCGCTGGGCGTCGGCCTGGAACTGGTCACGGTGGATGCGTACCTCTCCGAACTGGTTCCGAGAAAGAGCCGCGGTGCGGCGTTCGCCTTCCTGCAGGCGATGAGCGCCATTGCCTTCCTGGTGACCTATTTCCTCTCCTGGAAGCTGACCCCGACGACGCTGTTCGGCTACGACGGCTGGCGCTGGGTCGCCTGGATCGGCTCGGTCGGTGCGGTCGTCATCTGGTGGATCAGGCTCGGCCTGCCGGAAAGCCCGCGCTGGCTGGCGCAGCAGGGCCGGATGGAAGAAGCCGAACGGGTGATGGCGAGCATCGAAGCGAAGGTCGAGGCCGACATCGGCCGGCCGCTGCCGGCCCCGGGGCAGCCGCACTACCAGGACCCGCGGCGGGGCAGCCTCAAGGAGATCTTCGGCCCGCGCTACCGCAAGCGCACCATCATGTTGATGCTCTTCAACTTCTTCCAGACGGTGGGCTTCTATGGCTTCGTTGCCTGGACGCCGACCTTGCTGATCGCCAAGGGCATCCACATCACGCAAAGCCTGGAATACAGCACGATCATCAACGTCGCCGCGGTGATATTCCCGTTGCTGATCATGCTGTTCGCCGACCGCATGGAACGCAAATGGCACGCCTGCGCGTCGTGCCTCGCCATAGCCCTGTTTGGTATCTGGTTCGCCAACGTGGACAGTTCGTGGGCTCTGATTGCCCTCGGTGCCTGCCTGGCGATGTCGGCGCAATGGCTGTCCTACGGGCTGCATAACTACCAGGCGGAGCTTTATCCGACGCGGATCCGCGCCCGTGGCGTCGGGTTCGTTTACTCCTGGAGCAGACTTAGCGGCATTTTGACGCCGTTCTTCATCGCATTCTTCCTGCGCGATTTCGGCACCAATGGCGTGTTCATCTTTGTCGCCGTGTGCATGGCGATCGTGATCCTCTCGGTCTCGGTGCTGGGCCCGCGTACCCGGCTGCTGGAGGTCGAGGCGATCGCGCACTGACACGGCTTCGCTCGCGGGCCGGCTTCCCAACTGCGCGGTTGGGAAGCCGGTCGCGTTGCCCATCGCGGGAGAAGCTGCCGTAGGGTCTGCCGGATCGCGACGCCCACCCGCGCGCTGGACGCGTCCGCCGCACCGCTGGTGCAGACGCCAGCGACGGCGAGGATGATGAGCCCGGCTCGCTTTTGCGTGACGTACGCGCGAGCAAGAAGGCCTTGCGCCTCCGTGAATGCCTATACTAGTCCTGGCCCGCCACCACCGTGGAGTGGTGGGCCGCTCCGTCAAGTGGAGACCAAAATCGCCGAAAAATAGAACATAAAGTGAACAGGGAGAACTCCTCATGTCAACGACGCTGCCGATTCCATGGTGGAAAGAGCCAACCAGGGATCAATGGCTGGCCTGGGTCGCCGCCTGGCTCGGGTGGACACTCGATGCCTTCGACTTCACCATTTTCCTGCTGCTGATGGTGCCGATTTCGAAGGACTTCGGCGTGCCGCTGACCGCCGTTGCCGTCGTCTTCACCCTGACTTTGTGGATGCGGCTGATCGGTGCCACGGCCTCCGGCTGGCTCTCCGACCGGATCGGCCGCAAGAAGCCGTTGATGATCTCGATCGCGTGGTTCTCGGTCTGCAACCTCTTGGCCGGTCTCTCGCCGAGCTTTTTGCTGTTGTTGCTGTTCCGCACGGCCCTTGGCATCGGCATGGGTGCGGAGTGGCCAGCCGGCGCAGCACTGGCGATGGAAACGTGGCCGCAACGTTCGCGTGGCTTCATGGGCTCGGTGCTGCAGGGCTCCTGGGGCCTCGGAGCGTTGCTCTCCAGCGCCGCTTATGCCTTGCTCTTTGATTCGATCGGCTGGCGCGGCCTGTTGCTGATCGGCGTGCTGCCCGCCCTGGTGATCGTCTACATCCGCAAATACGTCAAAGAGCCGGAGGTCTGGATCGAGAACCGGCGCAGGCAGCGCGCCGAGAACCACGAGTTCCGTGCACCGCTGTTCAGCATCTTCAAGCGCGGCGTGCTCGCCAATACGCTGACGGCATGCTGGATGATGGCCAGCGCGTTCGTCGTCGGCTACTCGGTCGGCGGCATGTTCCCGTCTTACCTGCAGAAGGACCTCGGCCTGCCCACCGGCTACGTCGCGCTGCCGATCATGCTGCAGAGCCTGATGTTTTTCCTCTCGGCGGTCCTTTGGGGCTGGGTCGCCGACCGCTTCGGCCGGCGGCAGACGCTCATCATCACCGCCCTGATGACCATCCCGATCGCGCCACTGTATTTGCTGACCAGGGACTACTCGATGATCGTGGTGTTCTTCACCTTGCAGGGCCTCTTCGGTGGCGGCGGCATGCACACACAATGGCCGCATTATCTGTCCGAGCGCTTCCCGACCGAGGTGCGAGCGACGGCCACCGGCTTCTGCTATCATCAGGGAGCGATCTTCGGCGGCCTGGTCGGGCCGGTCGTGACATACTTCGCCACCACCTGGCACATGGGCTTCGCTATACCGATGTTGGTCGGCACCATTGTCGCCGCTTGCTCCGTCGCCACCGCGATGCTGTTCAGCCCCGAAACGAAGGGCAAGCAGATAGTTGCGGATATTCAACTGGCGTGATGCGTTGCCAGGCCGGGCGCGCACGACGGCGCTGATCTGGAGGAGCGCCCTGGCCTGGCGCGCAGACACGGTCCGGACTCCGTTTGCCGCGTCATCTCGCGAAAGCGCGGACCTGCGCTGCTTGGGTCCCCGCTTCCGCGCGGATGACGGACAGCGGCCTTTTCCGGTCACGGTGAAAATGCTCTAATCTTCCAAGGCAGACGTTTCGCATGATGGTGTCAGCCGATTTGGATAGCCTTGGCGGCCATGCGCACTATCCTTGTCACCACGCCTCGACCCGTCTAATACCAGCCCGCTAAATGTCTGGCCCGCAGGCCCTGCGATTCTCGTCATGGTGGGCGAAGGCCCGCCACCCACGACTTTGCTGCTCGCAACAAAGAAAGTCGTGGATGCCGGCCTGCGCCGGCATGACGCGGTTGGGCCGCCCGCGGGTCAATGCCTATACGGGTTGGTATAACACGCCGACTCCTGACCTGAGGACACGCCATGACCAAATATCTGCACACGATGATCCGCGTCAGTTCGCTGGAGGACAGCATTGCCTTCTTCGAGGTGCTCGGCCTGCGGGAGATCCGCCGCCGTCCGGACGAGAAGGGCCGCTACACCAACGTGTTCCTTGCCGCCCCGGGCGACGAGGCGGCTGCCGTTGAACTCACCTACAACTGGGATCCCGAGCCGTACACCGGCGGCCGCAATTTCGGGCATCTCGCCTATGCCGTGGACAACATCTACGACACCTGCAACGCCTTCATCGCCCGCGGCGTGACGATCAACCGCCCGCCGCGTGACGGCCGCATGGCCTTCATCCGTACGCCGGACGGCATCTCCATCGAGCTGCTGCAGGCCGGCGCCGCGCTGCCGCCAGCCGAACCCTGGACCAGCATGGCCAACACCGGTTCCTGGTAGAGCCGGAAGCCCCCGCCCGCCCCCGTCATGCCGGCGAAGGTCGGCATCCACGACCTTCTATCGTGCGCTGCAAGTCGTGGATGCCGAGCTTCGTCTGCAGACGGCGGTTCTCAACCCGCCGGTTGCTCTACCCGAACGTAAAGTCATAGGCCCTGCTGCCGGCATCCAGGAACTCGATTTCAAAGGTCCGGTCCGTGATCGGACGTGATTGCCGCACGAGTTGATAAAGCCGTGGTTCCTGGACGCTGCCCTGTCCTTCGGCATCGACATCCAGGCCGTGATCGGTCCCGGGAGCAGCGCCGTCGATCGTGATGCGAAAGCGAATGGATTTGGATGGGTCGGCAGAACCCATGACGAGGTGCAGATCGCGCGCATGAAACCGGTACGCGATCCTGCCTCCTGCCGCATTCGGCGCAACAAACCCGCTTTCCATCGTCCAATCGCCGGACAATGCCCACTGATTCAGGGTCAATCGCGTAGGGACGGCATAGTCGTGGCTCTTGCCGAGGACTGCGCCGCCGGCAGACGAGAAATTGTCCGTGCGGTCATAGCCGAGATAGTTCTCAGGGCTTCTCAGGTCGGCCCAATCGGCGGCCGCTTCGAACCCCTGGCCGTTCACCGTAGTCAGTTCGTGACCGATGCCAACCGAACCCGCCTGGACCAGGAGCAATTGGATGATCATCTCTGATTGCTCGTATGAACCCTCGCCGAATTGGTGGTGACGAATACGCCCTTGCGCATCGACGAAATAAAACGCTGGCCAGTAGTTGTTCTGGAACGCGTCCCATATTGCATGGTCACTATCGACCGCGATCGGGTAGCTGATTTTCATATCCTGTACGGCACGCCGGACGTTTTCGACCTCGCCTTCAAACGGAAATTCAGGTGTGTGGACGCCGATGACGGTCAGGCCGTGCTCGTTGTATTTCTCCGCCCAGGCGCGGACATAGGCATGCGACCGGCGCCAATTGATGCAGGTGTAGGTCCAGAATTCCACCAGGACGACCTTCCCACGCAGATCTGCCGAAGTCAGTGGCGAGGTATTGATCCACGCGGTCGCGCCGGTGAGAGGCGGCATGTCGCCTTCGATGGGCAAGCCGGTGGCTTTCATGCTTGCGGCTTGTGCCCGCGCGGCAGTGCTCTTGCCGAGTCGGATTGCTGCGATAGCCGCCGCGGCGGCGCCGAAAAACCGGCGCCGCCCGTGCTTGATCCGTTCGGATGTCTGGACCGGATAAAGCCGCGCGCTCATAGCTTGTCAACGTCGATGACGGACTGTGCAAAAGCCTCCGGCGCCTCCTGCGGCAGGTTGTGGCCTATGCCGCCGGTGATCGTGCGATGCTCATATTTGCCGACGTACTTCTTGGCATAGATGCTCGGGTCAGGATGCGGTGCGCCGTTCGCATCGCCTTCCAACGTGATCGTCGGCAAAGAGATCGTTGGAAACGTCCCGATCTTTGCTTCCAGCTCGTCGTATTTCGACTCACCTTGCGCCAGGCGCATGTACCAACGGTAATGCTGGAGCGAGATCTGAACGAAATCCGGATTTTCGAAGGCCTTCGCCGTGCGTTCGTAGGTTGCGTCGTCGAATGCCCATCTCGGGGAGGCAAGCTTCCAGATCAGCCGGTTGAAGTCCTTAGTGTACTTCGCATAGCCCGCTTTGCCGCGCTCGGTGGAGAAATAGAACAGGTACCACCACGGAAATTCCGCGCTCGGCGGCAGCGGATTGGCGGACGCGGCCTGGCTGGTGACCAGATAGCCGCTCACCGAGACCAAGGCCTTGCAGCGTTCAGGCCAGAGAAACGCCATGATGTTCGCAGTTCCGCCGCCCCAGTCGAATGCCGCAACGAGGACCTTCTGGACCTTGAGCGCATCCAGGAAGTTGATGGCATCGGTGGCGAGCGCCGCCGGCTCGGCGTTGCGCGGCGTGTCCGGCGAGAGAAACCGCGTCTCGCCGTAGCCACGCAAATAGGGAATGAGCACGCGGTAGCCGGCCTTTGCGAGAATCGGGGCGACATCCACAAAGGAATGGATGTCATAAGGCCAGCCGTGCAGAAGCAGCACCGGCGGGCCGTCTGCGGGTCCGGCCTCCGCGTAGGCGATGCTCAGCACGCCGGCATTGACCCGCTTCAGCGGGCCGAAAGAACCGGTCGATGTGGTGCCACGCCCGGGGGCGTTGTTCTGCGCGAAGGCCGGCGCCGCAGCGCCGAACTGTGCCGCGACGAAGCCCAGCGCCGCCGCTGCGAGCAATTTCCGTCGCGGCGTATTGATTGCTTCTGACATCGATCCGCTCCCGACAAGGTTTCTGACGACCCACGCACCATCGGCGTGCCTCCTCGAAGATTGCCCGGAATGGCGGGCAATCAATACGCACGGACGATTGATTTTATAAGTTCAATGCCTGATGTAGCTTGGCAGCTAAGGAGGTCCAGCCTTACGGTCGAAAATACAGATGGCGTCAGGCGAAAGCCCGCCGGCCCGCCCAGACTTGATGAAAGCGACCGAACGCTGTCAGGTCTGCTCGCGGAGGATTCGACCCGCAGCTATGCTGAACTCGGCGCGCGATGCTGCTCAAAGTGCGCACACGCGACACGCAAAGCCTCGAGCATTTGCTTGAGCGCAGTCACGCGATCGACGGTTTCAAGGCATCCGCAGCTATATCGCGCTGTCGACCTATCTCGAACGCGGCCCCAATCCGGAGGTAGCCTGATCTGGCGGAGCCGGAACCAATAAGCCTGATCCGGCGGAGCCGGAACCAATAAGCCTGGTGTGGCCTCTCTGCCGCATTGTGGCCTGGTGGCAGCATAAGCCAACGGGCGAAGCGTTACGATGGCCGGACCGGCGTCCCCTGCGGGACGACCGGCCCAGCGTCCGTCAGCCGTCCTCCGATTTTTCGTAGTCGTCCACGTTCACCTGCCCTTGCAACGTGCCCACGCGAGCCTGCCACTGGTAGAAATGATGTTTGGTGCCCCGTTCCTTCTCGCCGTAGCCAAATTTCGACAGGATCAGGTCGAACCGGTTCGGACCAGGAGCAAACGCCAGCACCGCGTGGCTGCCGAAGCTCTTGACCGAGTTCCACTGGTCTCGTTCGTTAAGGAAGGCACTCCTGAAGAACCCGATGCGGCGCGCTACGGTCACGACGAAGTCTACCCAGAGAAGCCGCAAGTCTCCCCGCAAACCGTCGGGCGTGGCCTGCAATATTTTCTGACTGGGATCGTGCGCAACCCAGGTCCCGGTCCCCAGAGTTTTCGGGGGGATTCGTCCGGCAGTCAGGTCAACGTCCCAGGCATTCTGGAAACCAAATATGTCGTGGTAGATGTGCGCGGTCACCCCGGGCGCATGTGCCAACGCATCAAGCGCTTCTTTGAGTTGGTTGCGGCTGCCCTTCCAGATCGAGCGGTGCCGGGCATATTTCGTGTCGTTGTTCGGGTTGTGGTTGATGCTCGTGATGGTCACGGTCCAGTGGCTCCCCCGCAGGTTGTGTCTTTTACGCCAGTTCAATCAATCCGATAGCGATCATATATCATAGCTTCGATCGCCATCGCAAACGTTGCCTTCCTGAACCAGGGGTTCGGTGCCTGCGGTCACAGCGTCGGTTGCCGGCTGAACAACGCAGGGCGGAGCGAGAGCGAACGATGGTGTTGTGCGTCCTCCGGCTCCGGCTCCGGCATCGGCGCTCTGGTATATTTTCCCAGGAAATGATACCATCTCCCCAGGAAAGCCAGCAGGAGCGCGCCGATGCGTCACTCACCTCCCGGTCTTCGCTCGGGGCAGGCCCTTCGCCGGCATGACGAGCAATCCATCACCCCCGCTCGGCCGCCAGCTCCAAAGCCCGCGCGTACACCACCTTGCGCGGCAGTCCCGTCGCGGCGGCGACCAGCGCCGCGGCATCCTTCACGCTCCCGCTCGCCAGCGCCGAGCGCAGCCTCTCGTCCAACCCCTCCGCATCCGCATCCTGCGCACCCGGCCCGACCAGCACGGTGACCTCCCCGCGCACCGCGGTCGCTGCGTAAGACGCAGCCAGCTCCGGCAAGGTCCCCCGCCGCACCTCCTCGAACCGCTTGGTCAGCTCTCGCGCCACCGCGGCCGGCCGGGCACCGAACGCCGCCGCCATGTCGGCCAGGGTCTCGGCGAGGCGGTGCGGCGCCTCGTGCCAGATCAGCGTCGCCGCCAGCCCGGCCCGTTCGGCCGCGCGCAACGCGCCGAACCCCGTCCGCCGCGCCGCGGCCCTCGGCGGCGGGAACCCCAGGAACAGGAACGGCACCGGAGGCAGCCCCGACAGCACCAGCGCGGTCAGCGCCGCATTCGGTCCCGGCACCGCGGTCACCGGCAGGCCCTCGGCGATCGCCGCCCGCACCAGCCGGAACCCGGGATCGGACAGCAGCGGCGTGCCGGCATCCGACACCAACGCCACCCGCCGCCCGGCCCGCAGCAGCGCCAGCACCGGGCCGATCCGCGCATCCTCGTTATGCTCGTGCAGCGGCTCGGTCCGCGCCCGCACCCCCAGCGCGGAGAACAGGTGCCCGCTGTGGCGGGTGTCCTCGCACAGGATCAGGTCGCTGGCGGCCAACGTCTCACGAGCGCGCGTTGACACGTCCCCGAGGTTGCCGATCGGCGTGGAAACCAGCACAAGACCACCCGGAACGGACACCGAGTCCGACCGGTCATCGGGGGATGCTGCGCATGCGTCGTCGGGCATTTCTGCTCCTTGGGCCTCTGGCACTGGCCGGCTGCGGTGGCCCTGGCGGATACTACCCCAGCGGCGGCTACGGCGCTGGATATGGCAACGGAGGCCCGATCGGCCTGAGCCCGGGGCAGCCGCTCCCCGGCGCCGCGTCGCGGAACGCGCGGGTTGCCATCCTGGCGCCGATCACCGGCCCCCGCGCAGACCTGGGGCAGGCGCTGGTGCAGGCGGCGCAGCTTGCCATGGCGGAGCCGGGTTCGCCGATGCTGGACGTGAAGGACACCGGCGGCACCCCGCAGGGTGCCGCGGCGGCCGCCCAGGCCGCGATCGGCGAGGGCGCCGGGCTCATCATCGGCCCGCTGATGTCCACCGAGACCGCGGCGGTGGCCCCGGTCGCGCGCGGGGCGAACGTCGCCGTGCTGGCGTTCACCAACGATCCGTCGCAGGCGCAGCCAGGGGTATGGACGCTGGGCATCACCCCGGGCCAGCAGGTGCGCCGGCTGGTGGCGGCGGTGCAGGCGCAGGGGCGCACGCAGATCGCGGCGCTGCTGCCGGATAACGATTTCGGCCACGTGATGGGGCAGGCGCTGATGCAGGCCGCCACCTCCAACGGGCTGCCGCCGCCGAACATCCGCTACCACTCGGCCGGCATGGGCTCGATCAACGCCGCTGCCCGCGACCTGTCCGGCTACGCCAACCGCCGAGGCCCGATCGACGCGCAGATCAAGGAGGCCCGGGCGCTGGGCACGCCGGAAGGGCGGCGCCAGGCGCAGGACCTGGCCAAGTCGGCGATCCCGCCGCCCAACTTCTCCGCCCTGCTGCTGGCCGACACGGGGGAGGCGCTGGCCGAGGTGGCGTCGATGCTGCCGTATTACGATGTGGACCGCTCGCAGGTGCAGATCCTCGGGCCCTCGCTGTGGGCGTCGCCGTCCAGCGGGTCCGGTCAGGAGTCGGGCGCGTGGTATGCGGCGCCCGATCCGGCGGCGCGGGCGGGGCTGGAGCAAAGCTATGCCGCGAAATATGGCGGCCCGCCGCCGGCGGTGGCGGACCTGGCGTTCGACGCGGCGTCCATCGCGCGGGTGCTGGGCGCGAGCGGCGGGTTCTCGATCGCCGCGCTGACCCAGCCGGCCGGGTTCATCGGCGCGGATGGGTGGCTGGCGTTGCAGCCGGACGGCCAGGTGCGCCGCGGGCTGGCAGTGTTCCGCGTTCAGCGCGGCGGCCCGGAGATGATCGAGCCCGCGCCCCAATCCGCCGAGGGGACGGGGAGCTGATGGCTGGGAGTCCCCTCTCCCGCTACGCGGGAGAGGGACTTTCTCTCCCTATCCTTGACCCCCCTGGCACACCCCCGTAAACGCGCCGCATGAGCGAAACGCCAGCCACCCTCCCGCCCGACCTTGCCGCCGCCGCCGAGCGGGCGCACGTGCTCGCGCAGGCGCTGCCCTTCCTGCGCCGCTACGCCGGCGCCACCATCGTGGTGAAATACGGCGGCCACGCCATGGGCGAGGAAAGCCTCGCCGAACAATTCGCCGCCGACATCGCCTTGCTCAAGCAGGTCGGCATCAACCCCGTCGTGGTGCATGGCGGCGGCCCGCAGATCAACGCCATGCTGAAGCGCCTGGCGATCCAGTCCACCTTCGTGCAGGGCCTGCGCGTCACCGACGGGGCGATGGTCGAGGTGGTGGAGATGGTGCTCGCCGGCACCGTCAACAAATACGTCGCCAGCCTGATCACCCGCGCCGGCGCCCTGGCTGTGGGCATCTGCGGCAAGGACGGCGGCATGATCCGCGCGCGCAAGGTGACTCGCACGGTGCGCGATCCGGACAGCCATATCGAGCGGGCCCTCGACCTCGGCTTCGTGGGTGAGCCGGTGGCGATCGACGTGCGGGTGATCCACGCGCTGACCGGCGGCGGCCTGGTGCCGGTGATCGCCCCGGTCGGCGTCGGCGACGATGGCCAGACCTACAACATCAACGCCGACACGGTCGCCGCCGCGGTTGCCGGCGCGGTCACCGCGACGCGGCTGATCATGCTGACCGACGTGCCCGGCGTGCTGGACAAGGACAAGCGGCTGATCCCGGCGCTGACGATCGCCCAGGCGGAACAGGCGATTGCCGACGGCACGATCACCGGCGGGATGATCCCGAAGGTCGAGTGCTGCGTCGACGCGGTGCGGCAGGGTGTGCGAGGCGCGGTGATCCTCGACGGCCGCACCCCGCATGCCTGTCTGCTGGAGTTGTTCACTGAGGGCGGCATCGGGACGATCGTGCGCCGCTAGCACGTCTCCTCTCCCGCCCTCGCGGGAGAGGGTAGGGTGAGGGTATTGCGGGGCGCACGCTGCACCCTCACCCTGCCCTGTCCCACTGCGTGGGAGAGGAGTCGGAATGACCTTCGACATCGGCCAGGCCCTCGGCCGCGCCCGGGCGCATTGGCAGGCGGGGCAGGCCGACCAGGCGGAGATGGCGTGCCAGCAGGTGCTCGCGGTCTGGCCGGGCCAGTCGGACGCCATGCACTTGCTCGGGATCATGGCGCACGCTTACGGCAACCTCGACCTGGCCATCGCGCATCTGCGCCAGGCCTGCCAGGCGCCGCGCGCCCCGGCGGTGTATTTCAGCGACCTGGCGGAGATGTGCCGCCAGCGCGGCCTGATGGCGGACGGCGAGCAAGCCGCCCGCCGCGCTGTGGCGATGGCCCCGAACCAGGCTGGCGCCTGGAACAACCTCGGCATCATCCTCCAGGAGACGGGCCGGCTGGATGAAAGCCGGCTCTGCCTGCAGCGCGTGCTGGCGCTGCAGCCGGACAACGCCCAGGCGCACAACAACCTGGGCAACACCTGCAAGCGCCTGGGCCTGCTGGACCAGGCGGAGCAATATTGGATGCAGGCCCTGGCGCTCCAGCCGAACTACGCCGAGCCGTACAGCAACCTGGCCAACCTGCTGAACGACCGGGGCGACTACGACAAGGCCGCGGAGTACGGCCGCCGGGCGATCGAACTCAACCCGCAACTGGCCGACGCCTACATCAACCTGTCCGGCATCGAAACCTCGCGGCAGCGCCATGGCGACGCCCTGCGCTGGCTGAATGCCCTGCTGTCCTTCGCCCCGATGCATGCCGGTGGGCTGGCGGCGCAGGCGCTGGTGCTGAAGCAGCTCGACGAGTTGCCGGCGGCGCTGGATGCCGCGCAGCTCGCGGTGTCGGCGGCGCCGGAAAACCCCGAGACGCATAATGCGCTGGGCCAGGTGCTCCAGGCGCTCGGCCGGTTCGAACCAGCGCTGGCCGCCTACGACCGCGCCGCGACGCTGCCCGGCACCGCGCGGGAGACCGCGCTGCTGAACCGTGCCGCATTGTTTATCGAGTTCGGCCGGACGGCGGAGGCGCGGGCGGCGCTGGACGCGGTGCGGGAGGCGTTCCCTGACTCGGCCCGGGCCCTGTTCAACCAGGCGGACCTGCGCCGCTTCACCGCGGACGACCCGGCGATCGGGAAGATGCAGGCGATGCTGGCGCCCGGCGGCGCGCAGTCGCCCAGCGACCGGATGCTGCTGCATTTCGCGCTCGGCAAGGCCTGCCTCGACCTGGGCGAGTCCGAGCGTGCCTTCCGGCACCTGAACGAGGGCAACCGCATGAAGCGGGCCACCTTCGCCTACGACCCGGAGGCGACCGCCCTATGGATGGCCAGCATTCCGCAGGTGTTCACGCCCGCGCTGCTGGAGGCCAAGGCGGGCCAGGGTGCCGCATCCGCCGTGCCGGTGTTCGTGCTGGGGATGCCTCGGTCGGGGACCACCCTGGTGGAGCAAGTGCTGGCGTCCCACCCGGATATCCACGGCGCCGGCGAAATGCGGCACGTGCAGGGCCTGGTGGACAGCCTGGGCAGCTTCCCCGATTCGGCCGCCGGGCTGACGCCGGAGCAATTGGCGGCGATGGGGGCGGCCTATCTCGCCCGGGTCGCGCCGTTGGCCCAGGGGCGCCGGCACGTCGTGGACAAGATGCCGTCCAACTTCCTGTATGCCGGCCTGATCCGCCTGATCCTGCCGGACGCCCGCATCATCCACTGCCGCCGCGACCCGGTGGACACCTGCCTGTCCTGCTACACCAAGCTGTTCACCAGCGAGCAAGCCTTCAGTTACGACCTGGCGGAACTGGGCGGTTTCCACAGTTCTTACCAAGCGTTGATGGCGCATTGGCGGGCGGTGCTGCCGGCATCCCACTTCCTCGAAGTGGACTACGAGGCCGTCGTGGCGGACCTGGAAGCCGAGGCGCGACGCATCCTTGCCTTCCTCGAGCTGCCCTGGGACGACGCCTGCCTGCGCTTCCACGAGACCGAGCGCCCGGTGCGCACCGCCAGCGTCAACCAGGTGCGCCAGCCGGTCTACCGGTCCTCGGCCGGGCGCTGGCGTGCGCACGCGGCACAATTGGGCCCGCTGCTGGCGGCGCTGGGGGCGGCGACGGCGTGATGCTGGCGGTCCGCGCGGCTTCGGCCTTGATACGGCGATCCGGTCAGGGGTCGGTAGCAAACTCAAGGGTCATGACACACTTGACAGTACGACAAAATTCCTATACGTGTGAAACACGTCGGCGCGAAAGATGCGCGAACCGATACCTCCGCGCAGAAATTCTGACCGGTTGCGGCAGCGCTCGTCCCGCCGTACTGCATCCCGGATGCTACGTCGCCTGCTGATGATGGCCGTCGTGCCGCTCTCGTTGGTCGGCCTGTCGCAGGACGGGCCGCCACGTTGGCGGACCGAGCCAGAGCCGTTGCCGATGCCGACACCGCTGAGGAGCGGCTTCGCGCCAGTCAACGGCATCGCGATGTTCTATGCCATCTATGGAAGCGGGCCGCCCATCCTGCTCATTCACGGTGGATTGAGCAACGCGGATGTCTGGTCGGCGGAGATCCCGGGGCTTGCGGCCCATCACGAGGTTATCGTTGCGGATAGCCGCGGTCACGGGCGTTCCACCATGACCGGCGCCCGGCTGACTTACGACCTCATGGCCAGCGACTACCTGGCGTTGCTTGATTATCTGGGCATACCCAAGGTCGCCGTTGTCGGCTGGAGCGACGGTGGCGTCATCGGGCTTGATCTTGCCATCCACCACCCTGATCGACTGACCGCGCTGTTCGCGCAGGCGGCCAACGCAAGTCCCGACGGATTGACCTGGACCCCGACGGCTGCCGACGCTCTGCATTCCCCCGGCGGGCGCGATCAGGCGGAATACGAGCGCCTGTCCCCGACGCCCGATCACTTCATGGCTTTTCGCAAAGAGGTCTTCGAGATGTGGGCCACCGAGCCCCATTTTACGCGGGAACAACTGGCCTCGATCAAGGTGCGCACCGCGATTGTCATTGGCGATCACGATCAGATGGTCCGGCGCGACCACACGGAGTACATGGCCAGGACGATCCCTGGCGCGAAGCTCATCATCCTGCCCGACGTCAGCCATTTCGCGCTGCTGCAGGATCCGGTCACCTACGTTCGGACCGTGCTGGACTTCATAGATGCTGACAAGGGGCCTGCGGCGGCAGCGCCCCAGAATTAGAAGGGCTTGCAGCGAAGGTGCTACGCCCCGATTCCTCTGCGAACCCAGGGCAATCGTGTTAGGCACGCAAGCATGACCCCCGACCTCCCGACCCTCGAGCGGCAGGTCCGCGCCCTGGTCACGCAAGACCGTTTGGAGGAAGCCGAAACGCTGCTGCGTCCCCTGGTCGCCTCCGGCAGCGGCCCCCTGCCGGTCTGGCGCCTGCTGGTGCAGGTGCTTCGCTTGCTCGGCCGCAGCGCCGAGGCGCTGCCGATCCAACGCATGCTGGTGGACACCGTGCCCGGCGACCTGGCCGCCCGGTTCGACCTGTCTGAGATCCTGCTGCTGCGAGGCGAGTTCGACGCCGGCTGGCGCGCCTATCGCTACCGCTACAGCCTGCCGCACACCGCCCGCATCGAGCGGAAGGTGCAGCGCCCGCGCTGGGAGGGCGAGCCCATCCCCGGCCGCACCCTGCTGATCCACGACGAGCAAGGCTACGGCGACACCTTCCAGTTCCTGCGGCTGGTGCCCTGGGCGAAGCAGCGCAGCGGCGCTCGGGTGGTGCTGGAGATCAACCCGGAGACCTTGCCCCTGGCGCAGCGCAGCCCCCTGGGCATCGACACGCTGATCCCCAACGGCGCCCTGCCGCCGGCCTTCGACGTGCACTGCGAGCTGATGAGCCTGCCGATGGCGCTGCGCCTGCAACTGTCGGACCTGCCGGGGCCGCTGCCGTACCTCGCGCCGGACCCGGCACGGCTGGCTCACTGGCGGCAGCGTCTGGCCGGGTTGCAACGGCCGATCGTGGCGCTGGCATGGGCCGGCCGGCCGAATCACCACAACGACGCCAACCGATCGATGCCGCTGGCCGCCCTCGCGCCGCTGGCGATGCCCGGGGTCAGCTTCGTCGCCATCCAGAAGGGACCAGCCGCGGCGCAGGCAACCGCACCCCCGGCCGGCATGGCGCTGACCTCGCTGAGCGATGAGATCGCCGGCTTCGACGACACGGCGGCCATCCTGTCGGTGGCGGACCTGCTGGTTTCGGTGGATTCCTCGCCCGTGCACCTGGCCGGCGCGCTGGATCGGCCGGCCTGGGTGATGCTGCCTTTCATGCCGGACTGGCGGTGGCTGGAGGGCCGGTCCGACACGCCCTGGTATCCGCGGCATCGGTTGTTTCGCCAGCCTCGAAGGGGAGACTGGGCTGCGGTCGTGACGGAGGTGGCGCGTGCGCTGCGCGCTCTTGCCACGCGCGCGCCCGCATCGGACCATGGCGGCATCGTTGGAGACCCATCATGCAATACACTCCCCCGCCGCACATCACCCAGTTCTGGGAGCTGACCAAGCCCTCCGCCAAAGGCCGGCGTGGCATGGTCGTCTCGCAGGCCCGCAGCGCGGCGCAGGCCGGCGTTGCGGTGCTGGATGCCGGGGGCAATGCGATCGACGCAGCGGTCGCCACCGCGTTGGCGCTGTCCACCGCGGAGCCATGGAACTCCGGGCTCGGCGGCATCGGCTTCGCCCTGGTGCACCGCGCCGGCGAGCCCCGCGCCCAGGTGGTGGATTTCGGCCCGCGCGCCCCGGCCGCCACCGATCCCGCGCGTTACCGGTTGACCGGGCGCATGACCACCGACCTGTTCGCCTGGCCGGAGGTCGTGGACGACATCAACATCCACGGTCCGCTGTCGGTCGCCATCCCGTCGGCGGTCGCCGGCTATGACTACATGCTGCGGCAATGGGGCCGGCTGCCGCTGGCCGACATCATCGCGCCGGCGATCGCCCTGGCGCGGCGCGGCCTGCCGCAGGACTGGTACACCGGGGTGAAGATCGCCAATTCGGCGCGGGTGATAAGGCAATACCCGACGACGGCCGCGGTCTATCTGCCGAACGGGCTGCCGCCGGTGCCGCCGTATCAGGGCACGCCGGGTTTCTTCCGCCAGGGCAACCTGCCGGCGACGCTGGAACGGCTGGGCCAGGCCGGCCTGCGCGATTTGTATGAGGGCGAGATCGCCGCCTCGATCGCCGCCGACGTAAAGGCGTTGGGCGGGGTGCTGTCGGCCGAGGACCTGCGCAACTGCCAGCCACGCACCTGGCCGGCGGAACAAGTCGGCTGGCGTGGCCGGACGTTGCAACTCACCGGAGGGCTGACCGCGGCGCCCACTTTGAAGCGCGTGCTGGAGGGGATGGCCGACGCGCCCTATCCCGACGCCCCGCGGACCGGCGCGGCACCCTCGGCCGCCTGGTATGTCGCGCTGGCTCGCGCGATGAAGGCCGCCTATGCCGAACGTCTCGCCGGCCTGGGCGAATCCGAGCCGGATGCGGCGCAAAGCTGCACCACCCACCTGACGGTATGCGACGCCGAGGGCACCACCGTGGCGATGACTACCACGCTGATGTCGTCGATGGGCAGCCGGGTGCTGCTGCCCCAATCGAGCGTGCTGCTGAACAATGGCATGATGTGGTTCGACCCGCGGCCAGGCTCGCCCAACTCGATCGCGCCGGGCAAGCGGCCGCTATGCAACATGCTGCCGATCATGCTGACCGTGGGGGACAAGCCGTTCCTCGCGGGCGGCGCCTCGGGCGGACGCAGGATCATGGCGGCGGTGTTCCAGCTCATGACGTTCCTCGCCGATTTCGGCATGAGCGTGGACGACGCCGCGCACCACCCGCGCATCGACGTGTCCAGCGTCGATACGGTGAGTGCCGATCGCCGGCTGCCTGGTGCGGTGCTGGATGCACTGGCGGCGGAAGGCAAGCTGGAGGTGGTGGAACACGGCGCGGTGCCGATCAACTTCGCCTGCCCCAATGTGATCGTGCAGCATGCCGACGGGACGCGGGTGGGGATCAGCGACGCGGCCTCGCCCTGGTCGGCGGCGGTGGCCCAGGGGTGAGGCTATAGGGGTGACGGCACAGGGGTGAGGCCCCGGGGGTGACGGCGGTCAGCCGTCGGCGCGGCTGACCACTTCGTCGATGGCGCCGATGATTGCGCGGTCGCGTTGTCGTCCGCGAGGGATGCCACGATTGCTCCTTATGCGCATTCTATGCGCATAACCGAAAGGCACTACACATCACGCCGTGCCGCGTCCTGGGTTGCTGCCCGGCCGCGGCATGCGCGGTGACGCGATTTCCCCGGCGGTTTCCAGCTTGTTAAGCAATCCGCCGCCATCCTGCCGGCATGAAGCGGTTGGAGTGCCTGGACGGGCTGCGCGGCGTGCTGGCGGTCTACGTGATGCTCGGCCACGTGGCGCCGTTCGCGATGATCCCGGGTTGGATCGCACAGCCGCTGTCGCATGGCGGCGCGGCGGTGGACGTGTTCTTCATCCTCAGCGGCCTGGTGATCGTGCAGTCGCTGGAGAGTTTCGGTTGGCGCGGGCGAGGCTTCCTGATCGCCCGGGTGGCGCGGACCTATCCGGTCTATCTGGCGATGCTTGCGGTCGGCGTGGCGGTGCAGGCGCTGCCCGTGGACTTCTCCCCGATGCCCTGGATCGCCCCCGGCAGCCAGGCGCGCGACATCTGGTCGGGCGGCTGGCCACAGGCCTGGCTCACCGAGATCGCCGCGCACCTGACCATGACGCACGGGCTGCTGCCCGATGCGGCGGTGCCGGGCGCCTGGGTGAGCTTCCTCGGTTCCGCCTGGAGCCTGTCCACCGAATGGCAGTTCTACGTGCTTGCCCTGCTGGTCGGCGCGCGGATCGGGCCAGGCAAGATGGTGGCGGCGTTCCTGTGCCTGGCCGTCGCCGGCCTGCTATGGCAGGCAGCGGCGGCGCCTGAATGGCAGTTCAGCCGCGCTTTCCTGCCGAACAAGGCGCAGTTCTTCGCGCTTGGGATCGCCAGCGCGGGCGTGGTGCGAAACGGCGTGACATGGCGCTATGGCGTCGTGCTCGCGACGACGCTGGCGATCTGCGCTGTGGGCGGCCGAGCGGAGAAGCTGTTGCCGGCGCTGGCTTGGACGGTGTGCCTGGCGGCACAGCTTCGGCCGGATTTCGCCGGGCTGAACTGGCTCGCGCTTGCCCTGCGGTCGCGTTTCCTGCTGTGGCTCGGTGCGTTGTCGTACTGCATCTACCTGGCCAATGAACCGGTCCACAAACTACTTGGATATGGCCTCGCGGTGCTCGCCGGCGGGAATGGGATGCTGTTCACGCTGCTATGGCTGCCCGGCGCGGTGTTGTTGCCGCTGCTGCTGTCCGCCGGGCTGCACAAATGGATCGAGGTTCCCGCGCTGCGATGGGGGCGGGATTATGCACGCCGAACCGCCGCGCCGCGCGGCGCGAAAGGGCTTGCCGCCGCGCCTTCGCACGACCAACCCGCCGCTCGGCAAATCTTGCCGCCTCCGCTTCTCGTTGCTAAGCAGGACCCTGCTCAGATTCCGTGGAGACGCTAGTGCCAGACGGAAAGCCTGCGGAGCAGAGGCGGCATCGTCATGTAAAGCGCGGCTTAGCTAGCGGAGGCGGGGTCGCCGCGATCGGCGATCGGCTCAGGCAGGCACGAAGCCAGATGGGGTGCAGCCAGCGCGATCTGGCAAGCACAGTCGGTGTCAGCGCGAGCGCGGTGGCCCAATGGGAACTCTCCCAGAGCGTGCCGACCCTGGCGAAGTTGACGGCCGTGGCCAACGCCCTTGCGGTGTCCGTGGATTGGCTGCTTGGCCGTGCATCTGCTGCTGCCACGGGTGAGCACGGCCGGGACGGCGCCATCCCACCCCGCGACTGGCGTCTTTTGGCAGAGGCGCGTGCCCTGGGCGTGGACCTGGACGAGGTCGTCGCTGAAGCGCGGCGACGCCGGTGGCTTCAGGAGAACCGCGACGCGTTGCAAGACGCCAACCGGTTTCTGGAAAAGTATGGCCTTTGGAGCGACGGCCGGCGGCAATTCTGATGCAGTGCGCCGTCTATCGCAACCAGGACGACGCAACAGGCGAGATACCCTACTTGTTGGACATCCAGTCCAATCTTCTATCGGACCTTGCGACACGGATCGTGGTGCCACTGGTTCGCGCCGGCGCTTTCGGGCGGCCAGCGAGCCGGCTCCATCCCACCTTCCTGCTCGATGGTGAGCAGGTGGTGATGGCGACGCATTTGCTTGCTGCGATCCGCGCCCAGTCGTTAGGGGAGGCCGTTGCGTCGCTCGACGATCATCGGGATGCCGTGACCAGCGCCATCGATGTGCGCTGGTCGGGGGTCTGAATCGCACGCTACTGCATCATCTCGCTCGTGCGTGTGCCGCGGTTCCTCCAAGCACTGCAGTCGGAACTGCCGCCGCTGCTGCGCGCCGCTTCATCACCTGCTTGTAGACGAAAGAGGTGAGGACCGGCGTCAGCACTGCGGTGACGATCACTGACGCAGCCACCTGCACCGTCGCCGCCGGGGCGATCGAGGCGTAGGTCGGGTCGGCCATTGCGATCGCCTTCGGCACCGCCGCCGAGTTGCCTGCCGAGCTCGAGGCCGCCGCACCGGCGATGCCGGAGCCGCCCAGCAGCAGGTCGGCCAGGATGCAGACCGTTCCCGTCACCACCAGCACGAACACGCCCAGTGCAATGCCCGGCAATCCGGCCGTCAGCACCGAGGACAGGTTGATCGTCTGGCCCAGCGTGAACGCCATGAACGGCACGATGATCGGCTCGTGCGAGCCAAAGAACTCGCGCAGGTCCTTGTCCAGGTTGCCGAGCACGGCACCGGCGGCGATCGGCGCGATGACCGAAACCATGGTCAGCCACGGAATGTTGGCCAGGCCGGCGCCGACCAGGATCAGCATGCTGAGGAACGGCCCGGTCTCGATGCTCTGCGGCACATAGGTGCCGACGTCTTCCTTGTCGCCCATCACGCTGGTCAGCGCCATGAACATGCCGCCGTTGGTATCGCTCATCGCCACCAGCAGCGCCAGCGTGGTGAAGCCGAAGATGTTGCCGCCGAACAACTTGCCGACGGTCACGGCGATCAGGGTCGCCACGCCCACCTTCGCGCCCATGATGCCGAAGCCGCGCTTCAACATGCGCGGCGCGGTCCGCAGCGTCATCTTGGTGCCGACAGTAAATAGGTACATGCCGAGGATGGTCGGATAGCCGGCACCGCTCAGCGCCTCGGTAAAGCCGCCGATTTTAAGGAGGTTCGGAAAGAACGTGTTGACGATCATACCGATGAACAGCGGCACGACCATAAGCCCGCCCGGGACTTTGGTGACGGCTTTATAGATTTGCATGGCCGGTTTCCTGTTGGCGCGAGTCCGTTTCGACCCACGATGCACCAACCGCGCAATGTCCGCTTTGATCCAGGTCAATGCCTGGCTGCCTCGGCCCGAAGTGAAAGCGGCTATTTCGCCGCCAGCCGGGATGTCCGGGTGATCAGTCGCCCGGCTTCTCGACGCAGCGTCACGATCGCGGCGCCGTCGTCGTCCTGCAGTGCGAAATGCTGCACCGGCCCGAAGAAGTCGCGCAGTTGCGCGGCGGTGCAGGTCGGCAGGAAGGGCAGCAGCACGCGCGGGTCATAGAAGCGGAACACCAGCCGCTCGCCGTCCGTCGTGCGGGCCAGCAGGTGGCGGCGGAAATGCGCCCCGAGTTTCCCGGCCGGTGCCGGCGACCAGAAGAAGATGCCCCAGGCCTCGCCCCAGAAATTCTCCCAGATCCAGTCGAAGATCTCGTCGGTCGTCCCGAGGCAAAGCAGATGGGGACCGACGGCGGCGAGGTTGCCGGCATCGGTTCCCTGGTACAGCGGCACGACGTGGTGCCAGGCGGCAAAATGCTGCAGGCCGGCGTAGATGCCGCGGTCACACGCGGCGTCGAGGATGGCGAACAGGTGACCCTGGCGCGGCTGGTCCGGCGCCGCCTCCTGCTGCCACAGCAGCCGGCTCGCGCATCGGCGCGCCGCGTGATCCCGCCGGAGACCGGCGGTGGAACGCGTTGTCGGCCTGAAAGGTGCGCGCGGCTCCTGCGGCAAATCCTGGGTTCCCGGGTGGATGTCGATATCTACGCAAATCATTCTAGGCAGAATAACGAACTGAAGGAAGGATGGTCACGAAATCGGTCGCCCGCCGACGTGGGACTTGCCGGAATCTCCGAGACCAGCCAACGTTGGCTGATGGATCAGCCTGCCAACGTGAGCAACCTGCGCGACGACACGCTCTGGGCGGTCGTCGCGTCGTTCGGCCGCACCACGCGGGTCGCCGAGATCTTCTCCAGCCGCATCGCCGCGCTCGCCGACCAAGCCTGGCGCGAGCAACAGGTCCGGGCTTACGCCAACTTCCTGCGTGGCTCCCGCCAGCCGCCGCCGAGCTATACGGTGCGGCCGATCCGCCGTGCCGATCTGCCGCGCGCGTGGCGGCCCTTGCCGGCGCTGGGCTTCCTGCACGGGCAGTTCATCTGAACGATAGCGCCGGACCGGACGGCTCGATCCGACATGCGGCAGGACGTGGGCGGCCGGGGCGTGACGCGACCGCCTTGGGTTAAGCGGCCGCTTCCTTGCGGGCGCGGGCCTTTTGAATGCGCCGCTTCAGCGACAGTGCATCGGCCGGCAGCTTTCCATTCGCCGTGGAGAGCAGGAAGGCGTCGATGCCGCCGTTGTGCTCGACCGTGCGGATGGCGCGCGTGGACAAACGCATCCGCACAGCGCTTCCCAGCGCGTCGGACAGCAGTGAGATCTCCTGCAGGTTCGGCAGGAAGCGGCGGCGGGTCTTGTTGTTGGCGTGGCTGACGTTGTTGCCGCTCAGCACGCCCTTGCCCGTGATCTGACAGTGGCGGGACATAGGAAAACCTCGGTTCCGGTCGGAAGGCGCGCGTTATGGCGGCGCGTTGCCGGGGCGTCAAGCAGCGGTCAGGGCAATCGGGTGCGGGAAGCAAGTCCAGGGGCAAAGCCCCATGGGCGTCAGGACAAGGCGGCGCGGTGCGAAAGAACTCCCCCTCCCCTTGTGGGAGGGGGTTGGGGGGGAGGGGTCGTGCACGCGAC
>DATHNI010000025.1:0-25994 GCA_035486135.1 Acetobacteraceae bacterium
GCGTTTCCGTACCAGCCGGCGATTGACACGAAGCACGTTGGTGGGGACAGGCCATTAGTGCCGTGGACGTCATCGTCGTCGGCTACCTCGCACTCGACGACATCACCTGTCCGGCCGGCCATTTCACGTCGGTGCCTGGCGGGGCCGCGTACTACTCCGCGGCGGCCGCAGCCGCGGCAGGAGCCCGTGTCGCGCTGGTGGCGTCCGCAGGCGCGGACTTTCCTGGAGAGGCACTGGAACAATTGGAAGGGGTAGGCGTCGTGATCGACTCTGTGCGGCGCGACGACGGACCGTCGCCACGGTCGCGGATGGTCGATCCGTCCGGACGTGAGCGCACCGCGCCGCATCATCGCGATCCAACATGGTGGGCGGCGCAACGGCGACTGGCACCGCCGATCGCTCCGGGAGGTGCGGCGGCATACGTGTTCAATGCCATGTCGGTCGAGATCCTGGCAGCCCAGGTTGCCGCGCGCCGACCGACCGATCGGATGGTGCTGGACACCAGCGTGGCGTTCGCCAGCGTTCAGGCCGGGGCAATCCTGGCGCAAGTTCCGCACATGCATCTGTTCGCCCCTAGCCGCGAGGAGACGCGTCTGCTGCTGCCGGGACTGGATGACGACGCGGCACTCGCGGTACTTGCGGCGCAGGTGCCGATCGCGGTGCATAAGCGTGGCGCCGATGGCCTTGGGCTGCTACGCCATGGCGGAACCACACTCGTTGAGGCGACCCGGGCCTTGGAGATCGTGGACACGACCGGCGCGGGGGACAGCGTCGTTGGTGCCCTCGCCGCGGGGCTGGCGCAGGGTCTGCCAGATCGGGAGTTGCTGCGACTGGCCAGCAAAATTGCCGCGACGGCTATTGCCGGCGTAGGGATCGCCGGGCTGGTGAAGCAGTGACCACATTGCAGGAAATGTGGCTGGGATATCCACCCGACAGGCTCACATTGGGCTGAGCAACGGATGATTACTCGGCGGCGGCCTCGATCACCTTCCGCGGCAGGCGCATCATCAGAAGCAGCAGCCATGCCGGCACGGTCGCCGCGATCAGCAACACATAGTTGTCAGCGTAGGCGACGATCTGTGCCTGCTGGTTGATGATCCGATCCAGCAATGCCGCGCCGTGCCCGGTCGCCGGATCGAGCCAGTGACGCATGGGCACCGCCGCCTGCAAGGCTCGATTGAACGGGGTCACCGACGCGCCGATCATCTCATGCATCGCCTGGGTATTGCGCGCCAGCACCGTCATCGCGACCGAGACGCCGATCGCCGCGCCGAGATTGCGCAACAGGCTGAACAGCGCCGCGCCCTCGGTTCGCATTGACGGAGCCAGGGTGACGAACGCCAGCACCTGGATCGGGGTGAACAACAGTCCCATGGCGGCGCCCTGGATCACGATCGCGACGATGATTTCGCGTTGTGAGACGTCCGGCGTCCAGCGCGTCATCAGCCAATACGTGTAGCTGAGCATCAGCAGTCCGATCCCCACCAGCACGCGTGCGTCAATCCGTGACGCCAGGCGCCCGGTCATCATGGTGGTGACCAGGCTGCCGAACCCGCGTGGCGCCATGATCAGGCCCGCGGTTTCCACCGGATAATTGCTCAGCACCTGAAGCCATGGCGTCATCAGGGCGAGGCTGGACACCATGAAGATGCCGACCATGAACATCAGCAGAACGCCGGACGCGAAATTGACGTCCCGAAACAGCACCGGCCGGATCAGTGGCTGGCGCGCAGACGATACGTGAACCAGGAAAAGATAGAATCCCAGGCTGGCGAACACGGCCTCGGCGATGATCTCGTGCGAAGTGAACCAGTCCTTGTCCTGGCCGCGGTCCAGCATCAACTGCAAGGCGCCGATGCCGATCGCCAGCACGCTGAAGCCGAGCCAGTCGAAGCGCAGACGTTGCTGCGCTCCGCCGCCCGGCAGGAAGATCATCAGGCCGGCGGCGGCGAGCAATCCGAACGGCAGGTTGATGTAGAAGACGTAGCGCCAGGTGTAGGTCTCGGTGAGCCAGCCGCCGACCGTCGGGCCCATGATCGGCCCGAGCATCACGCCGACACCCCAGATTGCCATGGCGAACCCTCGGCGCTCGGACGGGTAGATGTCGAGCAACGTGGCCTGCGACAACGGTACTAACGCGGCGCCGAACGTGCCCTGAAGCACGCGGAACACGACGATCTGGCTGAGCGACTGGGCCGCGCCGCAGAGCATCGAGGTGATGGTGAAGCCGAAGATGCAGCCGACATAGAGCGGCTTGCGGCCGTAACGGGCCGCCAGCCAGCCGACCGGTGCCGTCATGATCGCCGACGCGGTGATGTAGGACGTCAGGACCCAGGTGATCTCGTCGAAGCTCGAGGAGAAGCTGCCTTGCATGTAGGGTAGCGCCACATTGGCGATGGTCTGGTCGAGCAATTGCAGCACGGTGGCGAGGATCGCGCACGCCGTGATCATCGCCCGATGGGGCACATCCTGGTGGTCCGTTTCTCCCGGCATGGTGGCGGTGTTTTCGCCGTTGGTAGCGTGAAGGGGGAGGATGCGGACAAGAGGCGGGCAGCGTCAAACGCGGGGGGACTACGATCGGATCCAGGTCCGCGCTGGTCTGGGTTGGAGGGGCCGCCTCGTCTGTCGATGCGTCTTTGATTGCGGCGGGCGGGGGTAGCCGCCACTAGCCCAATGTCGGTCGGCCTCACGCGCCTGCCGGGCATGATCACAACGATAAACCGCCCGGATTCTTCGCCGTCGCGGGCCGCGCGCGGCCCGTCATCCCCCGAGGCCAAACCACCTGCCCCCCATCAGGGGGATAGGGAAGCAGAGTTTCAGACACCAGTATCCTGGGATAGCTTGCATTGGGATCGACATCGGATCGCTCCCAACGAACAAGGGACAGGAGCTTCTGCAATGTCGCAACGAGTGGCCGATGTGTTGATCGAAACTCTCCAGGCTGCCGGCGTGAAGCGGTGCTACGGGATCGTCGGCGACACGCTGAACCGGATCGCCCACGCCATTGACCTCAGCGAGATCGAGTGGGTCCATATGCGGCACGAGGAGGCGGGCGCCTTCGCGGCCGGGGCCGAAGCCGAGTTTACCGGCGGTCTGACCGCCTGCGCCGGCAGTTGTGGGCCCGGCAGCCTCCACTTCATCAACGGGCTTTACGAGGCCAACCGCAATCGCGCGCCGGTCATCCTGATCGCGACCCAGATCGTGCGGCAGGACATCGGATTCCAGTCGGTCCAGGAGGTTGACTTCAATGACGTGTACAAGGGCTGCAGTGTCTATTGCGAGATGATCGTGACGCCGGAGCAAGCCCGGCGCAAAACGGTCGCTGCCTGCCAGGCGGCGTTGACGAAACGTGGCGTCGCCGTGCTGATCGTGCCGGCGGACATCGCCAACGCTCCCGCGCACGACGAATTGCCGTATGCCGTTCATGCGCGGCGGCCGCTTCTTCGCCCGGCCGACGCCGATCTCGACGAGATCGCTGCCATCCTCAACAACAACGACTCGATCGCGATCTATGCCGGCGCCGGCTGCGAGGGGGCGCATGACGAGGTGGTCGCCACGGCGGCGCGGCTTAAAGCCCCGATGGCGCACACCTCACGCGGCAAGGATTTCGTCGAATACGACAATCCCTACAACGTGGGCATGAGCGGCATGATCGGCGAGCCCGCAGGCTATCATGCCATTCTCAACAGCGAGGTTCTGCTGTTGCTCGGGTGCGATTTCGCCTGGAGCCAGTTCTATCCCGACAAGGCAAAAATCATCCAGATCGATGCCGACCCGACCCATATCGGCCGGAGGCACCCGGTCACGATCGGCGCGGTCGGCGATATCAAGGCGACCTTGGACGCATTGCTTCCCCGCCTAAGGCAGCATGACGACAACAGCTTCCTGTCGCATCATTTGGAGCGCCACCGGAAGGATCGGGCCGCGGCAGACGCCGAAACCGTGTCCGGTCCGAATGCCTCCATTCCCGGGTCGTACCTCGCCAAGATCATCAACAAGCATGCGGCCAAGGATGCGTTGTTCACGATCGACGACGGCACTGTGTTGGTCTGGACGCTTCGTCATGTCGATACGGGCGGCAAGCGGCGGACCTTTGGCAGCCTGCTGCACGGCACGATGGCGAGCGGGATGGCGTCGGCCATCGGATTGCAGAAGTGTCAGCCCGGCCGCCAGGTGGTCTGCATGGCGGGCGACGGCGGCTTTACCATGCTACTCGGCGATCTGTTGACGGTGGTGCAGGAGAACCTGCCGATCAAGATCGTGGTCTTCGACAACGGCAAGCTCGGCTTCATCGATATCGAGCAGAAGTCCGCCGGCCTGGAACCAACCTTCACCGACCTGAAAAACCCGGATTTTGGCAAGGTCGCCGAGGCGATGGGGCTCTGGGGACGTTGCGTCTCGAAGGCAGGCGAACTCGACGAGGCGGTCGGCGCATGGCTCGCGCAGCCCGGTCCTGCCCTGCTGGACGTGAAGGTCAATCCGATGCAACTGGTGATGCCGCCGTCGCCACTCGTGAGGCCGGAGGCCGTGGTCGGCATGGCGGTCTACACCGCGAAGGCCATGCTGCACGGCAAGGGCCACGACGTCTGGGAGATGATCGTGGAGAACATACCCTGACGGTCAGGGCGGCGCGGACGTTCCCGAAAAGACAACCGCCGAGAGGAATTGGACAGGAATCGATCGTCAAACTGCATTGACAGCTTTGCCGTTCCGGATCCGCCAGCTTGAAGAGCGGGGAGGGGAGGCGGACCGCCTCAGCGGCACCGGGCCTCTCCTCGGCTCTACCAGGCACCAATGGCGCAACGAAAACGGATAGAAATCATATCTGATCTGTAAGTAACACGTCAACAAACAGCAACCAACATCACAAATATTTTGATCTGCTTCCGTCAGAAATCTGCAATCGACGGGTCACAGTATGGCAATGGTACTGCTTTACGGTGGCCGGACCGCTCAACTGCTACCTCATGTATATTGTGAAATGACAAGAACGGCCGATGAGCGCTGCGGCCGTTCATGAGCAACTGGGGATGAAGTCATCATGAAGCGTATAGGACCCTCGCGGCCCTCGCCTGCGATGTGCAGCGCGTTGGCCGCGATCACGTTCACCTCGATGAGCGTCGCACCCTTGTGTCAGGCCCTCGCGCAATCACCACAAGACGCCGGCTTCAACGCAACGCGCTCGCCGATCCAGCACGTCATCATGATCATCGGCGAAAACCGCACGTTCGACCACGTCTTTGCCACCTACCAGCCGCGACGCGGCGAGACCGTGAACAACCTCCTCTCCGAGGGCATCGTCAACGCCGACGGCTCCGCCGGTCCGAACTATGCCAAGGCGGCGCAGAACCAGGCGTCGGACACCACGACCTACCAGCTCGATCCCGGTGGCCAGACGCCCTATTCCGTGCTGCCGCCGGCGATGACCGATGGCGCGCCGTCCGCGGCCAGCGACGAGAACCCGCCCCCCTTCGCCACCCTCGCCGCGGCAACCGCCGTCGAGAACCAGATCAACGACGGGCTTCCGGCGCAAGACTACAAGCTCCTGACCACCGGCGCGACCGGCCTGGCCGCCGACAGCGTCGATACCCGCGTGCCCAACGCAACCAACCTGCCGAACGGCCCCTACCAGCTCAGCAAGGGCATGGGGTACGACAACTACACCGCCAGCCCGGTGCACCGCTTCTATCAGATGTGGCAGGAAACCTCCTGCAGCGCCTCGCATATCACCGACGCCAACCCGTCCGGCTGCACCAACAAGCTGTTCCCCTGGGTGGAGACCACGATCGGCGCCGGCGACAACGGCAATCCACAGCCCGCCGGGTTCACCAACCAGTCCACCGGCGAAGGCGCGGCGTCGATGGGCTTCTATAACATGGCGCAGGGTGACGCGTCCTGGTTCAAGCACCTGGCGGACACCTACACCATCAGCGACAACTTCCATCAGTCGATCATGGGCGGCACCGGCGCCAACCATATCGCGGTGGGCACCGGACTCGCGATCTACTACTCCGACGGACAGGGCCACGTCGCCACGCCGCCGGCGAACGAGATCGAGAATCCGAACCCGCAGCCCGGCACCAACAACTACTACGCGCAGGACGGCTACAGCGGTGGCAGCTACAGCGAATGCTCTGACACCAGCCAGCCTGGCGTTGGCGCGGTGGCGGCCTATCTCGCCAGCCTGCCGTACCGTCCGGCGATGCGGTGCCAGGCGGGTGCTTACTACCTGCTGAACAACTATAACCCCGGCTACTATGGCGACGGCACGGTAAACACCTCGCCGTTCACCATCCCGCCGTCCTCGGTGCACACCATCGGCGATACTCTGAACACCGCCCACATCTCGTGGAAATATTACGGCGCCGGCTGGGACAACTATGTCGCGAATCCCAACAGCGAACTGGGGTCGGTGTATTGCAATATCTGCAATCCGTTCCTGTATGAAACCGAGATCATGACCAGCGCGGCACAGCGCGCCGCCCACCTGGCCGACGTGCCGAACCTGGAAGCCGACATCAAGTCGGGCAACCTGCCGGCGGTCTCGATCGTTAAGCCGGACGGCCTGCTGGACGGCCACCCGGCTTCTTCCAAGCTCGGCTTGTTCGAAGCCTTCACCCGCAAGATCGTCGAAGAGGTGCAGCACAATCCGCAGCTCTGGGCGCATACCGCGATCCTGATCACCGAGGATGAGGGCGGCGGCTACTACGACTCGGGCTACATCCAGCCGCTCGACTTCTTCGGTGACGGCACGCGCATCCCGGCGATCATGGTCTCCCCCTACTCGGTCGGCGGCCATGTCACGCACACCTACGGCGACCAGGTGTCGTTCCTGAAGTTCGTCGAGTGGAACTGGCACCTGCCTGCGGTGTCAACGGTCGGGCGTGACAACCTGCCGAACCCGATCACCCGCGCGTCGAACCCGTACGCGCCGATCAACAGCCCGGCGATCGGCGACATGACGGATATGTTCAACTTCAATACCGGCTTCCGCCACTGATCATTACGCCTCTCCGTCACTGCCGCACTCCCATCGGAGTGCGGCAGTGCCGCCTTTTTCGCCCGCGCTTCGAGGTGCGAACCCAATGACGGCACACGACCCGGCCCTGCAGTGGCCGGAAGACGCACCGCCCGCCCATTTCGCCGCTGCCCGCCCGTTGGTTCGTCCGCTCGCGATGCTGGCCGCCGTCTCGGTCATCGCCGCTGGCGGTGTTTTCGCGTTGCTCGGCCCGGCGCGGCCACCGACGTTCGCCGCCTTCGCTTCGCCCGGCCTGGCCGGCACTGTTGGCGGTTCGCTGCTGCTTGCTGCATTGGGCCTGGCCGCCTGCCTTGCCATCACACGCATGCGGCAACGCGGCTTCGCGCGACGCGATGGCCTGGCGGCCCGGGTCAGCCAGCGCGAGTCGGCGCGCTGGCCGGGCATCCTGTTGACCCTTGTGTTCACCGTCGCTGCCGCCGGCCTGGTCCTGGCCGACTGGCCGCCCGCCTCCGGCGCCGCCTATACTCCTGTTGCCGGCCAGGTCCTGGCCGCCACTGGTGGTTTCACCGTCGCCGGCGCCCTGCTGCTGCTGGCCGCGCCCTGGCTGATGGCCGAGCGGTATTTTTCCGCTGTGACGCCGGAGGCCCTGCCGGAGGTCGAAGACCTGCGGGGACTGTTGTTCCTGCCGGTGTTCTTCCTGGGCGCTGAGGCCGCGCTGCAGGTCGCCATGGCGCTGGATTTCGGGCCGCTGCCCTGGATCCGCGTGGGACTCGCCGCCCTGTTGCTCGCGGTATGCGCCGAGCTGTCATTGCGCGTCCTTGCCGCGTGCTTCCTGCCGCCGCCCGACAGCGCGCAGGCGCGCGCGGCGGTCGCCAGCTTCCTGGCAGGCGTGCTGCGCGGACGCGCGCTGTCGCCCGCCAGCATGGCGCACGTGGTCCGCTCACAGTTCGGCATGGATTTCTCCCGCAGTTGGGCGCTGCACTTCATGCGCTCGGCCTTCGTGCCAGTCGTGCTGCTGATGGCGGTATTCTGCTGGTTCCTGACCGGCGTCACCCGGGTGGACCTGAACCAGCGCGGCTCCTACGAACGCTTCGGCGTGCCGGTGGCGATGCTGCAGCCGGGTCTGCACCTCGTGCTCCCCTGGCCGTTCGGCGTGGTGCGCATGGCGGAGCTCGGCGTGATCCACTCGGTCCCGGTCAGCTTCACCGACCAGGGCGCCGCCCCCGCTGTGCCGGACCATGCCACTGCCGAGGGCGACCCGCCGGCCAGCGCCAACCGCCTGTGGGATTCCGACCTGCCGTCGGACGTCGCCTACATCATCGCCAGCGACGACCTGGACCGTCAAAGTTTCCAGACCGTCACCGCCAGCGTCCGCGTCCTGTTCCGCGTCGGCCTGAACGACTCCGCGGCGCGCGCCGCGCTGTACCGGGAGGCCGATCCGGATGCGGTTGTGCACGCCGTGGCCGGCCGCATGCTGGTGCAACTCTTCGCCTCGCGGACGCTGCCGAACTTGCTCAGCGGCAGTCAGGCGGTGATCGCGGCCGAGATGCAGCGGCGCCTGCAGCGGGCGCTGGACGGACTGGACAGCGGCATCGAGATCGTCTCGGTCGTGGTCGAGGCGATCCATCCCCCGGCCGGCGCCGCGTCGGCCTATCGCAATGTGCAGGCCGCGGAGATCGAGGCCACCACAGAGATCGCCTCCGAACGCGGACGGGCCAAGACCACGGCGAGCGTGGCCAGCCTGAATGCCCACAACGAGATCGACGGCGCGACCGCGGCGGCGGCGGAGACCGTGAGCAACGCACAGGTGGCGCTGACCGACATCACCGCCGATGACGGCCCGTATCGCGCCGCCAGCCAGCCGTTCCTGCTGGAGCGCTATTTCAGCGATCTGCAGTCGGCACTGCACGGGGCGCCGCTGGAGATCGTCGATCATCGCCTTACCGGCGCCAGCCTGCCAACCATCGACCTGCGGCCGCCGAGCGCGGTTGCGGGGACCCCCGACACCTTCCCAGATCCGAGGGGCAAGCAGCCATGAATCGAGCGGCGCGGACACACATAGCCCCGACAGAGGCGATCCGGACGGAGGCTGTCCGGGCAGAAGTGGTCCTGACAGGAGCGGCCCCTTGCGTTGACCGTGCACCCGCTCAACCTCGTACGCCGCGGCCACCTGGGCCACCCCGTCATGCCGACGAAGAGCCTGCCCCGAGCGAAGGCCGGGGTTGGCATCCACGACTTTACGTGGCGCGCCGCAGTGCAGTCGTGGATGGCGGGCCTCCGCCCGCCATGACGAAGGGCCTCGCATGACCCCGCCCGCCCCAAATTCCCCAGCTCGCTGGCGCCTGCTGCTGCGGCTCAGCCTCGCCGTGCTGGTGCTGGTCGCCGCCGGTGCGGCGTCTTCCCTCATCATGGTCGGGCCGGGTGAGGCAGTGGTGGTCACCGAGTTCGGCAAGCCGGTGCGGGTACTGACCCAGCCCGGCCTGGCCTGGAAGATTCCTGCGCCGATCGAGGGCACCATTCCGATCGACCTGCGCCTGCGGACGACCTCCAGCGGGCTGCAGGATGTCGGCACGCGCGACGGGCTCCGCATCCTGGTGCAGGCCTACCTCGCCTGGCAGGTGGATGACGACCCGGCGCATATCGTACAGTTCCTGCGCGCCGGCCAACAGAACCCCGACGACATCGCCCGCCAGCTTCGCAGCTTCATGGGCTCTACGCTGCAGGTCACCGCG
Source organism: Acetobacteraceae bacterium (assembly GCA_035486135.1). Taxonomy (GTDB): domain Bacteria; phylum Pseudomonadota; class Alphaproteobacteria; order Acetobacterales; family Acetobacteraceae; genus JASHVB01. The sequence continues at coordinate 9,712 of DATHNI010000025.1, forward strand.
AGCAGCTTCAATTTGACGGATCTGGTGAACACAGATCCGGCCAAGGCACGGCTGGCGGACTTCGAGCACGCGTTGCAGGCCAATCTCTACGGCCAGGTGCTGGGCACCTATGGCATCCGCATCGTGCAGACCGGTGTCGAGCGGTTCAGCCTGCCGGCGGAAACCCTGGCGGCGACGGTTGCCCGCATGCGCGCGGAACGCGAGACGGTAGCGGCGCAGCGCACCGCCGACGGGCTGCGGATCGCCGCTGCGATTCGCTCCGATGCCACGCGCGACGCTCGGATGCTGGCGGCACAGGCGCAGGAACAAGCCGCCGACATCACGGCTAAGGGCCGCGCCCAGGCGGCGCAGATCCACGCCACCGCTTATGCGCTCGACCCGCAGCTCTACACCTTGCTGCGCTCGCTCGACACGCTGGATGCCACGGTCGGCCCGCAGACCCGGGTGATCCTGCGCACCGACGCCGCCCCGTTCCGCGCGCTGGTGGACGGCCCGCCACAGGCGGCAGCACCATCTCAGGCGGCGTCGCCGTCCCAGGCGGCAACACCTGCCCAGGCGGCATCGCCGTCCCAGGCGGCATCACCGTCGGAAACGCCGCCCCAGCCGCCATCGGTGCCACAAGTGCAGCTCAGCGGGGCCACCGCCCCGCCGGCGCGATGAGTGCCACAGTGCCTCGCCGTGCCGGCTTCGGCATGGCGGAGAGCGTCGGCCTCGGCTTTCGCATCGGCTTCGTCGCGATGCTGCTGCTGACCCTCGGCTGGGCCGTCAGCAACCTGCGGCAGGTGCCCGCCGACAGCCGCGCGGTGGTGCAACGCTTCGGCCAGATCGTGCGGGTGCAGGATGCCGGGCTGATGCTCGCCTGGCCGAGCCCGATCGAGCAAATCACCCTGGTCCCGGCCTGGGACCGCCAGATCGCGCTGAAGATGGTGGTCCCGGTGAACAGCGGGCCATCCGCCGAGACGGACTTCCAGATCCGCCAGCCGGACGACGTGGTGTCGCTGCGCCGGCAGAAGGACGCCTGGAACGGCGAGTATTTCCTCACCGGCGACGGCAGCGTGGTGCAGTTCGAGGCGACGCTGTACTACCGCATCACCGATCCCGCCGCCTTTGTGCTGGCGCGCGACCACGTGGAACCCGCGCTGCAGCGGCTGTACCGCGCCAGCGCGGTGGCGCTCGCCGCCGGCCACGACCTGGACGATTTCCTCGTGGCGCGGCCAGAGGAGGCCAACCTGTCGGCGGGCGCCGACGCCGCCAACCGCCGCGAGGCGCTGCGCGGAGACATGGTGGCGGCGATCAACCAGCGCCTGTCCACGCTACGCCAGGCCGGCACCAGCCTGGGCGTGGAGGCCACGCGGACCGACATCGTCGCCCTACTGCCACCGCTGGCCAAGACCGCGTTCGACGACGTGCTGACCGCAGCGCAGATCGCCGACCAGACCGTGGCCGCCGCCCGCACCGACGCCGCCCACACCCAGCAGGAGGCGCAGCGCGCGCATGACCGCACCCTGGCCGAAGCCGCCGCCACCGCGGAGGAAGAGGTGCGCCAGGCGGAAACCGATACCGCGGACATCCACGACCTGCATGCCGAGCTGACGCCAGCCAACCGCGACAGCCTGCTGGCCCAGTATTACCAAGACCGCATCGGCGCCATCCTGCGCAAGATTGGCCATGTCACCACCGTGGACATGCGCGGCGGCCAACCCATCATCATTCCGGGGCCCGGACAATGAGCGCGACCACGGCAACCGCGGCGTTCGATGACCCCGAAGCCGTCGCGCTGCCGGGGCCGGCAGGGAAATGGACGCTCGGGCTGCGCCTGTTCCTCTCGATGATAGCGGCTGGTCTGCTCTGTGTCGCGACGCTGTGGCGCGTGGCCTTTCCCGCCGACACCTACCTGTCGGAACTGGTGGCCGGCGGCGCCGCGGCGCTGGTCGCGATTCCCGTGTTGTCGGCCGGCGTGAGCGCCGTGATCCGCCCGAGCCTGCACGGCATGACCGACATCCTGGTGGCCGTCGCGCTGATCGCCGCCTGGGCGACCGGCGACCTGATGACCGCGGCGATCCTGCCGATCGTCATGATCGTCGGCCACGTGGTGGAGGAGCGCAGCTTGCTCGGCTCGCAGGAAGCGATCCGCGCCATGGGCAAGCTGGTTTCCACCACCACGCGCCGCATAGACCAGGATGGCACGATTGCCGAAGTGCCGACCCGGCTGATCGCCCTGGGCGACCATGTGGAACTGCGCGCCGGCGACCGCGTGCCGGTAGACGGCATCGTGCTGGACGGGTGCTCCAGCCTCGACACCGCGTCGCTCACCGGCGAATCGGTGCCGGCCGAGGTTGCACCGGGCGCGCAGGTGCTGGCCGGGTCGATCAACCTGGATGGCCGCCTCGTCGTGCAGGTCAGCCGCGTCGGGCAGGACACCACGCTGGGCAAGATCATCGCGCTGATGGAGACAGCGGAACAAGCCAAGCCGCCGGTCACAAGGCTGCTGGAGCGCTACGCCGGCCCGTACATGACGCTGGTGCTGATGATCGCCGCCTGCACCTGGCTGACCACGCAGTCGTCGCAGGCGATGCTGGCGGTGCTGGTCGCGTCCTGCCCTTGCGCGCTGGTGCTGGCGGCGCCGGCGACCGCGATCGCCGCCATCGCGGTCGCCGCCCGGCACGGCATCCTGATCAAGGGCTCCGGCTTCCTGGAACATGCCGCCGAGGTGACCTCGGTGGTGTTCGACAAGACCGGCACGGTGACCCGCGGCGCGCTGTCGCTGGTCCGGGTCGAAGCGGCGGGTGGACCGTCCAACAGCGCCGCCGCGGAGGTGGTGCGGCTGGCCGCGGCGCTGGGGGCGACCAGTTCGCATCCGGTCAGCCGCGGCCTGGCTCGCCTGGCGCTGCCGGACGACCATGTGCCACTGACCGGCGTGCATGAAGCCGGCGGCCTGGGTGTCACCGCGATCGAGGCCGGCCAGACCGTCGCCGGCCAGATTGTCGCCAGCCAGACTGGCGCCAGCCAGACCGTCGCTGGCCAGTCCGTCGCCCTGGGACGCGCCGAGTTGTTCGCCCGCCTGGGCGTGCGCACCACACCGCTGCCGGATCACGACGGCCCGATCGTCGGCGTCAGCCGCGGCACCGCCTTCCTGGGCTGGCTGCTGCTGGCCGACGAGCCTCGGCCGGAAGCGTTGGCGGCGTTGGCCGATCTGCGAACGCTGGGCCTGCGGCGCCAGGTGCTGCTGACCGGCGACCGCACCAGGGTCGCGCGCCGCGTCGGCGAGGCGCTCGGCATCGCCGACATCCGTGCCGAGGCCCTGCCAGAGCAAAAGATGGAGCGCGTGCTGCAGGAAGTGGGAGAGGGGTTCCGCCCGCTCGTCGTCGGCGACGGGATCAACGACAGCCTGGCGCTGAAGGTCGGCGCGGTGGGCGTGGCGATGGGGGCGCAGGGCACCGACGTCGCCCTCGCCTCGGCCGATATCGTGCTGATGACCAGCGATCTGCGGCGGCTGGGAACCTGCCTGCGGCTGAGCCGCCGCTGCCGGCGCACCATCCACACCAACGTTGCGATTGGGTTGGGTTGGACCATCATCCTGGTCAGCCTCGCCGCTTCCGGCATGCTCGGCGCGGAGGGTGCAATCGTTGCCGCCGTGGTCCACAATTTGAGCACGTTTATCGGCATGGCCAATGCCGGCCGCCTGCTGCGGTTCGATGAGCCGCTGGGCCCTCCGCTGGCCACGCCGCTGCCCCCTGGCGCGTCATGAGGCGCCTGCTGTTGCTGCTGTGCGGTGCGCTGGTGGCGGCGATCGCGGCGGAGTTCTCCCTCGGACACCGCGAAGCTGGCGAGATCGGCCCCGCGGCAGCCATCCGGCCAGCAGGTGCCGCGGCGCCGGGCGTGTCCCGGGCGGCGGACACCGACCTGGCGCGATGGCTGGCGGTCATCCTGGACCGGCCGTTGTTCGCCGGGGACCGCCGGCCGGTTGCCGGAGCCTCGGCCGCCGCTGCGGCCGGCGTGCCGCGCCTGGCCGGGATCATCATGGCGCCGGACCACGCCGCCGCGATCTTCCAGCAGGCCAAGGGCGCCAAGCCTCTGGTCGCGGGGCCGGGCGACTCGGTGGGCGAATGGGTGGTCAGCACGATCGCCGCGGACGGGGTCAGCCTGCGAAAGGCCGACGCCCGGATAACGTTGACGCCGCAATTCGATGACGGCCACACGGCCGTTGCATCGGCGGCTGCGCAGCACCCGGCCTCCCGTTGGGTCGCCGCGGCGCCAACCGGCTTGCTGCGCGCGCGATGGTCCAACCCGCAGCTTCAGCCGTAGAACCGGTAAGCCAGCGGAGCGACCCGTGGAACCACAATGGGGCCATTACTGCGGTGAGAGGCAATCCCACCTTGGCGACCTGAACGGTCATGCTACCCTCGGCAGAAGAGCCTCGCGATCACGGGGCCGAGGTTCCAGCGTGCCAATATGACTCTGTGGCACGATGAATCGACGTTGCGCGGGATGGGTGCGGTTGGCTCACCGCTCCAGGTTCACGTCGATCGTCCCGGCGCGTACCGCAGCCTTCAGCGCCGCGTGGTCTCGCCCGGCCCGATCGGCATACGCGAGAGCAAACTTCCCCATCGCCCCGTCGAACTTGCCGATTGGCGTGCATCCGCCTCGACAGCTGCCGAAGGTGAAGCGGGTTTTGTTGAATGTGCCATTGTCGGACGTCAAGGAACGGGTGCTTGGGGGCGATGCCTGTTTCAGCCCAAAGATCGACGCTTCCACTTCGGAAAAGGAATTGCAGTTGGAAGCGGACGGCCCAACAGGGCCCACTGGTCGGCGACTGTACTTAGCTGAAGCCTGAAGTTGAGCGTTTATCGCCTTGCCACCGACCTTAAGATCTTGCCGAAGCCGCCACCGACCGGAAGCTCCCAGCGGTCCGCCGAGGCCGCATACCAATTCGCAGTGGTGATCGGCGAGCTCATCGTGACATCACCTCGCATTTGTTGCATCAGTCGCCGGCCCTACATCCGAGGTCCGACTGCCGCATGATATCAAAATCCGCCTGGACCCCAGCCACCCCATTCGCCCTCTTCGATCTGGGCGGTCATCTGCTGCTCGTTGGCAATATTCTTCGCTAACATGTCCTGGCGATAGCGGTCGTACACCGCCTGATTGCCGACATAGAGGCAGTCGCAGATTGTCGGGTCAGCATAGGTGTAGAGTACGGCGTTGTTGTGCACCCGGCGGACGAAGGAATGTGGCGGCAGCGACGCCAGCAAAGTCTGGCGCTGCGGCGTGTTCGCCGGCTCCAGAGTGAAGCCGGCAGCGGCCAGCATGTCCTCCTTGTTCTGCACCTGGTTGCAGGCGGCCACAGCGGCGCACGCAGCGAACAGCACCAGACCTGATTTGTTCCGAAGCATCGTGCTCTCCTTCATTTGTTGGCAGAGACTGTCCTATCGCTGCCACACGTGTCGCCACACCCGGGACGGTCAGTTGACCTTTTCAAGATCCGGCAGCTTTCACGCTTTGTCGAAGATCGCCTTCTCCGGGCCATAGAATCGAAATCATGGATACCAGTACGCGACGGCGTATCCGCCGGCACAAGGTGAAGCCGGCGGCGGCCAGCATGTACTCCTGGTTCTGCGGGAGGCGCCAAGCCGCCACAGCGGCGCACGCAGCGGTATTCGCATCGCCCAGGCGCCATTCCGGGCGCCTTGCGATGAGGTCACGGCTGCGCTGCCACGCCCCCTCTTGCTTTAGTGCTGATACTTCAACGAGATTGCCGCTATGCCGGCCGCTATGTTGATACCCTTGTCTCCCTCAATGCTGACAGGCTGCAAAGAGATCGACTTGGTCGAGCCGCCAATAAGCACATTGGCATTGCCGCCGACGCCGGCGGACGCGCCGGCGGTGAGGCCGCCGTAATCCCCGCTCAGCGCGCCAGGCCTCAAGTCGGTGCTCGGCGCTAACACGGCCCAGACGAGCACTCCGCTTTTCAGATAGCCGATGTCCACGCCGAATTTCGAGATCTTACCGGTGTAGTCTTCGTCCCGTCCGTTGCCTGAGTAGACGCAACGAAGATCCCGGGTGGAACCGAAGACGAACGCCCATCCGCTGCTCACATGGCAGGTTAACATGCCGGCCTTCACGGTGGTCTCCGCGCGCGCCGGCGCTTGCAGAGCGAGCGTGCCGAGGGCCAGACCGGTTGCGGCCAAGACAAACTTTCTGAACACGTCGATATCCTCCTGTTGGTAGGTGGTCCCGTTCGTCGTGGGTAACGTCAGGCGTAAGCGTCTCCGTTGAGCATGCCATCACCGTAGTCTGCCGAAAAGGGGCGGCCGTTTCGGGCCGCCCGCTTCGTCACGTCACGCGCTACGTCAGGCTATTCTATCGGATGGCGAGTGCCGTGCCCCTCTCCCTTCATCACATTCTCGATCGGGGTGAGGTTGCCGGTCTCCGGTCCTTGCAGCGGCGGAGCGCTCTGCAGGGCGCGAGCTCCTTCAGCCACAACGCCCGGGACCACGATGCACCGCCATCACCGGTCAGCCAGGTAGATGGTCTGGTCACAGATCAGGCCCGAGCGCCGATCCGCCGGCGCGGAATAGACCCGGTGGGCATCGAGGTTCGACTTGGCCCGCGTTACGAAGAAGACTCTCGCCTGATGCAACACGTGCAAGCGGGAGAAATCCACATACCCACGATCCATCACATAGATGGCGCCCGGCTCGGGCAGCAGCAGGTCGAGCGCATGCGCGTCATGCAACTTGCCGTCGGAGATATGGATGAAGCGCGGTATGCTGCCGCGAAGATCAAGCAGCGTGTGCATCTTCACCTCTCCACGTCATCAGGCCGCTGCGAATCGAACACCAATGCACGGAAAGAATAAACCCAGCGAGCAACCATCATCTTGCGTACCCGTCGAACTTCTACCGTCCGTGCTAATCCATGTCTAAAACTGCTTTCCGTGCTAATCCGTGTCAAAACCGATGCCGCCCGTGCGCACCTGCGGTTCAGGGATTCCCTCCCTCTCAACGCGCATCACGGCAACATCGCGAAACCTGTCGATGCCCAATAACACGGATCGCTGACCCGATCATGTGCAATCCCCTTCTTGCCATTGGGTCGAATGCGATCGCAGGTTCCGGCTCTGCCCGTGCAGAAACAGACTGCCCAACCTGGAGCCGAACGACCTTGCCGAAATCCACTTTATCTCGCCGCGCGGCGTTGCGCCTGTGCGGCACGCTCCTGGCGACCCCGCCGGGATTGGCCAACGGTGCCGCCGATCCGGCGATGGCGTTGCCGCAGCCGGGGGACGTGCTGGTGCTCGAAACCGCGGGGCCGTCGCCGCGGCCGATGCGCCCCCACGACCTGCCAGCCGGAGGTCCGCCGCTCCTGGCATGGCCGATGGACGGAGCGACAGGAACGGTGCGGCGTGGCTCGCGCTTCAACCAGGTGCTGCTGGTGCGGCTGAGCATCGCCCGGATCAGCACCACCGAGCAGGCTTTCGCAAGCCAGGGTGTCGTCGCATTCTCCGCCATCTGCACGCATGCCGGCTGCGAGGTATCGGGCTGGCGGACGTCGGACGCGTGTTTCCTCTGCCCCTGCCACGGCTCGGTGTATGATCCAGGCGCCGGCGCGCGTGTCGTCGCCGGTCCGGCGCCACGGCCGCTGCCCGCGCTGCCGCTGCGCATGACCCAGGGCGCATTGACGGTTGCCGCTCGCTTCACCTCGTGGATCGGCGGCAGCACCGGCCGAACCGATTGAATTCCGGACCCTGAAGGAGGCGCGGGGGCGAGCCTCCCCGCGCCTCACACAAACCGCTTACGTGCCGCCGCCGGTCTCCGCCTGGCGGAATCCGTACAGCACGAACGACGCCTGGATCGGCACGTCCGCCGGGGTCGCGCCAGCGGTCGAGGGACCATGGAAATGCAGGTCGTCCACGAAAATCCGGGTCGGTGATTGCTCCACCGACCGCACCACATCCATCAGCACCGGCCATGGCGCGTTCAGGTTGATCCGCAGCGCCACCTTGTGCCAGGACCCGGATCGTTCCGCAGGCAACGTCTCGACGGCGGCCAGGGAGGCACCGGCCGCGCCCGCCATGCGTTGCACCATCTCCTGCAACTCGGCCGCCGCCAGGGCATCGGAGTTGCCCTCCAGCAACACGCTCTCGCTCGCCGCACCATCGGTGGGCTTGCTGGTTGCGGCGCGCAACGCGGGAACGCTGGCGGCCAGTGCCTGCATCCGTTGCAGCAGCGCCTGCCGCTGCAGCAGCGTGTCGGCGCGGTCTGCGTACCATCCCTGAAGCGGTGCGAGCATGCCGAGCCAGACGACGGCCAGCACCAACAGCGTCACGCCCACCGCCAACCCCTGGCCGCGCCTCCCGGTCAGCCACGCATTCATGGCGCGATCTCCGCGCGGATCGAGAACATGTCGACCGATGCACCCTCGACACGGGTGACCGGCGCGGCGAACGCCGCGTTGCGGATCGTTGGGTCGGCCGACATCCCGGTGATCAGGCGCGGTGCCGAACTCGACCGGCCCACGATCGTGAGTTCCCGCTGGCGCAACGACAGATCGGTCAGGTAGGTGTCGTCCGGCAGGATGCGGGTGACCGTGGCGAGGATCTGCAGCGGGTCACCGGTCCGCCCCAGTTCGCGCGCCATCACGGCCGCCTCCGTACTGTTCCTGCTGACGCCGCCACGCAGCGCCTCCGCCTGCGCAACGGCTGGCTGCAGCACGGCGATGGCGCGATCGGTGACGTGCATGGCCCACGCCTGCAACGCGAAGGGAACGGTCACCGCGATCACCGCCAGGCCGGCGCAGATCCAGGCGAGGCTCCCGGCATCCGGCAAAAACCACGGCCGGGCTGTGTCGGCCTCGGCGATCGCCAGCAGCCGCAGCCGTTCTGCCGCGCCGACTTCCATGAACCGGGGCTGGATGCCGATCGCTGCAAGCCCGCGCAGTGTCGTCGCCACGGCCGTCCTGGGCACGATCGTCAGCTGGACCTCGAGCAGCGTGCGGTCGCGATTGACCGGACGGGCCTCCCAACGCCAGGAGACCGCATCGGCGCTGAACGGCGTAATCCGCCCCAGTTCGTGCCGCAACACCTGTGCAAGGTCGCGGCGCGCGGTGGCTGGCACGGTGTGAAGCTTCTCCAGAATGACTCGGGGTTGCGGCCGCAGCACGATCGGCATCCGCCCGGCCGCCCGGACAATGGCGTCCAGCGCGATGGGTGCCTCCTCGCCGTTGCGACGCAGGCGCGCCTTGACATCTTCGAACTTGTCGGCCGCATCGATCACAACCGCGTCCGGCGCATGCCGCCTTCGGCCGAGCCAGAATGCCGGGAGCAATTCGGTCATCCTGGCGTGCCACCACAACAGCAGGTCGAACATCATGATTGCACTCCAGGAAGGGACAATTGGCCGATGCCAAACTCCCCCTCCCCTTGAGGGCTTGGGCCGCGAAGCGGGCCAAGGTTGGGGGGAGGGGGAGCATCTCCATGGGAATCCTCATCGCACCGCATTGGCCTGCACCCGCCCGGTCAGCCAGTTGACGGCCACTGCGATCCTTTCGCCGCCGGATGACAGCACGATCGGGCCGCCCGACGATACGCCGTCCGGCGTGAAGACGATCTTCGCGGCGCTGATGGCCTCACCCCGCGGCAGCCGGCGCGGCGCTTCGCCGTCCACGCTGAACCACGCGTCATCGCTCGTCACCACCACATCCCGTCCAAGCACGATCGCACGCGACCGCGCCAGCCGGAGTGCGCCGGTCAAGGCCCGAGCACTGGCGTCCATGTCGATGCCGGGGCTGTGCCACGGGCCGCGGATCATCACAAGGCTGGCGACCATGCCCAGGATGACGACCACCGCGATCAACTCGATCAAGGTGAAGCCGCCCTGCAAGGTGAAGCCGCCTCGCGTCCGCGCCCGTGTCATGGCGAACCCAGGGCGCGCACGACAAAGCCGTGGTGCAGGATACGCACCTCGAAGTTTCGTAGCAGGCATTGCCGCACCGGCCGGCTACCGAACAGCGGCATGTCGTACAGCGCGGACAGCGCGCAAACCTGGCAAACCACCACGTTCGGCGCGGCGCCTGGCCGCTCGCTGACCCACGCTGGCTTGATCTTCGCATAGTAATCGCGCGCTCGGATCTGCAGCGCCATCTCGTCCACCACCGACGGTTCGCGGCAGACCGAACCTCGTGGCATCGCCGTGGCAGGACCGATGATCACAGGCCCGGCGATCACGGGAAACACCAGTATCGCGATCGCGGCTGCCCGTCGCAGCATCATGGCCCCCACGGCGTTTGATCCAACCCACTCACCAGCCCCCATTGGCCAGCCCCGGATGCAGCCACGCGAGCCAGAAGGCCAAAGCGATACAAGGCCCAAACGGAATTGGCGTCCTGGATGTCACGGCGCGCGTGGCAATGGCCAATCCCAAGGCAGCGAGCAAGCCAAGGATCGCGCTGCCCAGCACGACGAATGGCAGGGGGGCCAGCCCGCACCAGGCACCGGCGGCGGCCAGCAGTTTCGCGTCGCCGCCACCCAGTGCATCGCGGCCGCGCAGCCGGCGATAGCCCCATGCGAGGCCTTGGAAGAACCCATAGGCCAGCATCGCGGCGAGGCAGTGATCGGTCAGCGCCGACGGTGCCGACAGCAGCGTCACGACAAGTCCTCCCAGCAGCAGCGGCAAGGTGAGGACGTCCGGCAACAGCAGGCAGCGCCAGTCGATCCATGCCAGGGTGAGCAAGGTCCAGCCCAGCGCGCAATCGATCCAAATGTTGCCGGTGCCCGCGATCGCCGCCCACACCGCGACCGCAACCGCCGCCAGTTCGACCAATGGGTGCAGCCATCCGATCGGCTGGTGGCAATAGCGGCAGCGTCCGCGCAACAGCACGAAGCTGAGCAAGGGAATGAGGTCGCTGGGGGCAAGCCGGGTCTCGCAGTGTGGACAAACGGATCGGGCGACAACGATCGGCTGCTCCTCCGGCAGACGTACGATCAGCACGCCCATGAAGCTGCCAATAAACGGCGCCACGACAATTGGCGAGAGCCAGACTGCTACAGTCCCAAGACCAAGTATGTCAGTCACGTGACATCCATTATGCCGTTGCAGCATTGCGGACCTGTCATTTGCCTGCGGTCGCGCACTGGCCTTATGCGGGATCGGAGGAGCGTGGGGAATGGATGCGACGGTCGCCGACCATCAGCTTGAGTCGCTTGCCGGGATTCTGATCGAGCAGGGACATTGCGACCAGCACACGCTCGATCGGGCGCGCCGTGTCGCGGCCGAGTCAGGACATCGGCTGGATGCGGTGCTGATCCAGCTTGGCCTGGTCTCCGAGCGCGGCCTCGCCGACGCGTATGCACGATTGCTCGGGGTTGCCGTTGCGACGCCCGATCGGTACCCCGCGGCCGAGCCGGTGTTGGCGGACCGGTTGAACAGCCGGTTCCTGCGCCATGCGCGGGCGATTCCGCTCGCCGCCGATGGCGATACGCTGGTGCTGGCCGCGGCCGACCCGCTCGATCCGTTCACCGCGGCGGCGGCTGCGGTCGCGACCGAACGGCAGGTGCGGCTGGAAGTCGCCGTGCCGATCGAGCTGGAAGCCGCGCTGAACCGCCTGTATCCGGAAGCCGATGAGGCACCGCGCGACGCAAGCCTCGATACGCCGCTGGAGGACGACACCGAACGTCTGAAGGACCTCGCCAGCGAGGCCCCGGTGATCCGCCTGGTGAACCTGCTGATCACGCGCGCGGTTGAGACGCAGGCGTCCGACATCCATATCGAACCGTTCGAGGACCGGCTGCGCGTGCGCTACCGCTACGACGGCGTGCTGCAGGAAGCGGAGACGCCGCCGCGCCAGCTTGCCGCCGCGATCACCTCGCGCATCAAGATCATGGCGCGGCTGGACATCGCGGAGCGGCGCATGCCGCAGGACGGCCGCATCAAGCTCGCGGTGCGTGGGCAGGACGTGGACTTCCGCGTCTCCACTGTGCCGTCGCTGCATGGCGAGACGGTGGTGCTGCGGATTCTCGACCGCACCGCCGTCACGTTCGACTACGCACAGCTTGGCCTGGCGGCGCCGTTGATCAGCAAGTTCGGCGCCGCGCTGGAGCTGCCCAACGGCATCGTGCTGGTCACCGGCCCGACCGGAAGCGGCAAGACGACCACGCTCTACACCGGCTTGCTCGCGCTGAACACGGTGACCCGCAAGATCGTCACCGTGGAGGATCCGATCGAGTACCAGCTTCAGGGCATCAACCAGATCCAGGTGCACGCCCAGATCGGCCTGACCTTCGCCAGCCTGTTGCGGTCGATCCTGCGGCAGGATCCGAATGTCATCATGGTGGGCGAGATCCGCGACGGAGAAACCGCGCAGATGGCGGTACAGGCGGCGCTGACCGGGCATCTTGTGCTGTCCACGCTGCATACCAACTCGGCCGCCGCCGCCATCACCAGGCTGCGCGATATGGGCGTGGAGGACTACTTGCTCACGGCTGTCCTGCGCGGCGTGATGGCGCAGCGGCTGGTGCGCCGGCTATGCCGCGCCTGCCGGCAGGCCGTACCGGCCCCGCCCGAGCTGGTAGAGCGGTTCAGGCTCGACCGGTTCGCCGAGGCCCAGCCCATCATGCTGTATCACGCCGCCGGCTGCCCCGCCTGCCGCCAGACCGGCTACCGCGGACGGACCGCGATCGCCGAGTTCCTGGAGCTGAACGGCGAGATCGAGCGGCTGATCTTCTCCCGCGCCGACCACACCACGATCGAGCGTGCCGCGGTGGCGCAGGGTATGACAGTAATGTTCGAAGCCGGCCTTGCCGCCATGCTGGCCGGCGAGACGACGCTGGAGGAAGTCACCCGCAGCATTCGGGCGGATCAGTGACGGCGTTCCGCTACACCGCGATCGGCGCCGCCGGCGAACGGCTGACAGGCATGATGGATGCCGCGACGGAAGGCGAGGTGATCGCGCGGCTGCAGCGGCAGGGCCGGATCCCGGTACGCGCGGAGCAAGCCGGCCGCCCTGCACGACTGGGCTGGCATGGCCTGATGCAGCTCAACCTCGGCGGCCGGCGCGGACGCGGTGACAGACTGGGCAAGCAGGCCGTCGCCGAATTGTTTCGCGAGCTGGCGACGATGCTGTCGGCCGGCCAGGACCTGGATCGCGCGCTGCGCTACATGGTGGAGACCGCGCCTGCGCAAACGCGGCACACGATCGGCGGGCTGCGCGATGCGGTGCGCAACGGCAGCCCGCTCTCGGCGGCCATGGCCGACTGCCCTGCGGCGTTTTCACCGCTGCAGGTGGCGCTGGTGCGCGCCGGCGAGGCGGGCGGCAATCTCGCCCCGACCCTGGCACGCATCGCCGAGTTGCTGGAGCGTGAGCGCGCCCTGGCGGCCACGATCACCTCCGCACTGATCTATCCCGCGTTGCTGCTGGCCGCGATGATTGGCGCCGTCACCCTGCTGCTGACCGAGGTGCTGCCGCAGTTCGTGCCCATGTTCGAGCAAAGCGGTGTGAAGCTGCCCGCCTCAACCCAGTTCCTGATCGACCTGGGGAACGTAGTGCAGGCGGACGGGCTGCTGGCACTGCTGGCGAGCGTGGCAGCGGTGCTGATCGCACGGGCGGCGCTGCGGCAGGATGCGGTACGGCTCGTGGCCGATCACCTGTTGCTGCGCGTTCCGATCGTCGGCGCGCTGATGCGGGAGGTGCTGGCCGCGCGGTTCACCCGTGTGCTGGGCACCTTGCTGCTGAACGGCGTGGCGCTGATCACGGCGCTGACCATCGTGCGCGACGCGGTCGGCAACCATGCGGCGCGGCAGGCGGTGGACCGCGCGAGCCTGAGCGCGCGCGGTGGCGGCGCCCTGACCGCGGAACTAGAGCATGCCGCGGTGTTTCCCGCGCGCACCATTCATCTCCTGCGGCTCGGCGAGGAGACTGCGCAGCTTGGCGCCACGGCGTTGCGCGCGGCTGATATCCACGACGAACGGACGCGGCTGTCTACGCAGCGGCTGGTGTCGCTGCTGGTGCCGGTGCTGACCGTGCTGATGGGCCTTGCGGTCGGCGGCATCGTCGCCTCACTGATGACGGCGATGCTGAGCATCAACGACCTGGCGTCGGGCTGAACCGCACGGCGATGCCACGCGGTTTCACCTTGCTCGAAGTGGTCGTTGCGCTGGTCATCGTTGCGCTGGCCTCGGTCGCGCTGTTGCAGGCGGCCGGCAGCGGGCTACACGCGACGCGCTCGGCCGCGCTGTATGACGAGGCCGTGGTCCGCGCGAGGTCGCATCTGGCGACCGCGATGTACGGCATGCGGCTGGCGCCGCTCGACCAGAACGGCGACGACGGGGGCGGCTTCCACTGGCGCCTGCGCGTGGCGCCGGTGACCACCGCCGCGCTGCGTCCGATCGGGCCGGTGGAACCCGGCCAGCCGGCCTCGTTTCCGGTGGTGCTGTACGAGATCAGCACATGGATATCGTGGCATGACGGCGACGCCACGCGGCAGGTCGTGCTGCAGAGCGAGCAAGTTGGCGGGGCTGCACGATGAGCAGCCGGCGTAAGCGGGTGAAGGAAGCAAGGCCAGGGGCTTGGCCCCTGGACCCCACCAAGGGGCTCTGCCCCTTGGATCCCCGCCAAGGGCGGAGCCCTTGGAACCCTTTACTGGAGAGGTTGGACGGGAGGGGGGACGGTCTCCGCGATGGATTGCAAAGGCGCTGCCTTTGCTGGGGGGTCCAGGGGGGCAAAGCCCCCTTGGCGGGTCCAGGGCAGAGCCCTGGCCTTGCTCCCTTCACCCGACTGCCCCGGCGCTCCGCCGGGTTCACGCTGCTGGAGATCCTGGTGGCCCTGGCCGTGTTCGGATTCCTGCTGGTCGGGCTGAGCCAGACCATGCGGTTCGGCGTGCGGGCCTGGCAGTCCGAGGACCGCATGTCGAAGGGCAAGACCGATCTGGCGTCGGTTGACTGGACGCTGCGCATGGTCCTGGAAAACCTCGCGCCGAGCGAGGACGCGGTGCATCCGTCGATGACCGGCACGAACGCGACGCTGTCCGGCATCACCCGGCTGCCGATCCCGGATACCGCGCTGACCGAGACGCCGGTGGAGGCCGCGCTGGCGGTGTCCGGCGACCGGCTGGTGCTGCGCTGGCGGCCTTACATGCATGGCGAATGGCTCGGTGCGCCACCGCCGCCGCGCGAGACCGAGCTGATGCCGGGCGTCGCCCGCCTGGCCATCGCCTATTGGCGGCGCACCGGCGGCTGGACGTCGTCGTGGCAGGACCCGACGCTGCCGGCATTGATCCGGCTGCGCCTGACCTTCGCCGGCGACAATCCGCCGCGCTGGCCCGACATCGTCGTGACGCCTGAACTGTCGCCGCCATGAACGGCGCCGTCCGGGCAACGGATCACGCCGCGCGACCCTTGTGCCGCGCTGGCCGCCCCATACACCGGCGCGACCGAGGCTTTGCCCTGCTGATCGTGCTGCTGGCGATGGGCTTCCTCGCATTGCTCGGGACGCAGCTTGTCGCCGAAGGGCGCGCGGATACGTGGCTGGCGGGCAACGAGAAGCAGGCAGCGGTGCTTCAGGAAGCTGCCGATGGCGCCGTCGCGCAGGTGATGTTCGCGATCGAGGCGGCGCACGACCCACGGTTCCAGATCGACGGCCCGCCCCAAGTGGTCCGGATCGGCCCGACCGCCGTGCTGGTACAGGTGCAGAACGAGGCGGACCGGGTCAACCTGAACACCGCGTCGCTGGCATTGCTGCGCTCCCTGATCATCGACGTCGGTACGCCGCCGATGATCGCCGACCACCTTGCCGCCGCGATCCTCGATTGGCGTACCGCCGGATCCGAGCCTCGGCCGAACGGGGCGAAGGCTGCGCAGTACAGCGCGGCCGGACTCGACTACGGGCCACCCGGCGCCCCGTTCCGCAGCGTGGAGGAGTTGCGGCTGGTGCTTGGCATGACCCCCGTGCTGTATGCCCGGCTGCTGCCGCATGTGACGGTGCTGACCGACGCCGATCCTGACCTGTCCACGCATGATGCGGTGGTGGCGCGTGCGCTGAGCGACGCCACCGGCGTGGGGGATGTCGCGACCGTCGCGATACCCGACGAGGACGCTGTGCTGCGGCTGACCGCGACTGCGATCGGCACCGGTGGTGCGCGCTATACGGTGCAGGTTGTTGCCACCGCGGATTTCGCCAGCGTCTCGCCGGCCGTGCAGATCCTGTCCCGCGCGCATGTGCCGAGCGGCGGGGAGAGTCCTGCGATCGGACCGGGCGCTTAGGGCGATCTTACCTTGACCGGAATTACCGCA
>DATHNI010000026.1:0-4426 GCA_035486135.1 Acetobacteraceae bacterium
CGCGCGCCCATGCCGACATAGCGCGAGGCATTTTCCTCGTCGTAAACGCCGCCCATGCCCAGGACCTTGCCGTGCTTGCGGCAGGCCGCACCGACCGTTTCGTAGGCGTCGATGATCTTTGCGTGGCCCATCTGCCCGGCAATGCCTAATTCGGATGACAGATCGGACGTGCCGATCAGCAGCACGTCCACGCCGTCCACCTCGGCGATGGCATCGGCGTTCTTCACCGCTTCAGGACTTTCGATCATCACCACGGTCAGGATTTCGTCGTTGAGTGCCTTCTGTGCCTCGGCCATCGGCGGTGGCTGGTAGCCGTAGACCGCCGGCGGGCCGCCCCAGCTTCGTGTGCCTCGCGGCGGATAGTGGAACGCCTCGGCGATGCGGCGGGCTTCCTTGGCGGTATCGACGTGCGGCATCACAATGCCCAACGCGCCGTTGTCCAGCGCGCGCGTGGCTTCGTCGATGGCGTTGGCACAGGCGCGTACGATCGGTGTGACGCCGGTCGGCAACGACGCGATGCAAAGCTCGGCGACCTCGTGCACCGAGAACGATCCATGCTCATTGTCGATGAACAACCAATGATGGCCGCTGGTCGCGGCCAGCACCGGCGCGGATGCGCTGCGCAAATGGTGCACGCCGAAGCCAAGCGCGACCTCGCCGGCCGCCATGCGGCGTTTCGTGGTGTTCAACACCAGTGACATCGTTACGCCTCCCCTGATCGTTTGGGGAGCAGCATAGCACGCAGCGTCAGGCGGATGCCAGGAGGTGGACGTCGTGTTCCGACCATACGAAGGTGGCTGGGTCGCCCGGCTGCACTGGCGCCCCGTAGAAAGTTGCGTCGGGGACCAGCGCGGATGCCTCGTCGCCGCCGTCCATTGCCAGCGCGACCCGCACCATGCCGCCTTGATATTCCACCGCTGCGACCCGGCCGGAGACGTGCGGGCCCTCGTTCGGGGCGCCGAGGCGGACGCGATCGGCGCGTACCGCGATCGGCCCGCGCTCGCCCGACAGCACGTTATGTCCGCCGATGAACCGCGCTACGAATGCGCTGGCCGGGTGCTCGAACACTTCGCGCGGCGGGCCGGCCTGGCGGATCTGCCCGTCCTCCATCACCACCATCACGTCGGCCATCGCCATGGCCTCGTCCTGGCTGTGCGTGACGTGGATGAAGGTGATGGCAAGCTCGCGTTGCAGGCGCTTCAGTTCCTCGCGCACCTTGATGCGCAGGAACGGATCGAGCGCGGAGAGCGGCTCGTCCAGCAGCAGCACGCGCGGCTGGGTGATCAGCGCGCGGGCCAGCGCGACTCGCTGCTGCTGACCGCCGGAAAGTTGTGAGGGCAAGCGCTCGGCGTAGGTTTCCATGTGCACCAAGGCGAGGAATTCGCGCGCGCGCTTGTGGCGTTCGGCCTTGGCGACGCCGCGCATCTTCAGGCTGAACGCGACGTTGTCGATGCAGTTCAAATGCGGGAACAGCGCGTAGCTTTGGAACATCATCGCGGTGCCGCGGCGGATCGGCGGGGCCAGCGTAACGTTTGCGCCGTTGATCAGGATGTCGCCGTCGCTGACTGCCTCGTGGCCGGCGATCATGCGCAGCGTGCTGGTCTTGCCGCAGCCGCTGGGCCCCAGCAGGCAGCAATAGCTGGCGTGGGGGATGCGGAGGGAGACCGCGTCCACGGCGACGGTCGGTCCGTAGCGCTTGGTGACGGCGACCAGTTCGACATCGAAGCGTGCGTCCATTGGGCGTGTGTCCTCAGACTTTGGCGATCGCGGCGCGGCGGCGCTGCATGCGGAATACCACGACCAGCGTTACGCCGATCAACAGGAACGACACTGTCGTGGTCAGTGTGCCGATGGCGAACAGCGTCGGCGACGTGGCGCTGGAGATCAATGCGTAGATCTCCAGCGGCAGCGTGTTGCGCGGCCCGATGGTGAGCGTGGTGCGGGCATACTCGTCATAGGACAGCGTGAAGGCGCCCATCGCGATGCCGATGATACCGGGAAGCAGTATGGGCAGCGTCACATGGATCAGGCGCTGGAACGGGGTGGCGCCGAGGTCGTTGGCGGCTTCCTCATAGGCGCGGTTGAAACGGTTCACCACGGCGAACATGGTGAACAGGCCGAACGGCAGCGTCCAGGTGAGCTGTGCGCCGAGGGCCGACGTGAACAGGCTCGGGTGCAAGCCCAGGAACTGGAAGCCAAGACCGATGCCGAAGCCAACCAGCAGGCTCGGCATCACCAGCGAGGCGACGGCGAGATAGAACAGCACGCCGGAACCGGGAAAGCGGCGGCGAAAACCCAGGCCGGCGGCGACGGAGATCACTACTGTCAGTGTGCTGACCAGCGCGGCCAGCTCGATCGAGCGGGTGAATGCTGCCGGAATGTTCGCCATTTGCTCGGGGCGGAAAATGTCACGGAACCAGGTCAGCGAGGTGCCGACCATCGGGAACGTCACGCCGCCGTTGGGACCCTGGAAGGATAGCACGTAGATCACGATCATCGGGCCATACAGAAACAGCAGCCAGGCGCAAAACAGGGCGCCCAGGACATAGAATGTCCAGGGGCGATCCGAGCTGGGGCCGGACATGCGGCCGGGTCCTGCGAACATCGTCGCCTCCTCCCCCTACTTCACCAGTTCCTTGCGCACGTCCACCACCAGCATCATTGCGGCGACCATGATAGCAACGAACGTCACCAGCACCATCGCGTTGGCCGAGGCGGGCGGATATTCCATGGCCTGGATCTGGGTGGACAGCATGGAGACAATCGATGCGCTCTGGCCGCCGCTCATTGTCTTGACCACGAAGTAGTCGCCCATCACCTGGGTGAACACCAGGATGGAACCGAGAACGATGCCGGTCTTCGACAACGGGATCACCACATCCACCATGGTGCGGAAGCGGCTGGCGCCGGCATCGCGCGCTGCTTCCAGCAGGGCCGGGTCGATCTTGGAGAGCGAGTTGGCGATCGGGCCGACCATCAGCAGCGTGAACAGGTGGACGTAGGTGATGATCACCGCGAAATCGGAGAACAGCAGGAAGGTCAGCGGTTTCGAGGTGATGTGCAGGTCCATCAGGATCTGGTTGAAGGCGCCGTTGCGGCCAAGGAATGGAACCCACGCGATGGTGCGGATGATGCCGGACGTCCAGAACGGTATCGCACAAAGCAGGAAGAGGACGGTGCGGGTCATGGCGCTACGGATGTGGAATATCAGGAACCAGGCGATGTTGAAGCCGAGAAACAGGGTGATCGCCCAGACGATGACGGCGAATTTCAGCGAGCTGATATAGACTCGGATTGTGGCGGGCGTGGTCAGCAGGTCGCGGTAGTTGTCCATTATGAAGGCGGGGTAGATACCGACTCGGTCGTAGTCGAAGAAGCTGACGACAAGGAACAGTACGGTGGGGGCGGCGAACAGTACGAACAGGATCAGTGCGAGCGGGCTGACCTGGAGCCAGGAGACGAGCCAGGGTTTGGGGGTGAAGCGGGGGCGTGAGAGGCGAAGGCGAGACGGGTGCGTGCCGACCCGATCACCCTCACCCTCGGTGCTTCGCACCATCGACCTCTCCCGCTCCCGCGCGAGAGGTTTGGTTATGACACTCATGCGGCCGCCTTGATCTCGTTCCTGCAGCGCATCAACGGCAGAATACGCGTGCCGAACTGTTCCATGCCGATGACGAAATCATCGAACGTCAGCATGACGCCTTCCACGCCCGGCACCTCGGACAGGTCGTCCAGCAATCGGGCGATCGTGGTGTAGGAGCCGACCAGCACACCGCCCTGGGTCGGCAGGTTATGCGTGCCCAGGGTCCTCCGCTTGTTGGGACCGGCGAGCGGATCGCGGCTTGGATCGTCCTCGGCCTGCGCGTCGCGATACGCCAGGGCCACGACGTCGGCGCCGGCCTTGTAGTGTTCCCACTTGGCCATGGCGGCTTCGTCGGTTTCGTCGGCGATCACCATGGTCAGGACCAGGGCGCCGCACTTGCGGCCGATCTCCTGGGTCGCCTTCACCAGCCGGGCGACGCTCTGCGTTACCATGGCCGGGGTGTTGATCCCGCCGCTGGAGCAAAAGTTCCAGTCGGCGTATTGCGCGGCGTAGCGTGTGCCGGCGTCGCTTTGCGCGGCACAGATGATCGGGATGTTCGCCGTCGGCAGCGGCAGGCAGCGGCAGTCGTCCATCTGGAAGAAGTCGCCCTTGAAGTCGGACCGGCCGGTTTCCCAGAGTTCCCGCATGATGCTGACGTATTCGGCGCAGTAG
Source organism: Acetobacteraceae bacterium (assembly GCA_035486135.1). Classification (GTDB taxonomy): domain Bacteria; phylum Pseudomonadota; class Alphaproteobacteria; order Acetobacterales; family Acetobacteraceae; genus JASHVB01. The sequence goes on from DATHNI010000026.1 coordinate 4,256, forward strand.
TCGTAGCGGCGCCGGTAATGTTCCGCGCCTGGCCAGATGCCCATCTGGGTGTATTCGCGGCGCTGCCAGCCGGAGATGATGTTCAGTCCAAACCGGCCATGCGAAATCGAGTCAATCGTCACCGCCATGCGCGCGGCGATCGGCGGCGGCATGGTCAACACCGCACAGGTG
>DATHNI010000027.1:0-13499 GCA_035486135.1 Acetobacteraceae bacterium
AGATGGTATCGTTCGCACTCGCGTTGCGTCCGAAGCCGTCATAGTTTGTCGTGCCGCCGTTGAAGCTTGTGTATATGGTGGCTTGAACCCCGAGCTTCATGTTCACCCAGGGGGCGGCGACAGAATCGGACTTGCCGAATGGCACCCAATCGGCCTCGACGATGAAGGCGTTGCTGTTCGGTCTGCCATTGGCGCTGCCACTCACCGCGGCCGGCGGGTTCAGCAGCGGATTGGCATTGCCCCAGGTTTCCTGCCACGCGAATGTCACGCCATAGGTCTGCTGATAGTAATAGGTAAGCGCCAGACGCATTTGCTCGAGGTTATTATGTGTCTGGCTGGACTGGCCGGCATTGAAGGCGCCCGGAAGATACTGGTTTTCGTGCGTGAAGATGCCTTCGGCGGTGAAGATGTGCCTGCGATTGCCGAGGAACTGATATCCGCCATCGACAGAGAGGTCGGTATAGGAATTGCGGCCCGTCGCGTTGCTGGCGTTGAAGCTGTCGATCGCCGGATTGAAGTCCGAGTGGAATACCAGGCCGCCCAGATGTGCGGACTGCTGTTGCCAGTTCCACTCATAGGCCGCGCGAATATAAGGTGCGATGCCTGCGGTGGACCCAAACGGCGCGGGGGTCAACGAAGCGCCTGTCATGTGCAGCAACGTCGGGCCTTGCGTCGCGTAACCCCCGGCCTCGACATACAGGTGCTGGTCGTACCAGCCATACGCCGTCACGCCGACCGAATTGCCGGAGAGCGCGGTGGCGACCGCCGGCTGCTCGGCGGGTACCGGAGCCAGCGCAGAGGCGACAAACGGATAGCCCCAGGCAAAGGTCGAGTTGTAGGGGTCCTGCACCGTCGGATTGTTGTTGACGCTGATCCCGACGCGAAGATCCCGATCGCCCAGCTGGATCACCGTTGTCAGCGGCCTGATGTCGGTATTGTCGAGTTGAAATGTGTGCGCGACGCCGTCGTACGTGCCCTGGACAAACGCGCCCGCCCAAGGCGTGATACGGCCAGCAAAATAGACGCTGAGCTGATCGAGCGAGAAGTTATCGTTATCACCGAAGTGGTCAGCCGGTGGCGTGGGCTGCGCTGACGCGGTGTGCGTGAACGACGTGATTGCGGTGAAGGCAAGCGGGATCTCGGGCCCTTGGCCGCCGCCTTGCGTATATCCGCCGATCTTGAACGCGCGGCCGAACGGCGTGAGCTGTGGGCCGAACGCGCCGATATGGCACGCCGCGCATGGCTCCCCAGTCTGAACCGCGAAGGCGGGAACCGCATGGGCGACGTCGGATACCGCCGCCACGATCGTTCCGAGGGCCAGAAGAAGAAGTCCGATCCCCAAACGGAAACCGCAAGACGGCATGCGCAATGATCTGGCTCCTGCGACGTGAACGTCGTGCGTCAGACGATCTCTTGCGGAGCGTATTCCTGTGGCCAGTTAATAAAATTGGAATCTCGATAGAATGAATTCTTTTAGCGTGGGTGGGAATTTTCTGACCGGTGTGAACGTCTGCGCATGAACGGAAGCGCAGGAGACGTTATGTTCGATCACATCACGATGCCCCGACGCCAGGTTATCAAGGTCGCGGTTACGGGATTTGGCCTCGCCGGAGTTCGGGCGGAACGTGCGGAGGCGCAGCAGAAGATGGCCAAGTTGGATGCGCGCTACCAAGACCATCCGAATGGCGGCCAGCACTGCGAGTTGTGCGAATACTACATCACGCCGGTCGGCTGTAAGCTGGTGCGCGGGGAGGTAAGCCCGAACGGATGGTGCAGCTTCTTCCACGCCGGGACGGGCTAGTACAGCGTCTTCAAAGTTCGACTCCTGTGGGGCGGGTCCAGCCCCGGTCACAGGACTCGTGGCGAGAGAGGCCGATAGGTGCCGGATCAAGGAATCGCTGTACGAGTACACCGATTCCAGCATGCCTGGCCCGGCATGCGTCACGACCAGAACGGGCTCCTGTTGACCGACGCCGGTGCACTGGTCTGCCGCAACGGCTCGGCTATTCCGGCCGGAGCGATGATGGTCTATCATGCCGCCCGCGTAAACGTCGCGGGACGGCGAAGGTTCTTATGCCTGGCGTGATCCTCGTATTGCTTGGCGATCCGGCGGCAGCGCCCCGACTGCTGGCCGCCGCGGCGCGCCTCGCGGAGGTGACCGGCGGCGCGGCAATCAACGCGCTGATTGTCCGGTCGCCGCCGCTCGCAAGCATCATTGCCAGCGAAGAAGTCCTGACGAAACGGCGCGAGGCGCTGTTGCGCGCTGAGGAACAGGCGCGTGCGGACAGCCTGAGCGAGATCTTCCGGAATTGGGCCTCGCGCGAGAACGGCCGGCCACACGTGAGCGAGGTCGAGGCCAGTGTCACCGACGCAATCGTGCAACGCGGCCCGGCTGCGGACTTTGTTGTCATAGAGCAACCGGTGCGCCGCTACGACGGAACCGCCTGGCAGGCGATGCTGGCGGCCTTGTTCGAGACCGACCGTCCGGTGCTGGTGGTGCCGCCCAACCCCTCCCCACAGTTCGGTCGCCGCATAGCCGTTGCCTGGAGAGACGATGACCGCACGATCAGGGCGGTCCTCGCGGCGATGCGCTGCCTCGGCGATGTGGAGCAATTGCTCGTCCTGGCCGGCCAGCGTGAGGGCGCGGCCCGGCCAGCGATGCCACCCATCGTTGTGGAGCACCGCGTAGCCGCGGAGTTGCTCGTGCTGCCGGTCGATGGGCAGGCGTTTGGCAAAGCACTGCTAGGCAAGGCGCACGAACTCCGCGCGGACATGATCGTGATGGGGGCGTATGTCCATGATCCGATTCGCCGTCTCGTTCTTGGCGGTCTGACGCGATATATGCTAACCAACAGCGATCTGCCGTTACTGATGCGGCACTGAAGCGCGGCGCAAGAAACTACGCGCACCAGAAACTGCTACGGCAGTGGCGGACCTGTCCGCTGTTAACACGGTGGCTCGCAGCGGAACCCCTCCAGGCATCGACACTGAGCCATCCAAAAGCTGAGCAGTCGCGAGGTAGCGGTCATGGTCGACGTGATTATCGCAATGCTCGGGCGCCGGGATACGGCCCGCGGCGTGCTGGACGCGGCACAATGCCTGGCGGGCCTGTCGGGCAAGGCAAGCGTTATCGCCCTCGCTGCCGATACGCCGCCGCCGTCGAGCCCGTTCATGGCCGAGGCGCTGATGGCGGAAGTGGGGGACATCGACGCGGCACACGAACGAGACCTGGCGCGGCTCGCCGCGCTCAAGACGACGTTCGACACGTGGGCCGGCGATGTACGGGACGCCGGGATCGCCGTGCAATGGGACGAAGTCCCGGGGCCTGTGAACCAGGCCATCGAGCAACGGGGACGGCGGGCTGACGTCATCGTCATCGCACGACCGATGGACGACGACGACGCGACGACCCGGCATGGCTTCCAGGCGGCGCTGTTCCGCACCGAGCGGCCGATCCTGGTTGTGCCGCCGGGGCCGTCGGCGCCGTTTGGGCGGCGTGTCGCAGTCGCCTGGCGCGACGACGGCCGAACCGTGAAAACCTTGCTTCCCGCGCTCCGTTTCCTGTCCGGCGCCGAACAATTCCACCTGCTGGCAGGCGTTCGCGAGGCAACGCCACGGCCCTCGGTTCCCGCGGTACTCATGGACCACGGGATCAATGCCGAGCTGCACATCCTGCCAATCGGCGCAGGCGTTTTTGGCCGAATGCTACTCGAGAAGGCGCGCGAACTTGGCGCCGACATGTTGGTGATGGGCGCCTATGCGCACAATCCGCTGCGGGAAATGGTGTTCGGCGGGGTGACGAAATACGTGCTCGACCATGCCGACGTGCCGGTGCTGATGCGGCATTGACTCAATTCGCAAACCGTCCAACGGTGAGCCTTGCCAACGGGAACCTTGCAAACGGGGAACCTTGAAGGTGTCGGTCGCTCGATCTAGATTGCGGCGCCGATGGGGATGGGGTTCCCCCAAAACCGCCCGACCGGGCTGATGACCCCTACCGCTAGCTGGGTGCGGTGGGGCCAATTGTTTCCTTCGCATCAAAACCGACCAGGCGGCGGCTTGTCCGCCGCGGAACTGCGAGGAGAATGCAATGGCCTCCGTCTGGCTCGCTTCTTCATTGTGGATCGGCCTCGCGCTCGTCGCGTCGGTCCTGTCCATCTGGGTCGCGGTATCGGTCGCGCTGGTCGAAATCGTGGTCGGCGCCGTTGCCGGCAACCTGATCGGCCTGCCGCTGGCGCCGTGGGTCAATTTCCTGGCGGGCTTCGGCGCCATCCTGCTGACCTTCCTGGCCGGTGCGGAGATCGACCCGCAAGTGGTCCGCCGGCATTTCTGGGCCAGCATGAGCATTGGCGTCATCAGCTTCTTTGCGCCGTATCTGGGGGTATTGTTCCTGGCCCACTATGCGGCCGGCTGGCCCTGGCCGCAGGCGCAGATCGCCGGGATATCACTTTCGACGACCTCGGTCGCGGTGGTCTATGCAGTGATGGTAGAGACAGGGTTCAACCGGACCGATCTCGGCAAGATCATTCTCGCGGCATGTTTTGTGACGGATCTGGGCACGGTTCTGGCCCTCGGGCTGGTGTTCGCCAACTACAATCTGTGGCTCGCCACCTTCGCCGGCGTCACCGCGGCGGTGCTGGTGGTGTTGCCGAAGTTCGCACCATGGCTGTTCGCGGCGTTGGGCGAACGGGTCAGCGAGCCGCAGACCAAGTTCGTGGCACTGGTGCTGTTGTTCCTTGGCGGATTGGCAAGCGTCGCCGGCAGCGAGGCAGTGTTGCCTGCCTACCTGGTCGGCATCGCACTTGCACCAACCTTCCTGAAAGACCGCGAACTGCCGCACCGTCTGCGCATCGTGGCCTTCTCGATTCTTACGCCATTTTATTTTCTCAAGGCGGGCTCTCTGATGGACGCGCGCGCGGTGCTGGCCGGAGGCGGCCTTATCCTGGTGTTCCTCGCTGCCAAGATGGCAACCAAGTTCATGGGCATCCTGCCGGTGACGCGTTGGTTTCGCTTCAAGCCGCGTGATGGGATGTACACCACGCTGCTGATGTCCACCGGGCTTACATTTGGCAGCATCTCCGCGCTCTACGGGCTGACCAACGACATCATCGATCAGCAACAGTACACCGTCCTGGTGACGACGGTGATCCTCAGCGCGGTGGTTCCGACGTTGATCGCCCAGCGATGGTTCCAGCCCAGTCTCGCGTTGATCGACGAGGCGGATGCCGCCGCCCTTGCCACGGCGCCAGCAATTACGCCGGTTCCAGCGCGCGGCCGCTAGCCAGCAGGCGCCAGGGAGGCTGGGATATGTTCGAAGATACATTGTTGCAAATGGAGGGCAAGCAACGTCAGCGCCTCGCCGCGAAGGCGCGACCCGGATGCGTCAGCTTGTGACGCGCCCTGACTTACTCAGCAGTCGGTAAGTAGGGCGACATTTAGTAATGTGTCATGGGCGGCGAAGGCCGGCCACCCACGACTTTTCAGTGCGGCACGAAAGCAAAGACGTGGGTGACCGGGCCAAGCCCGGTCATGACACACTTCAACATGTCGCCCTACTTACCGACTGCTGAGTAAAAGCGACATATGTAGACTTTGTCAAGCCACCCGGGTCCCGCAGTGTCTTGGCCGGGTATTCCAAGGCAAGGCAGGCAGTTCTCGCGCGAGTTACGACACCCGATTCAGGATATCTGCACTATGTCCCTATCCGGTTAGCGCAGGCACTGCGATCGAGCGCCCGACGCGGCGCCAGCCCGGCGGCTCGCCTGCGCTAACCGGATAGGCACACTGCACTAAACCTGAAACGCTGATCTGCCTGGGCCTTTCCGATGCATATTGCCGATGCATAATTCGGGCATGTGGTCCATCTGTGCCCGCGTCTTGACCAACGCCCAGGACGCGGCAACCGCACGATCCCCCCTCGTCACGGCACCTGATCGATCACGCGGCCTTTCGTGCTGAACAAGGCTTCCGACTCATCGGGCGGGTCGATCAGGTCGCCGGAGCCGGCATAGAGGAATGTCCGATTGTCCGCCATCGACACCGACTTGACCGATGAGTCGCTGGTGACGCGTACCTGAACCCAGACGCACGGCCGAAGCTCGGGGATCTCCACCTGCACAATCGTTTCAAGCCGCAACCGCCATCGGTCACCGGTGAATGCCACAAGAGGGTCGTCCGCGCGGCCGTTGTCACGGAACAGTGAGCCGGCGGGGATGACCAGCCTGGCAGTGAGGTCGGCCGTGCCGAGCGTGCGGCAGATTTCGAACGTCGCGGCGCTCGCGGGGCCAGCCATCAGCACGAACCCAACGATCAAGGCCGTTGCGCTCCATCGGCATCCGCCATGAGGCGGTGACGTGCCGTAACGGCGAGCACGCATGATCTTTCCTCCCACAGGTGGTGCGTGTCCCGCTACGTACTGGTGCGCCTCGGTCGACGCCCGGTTCGCAGCGGGATGCCGCAAGCGGCTACTGGGTGACGTGCACCGTGTAGCCATTCGCATTGGCCGTCGTCGTCATGTTCAGGATCGCCCCCGAACTGTTCTGATTGACGATCACGCCGGCACCGCCGGCCAATGAACTTCCCATTGTGTAGGTGCCACCGCTGATCGTGAGGTTCGCCGTGGCGCCGGCAGCGGCCGCCGTCTGGGTGACATTGATCACCGCCGGAATGCCGCCGAGTCCGACCACGTTGCTCAGGTTGATGTTCGCTGCCGCTCCGACTGCTGCGGTGGCCAGGGTGTAGTCAACGGTGGTGCCGACATCGACGGTCAGCGCGGCGGACTGCGTTCCGGCGCCGTTCAGCGTCATCCCGACAGTATTGCCGTCGCCGGTGATGGACTGCGTGATCGTCTTGTCGCCGCCGTTGCTGGCCGCGTTCGTGATGGTGTTGGAGTTGCCGGCGATCGTGAGAGTATGCGTGTACGACGCTACGCCGGAGACGGTGTTGCTGACCGTGTTGTTATTTCCCGAGATACCGTAGCCGCCGCCACCCTGGGTCAATGTGACCGCGCCGGTGGCCGCCACCGAGTTGGTGATCGAGTTGCCGGTTCCCGTCACCGCCAGATTATACGCAAGCGAAGAACCGTCGAGCGTATCGGTGATCGTGTTGGCGCCAATGCCCGTGTTATCGACCGCGATCGACACGGTGGGATTCGATGGCGGCGTGGTGCCTCCGATCGTCAGCGACTGGGTGTTGTTGCCCCCGGTGTATGACGCGGCCAGGCTCGCGGTGGTCGATCCGCTATGCGAGGCCATGGAACCATAGAACAGGTTGGTGCCGCCCTGCTGATTGATGCTGATGGTTTTCCAGGGGCCCACTACGGGAAACACCGAGCTGCCGGCCGCGTTGCCGGCGACCTGGTTGGTCGGATTTGCAGCATCCTGGGTGATCGCCAGCGTCTTCACCGACCCGCTGCTGGCTGCATCGATCCAGATGTCGTTGACGGCTTGGGCAAACGCCGGGACCGCCAGACCCATCAGGATCGTCGCGCCGACCAGTACACTCTTCATGACCAGATGTCCTTAAGCTGCGGAGTTTCCGTGCGGCCGGCAATTTTTGACGGACAGCCGTTGCGTAGAGACTGCTGTCATGCCCACCAGCCATCGCGGATACCGTTTTGGACGAGTTGGTCGAGGGCAGAATGAATGGCGGCGCGCAACGCAAGCCCGACAGGCTCGTTGCCGGCGCCGCCAAGTTCCATTTCCATGGTGGATGTTGAGAACACTTTCGCGATGTAGCCTCCCAGTTTCAGTGAGGTGATGGATTTGGTCACCGTGGTGTCGCCGATGATCTCACCGGTCTGCACCGCGACGGCACGCAGGCTGAATGTGACGAGGTCGGTGACCAGCGCGCCGGCGCCGCCGATTCCGCCGATCGCGAGGCCGCCGGTGACCTGCCGTGTGGACCGGTCATAGGCCACCACCTGCCCCACCAGCAGCACCTCCGCCACGCGGAGCGTGTTGAGCCGGCGCGGTTGGATGCCCGGTGGACTGGCCAGCGGGGGCCTGGGGGCGGATTGCTGGGCAGCACTTGGCGCGCGATGGGCCGTCGCGCCCTTGGTCTGCGTGACCGCTACCGGGGCGGCGGAGGGCGCGGCCTGGTTCGTCGTGTTCAACGCCAGCGTGGCCAGTTGCCGCTCGCGCAGGAGTTCATCGAGGTGCTGGCGCTCGACCAGGAAGACATAGCCCGGCCGAAGGGAACGGATGGCTTCGACCATGTAGGGCGTGCAATCCATTGGCACGGCCGTGCTCAGCTCCTGGGCGAGCCCGGTCGGCCGTCGCTGGCCGGTCGTGTCGATGCAGTTATAGACGCCGACGCTCAGCGCTCGGGGCGGCGGTGGCGGCAGGTCGATCGGCTCACGTTCGCTGACATGCGGCGAGGCCGATGGCAGCGGGTCCTGCACGCACCCAGCCAACCCAAGAACGCAGACCGCAATCAGCGCCAGGATCCATGGCGGGTGCGGTCGCACCATGCGATCAATCGCCGGTCGGCAGCGCCAGGGTCGTCGAACCCGTCGGCGTATTGATGACGATATTGAGCTGGCCGTCCGAATTCACATAGGTAACCGAGACGTTGCCGGACTGGATGGTTCCCGCTGCGCCCGGCTGGGAGTTGGCCACCTGGAGCGCGACGTCGCGCGCCACCAGTGAGTTGAGCTGCGAGATGATGGCGTTGGCGAATTGCTGCGTGGGGGTGTTGGCCGCGGCAGCCTGCGCCGCGGCCGCCGCGGAGGCGGCATTGGCAGCCCGGGCTTGCTCCAGGCCCTTGTCGTACTCGGCGGCCTGGAGTGCAGCCGGGTTGTTGCCGCCGAAGGCGGGCGACATGAGGACGTAGTTGAGATCGGTCGCCTCGGCTGTGCGGAGCGCCCCGGCGGCGGCCAGGGCGATGATCAGCAGCGCCCGGAAAGCGCGGCAGCCGGCACGGGCTCGAATGTCATCGTCCCTACCCCGATCGCGGCGGGCGATAGGCCGGGCGTTTCGCAACCTGTGTCGCACGGTAAGGCGCCTCTGCTATTGCTGATAACGGTGTCCGACACGCATCAATATGCGCGGGAGTTCTGAAGCGACCGTTAATGCTGGCGCGGCATGAGGCCGATTTGTGACAAGCGTCCCCCCTTCCGCGTGTGGCTGGGAGACCGACCGGGGAGGGGTCCGGCGCCGCACGGGCAACCTCCCCCAACCCCTCCCACAAGGGGAGGAGGGAATTTTGTCGTTGCCCATCCCGTCCCGCGCGGGTCGAGTTGCCAGACCCCGGTAAGCACAGCAATGTCGAGAGGAACGCACAACAGCCAGGGGATTGCCTCGCCTGCGGCTCGCTATGACGCGGGGGGCGCGGCATCACCACCTGGACACAAGGAAACGTCGTGTCCGCCACGTCAACGGCCGCCAGCCTGTCGCCCGCGGGGCGATGGATCGCTTTTATTGTCCTCCTCTCCGGCGGCTTCATGCCGCCGGTCGATTTCTTCATCGTCAATGTCAGCCTGCCGTCGATCCAGGCGTCGATCGGCGCCAGCCCGGCCGAATTGCAGCTCGTCGTGTCCGGCTATGCCTCGGCCTACGCCGTCTTCCTGATCACCGGCGGCCGGCTGGGCGACCTGTATGGCCGGCGCCGATTGTTCTTGTTCGGCATGGCCGGTTTCACCGCCGCCAACCTGCTATGCGGGCTCGCCGCCACGCCGGCCGCCCTGGTCGGTGGCCGCATCCTGCAAGGCGTCTCGGCGGCGGTCCTGGTGCCGCAGGTGCTCGGCCCGGTGCGCACCCTGTTCCCCACCGAGCGCGGCCTCGCCCGCGCGCTGAGCAGTTACGGGATCATGATGGGGATGGCGGCGGTGAGCGGGCAGTTCCTGGGGGGCGCGCTGGTCGAATGGAGTCCCTTCGGCCTCGGCTGGCGCGCTGTCTTCTTGCTCAAAGTGCCGGTGGCGCTGGCCGTGCTGCTGGCGGCCTGGATGGTGGTGCCGGAAACCAGCACCTCGCAGCGCGTCCGGATCGACTGGGCCGGGGCGGTGTTGCTGTCCCTGGCGCTGGCCTGCCTGGTGCTGCCGCTGGCGGAGGGCAGGCAGCAGGGCTGGCCCGCCTGGACCATCGTCATGCTGGCCGCCGTGCCGCCGCTGGTCGTCGGCTTCCTGCGGTTCGAGGCACGGCTCGTGGCGCGAGGCGCCATGCCATTGCTCGATCTCCGCCTGATGGCGATCGGCAGCTTCCGCCGAGGCGTCGTCGTCGGCACCCTGTTCTTCTTCACCACCGCTTTCTACGTGACGTTCAGCTTCTACCAGCAGCAGGGGCTTGGCACCGACCCGCTGCACACCGGCCTGGCGATCCTGCCCTACGGCGCGGGGCTGTTCATGGGACCTCTGGTCAGCGGGCCGCTGGTGTCGCGGTTGCGCCATGCTCTGCTGCCGATCGGCATGGCCATCCAGGTGACGGGCTACGGCGCGACGGGGCTGGCGGTGTGGTGCGGCCTCGACGGCGGCCTGGTGTTGCTGGCGGTGCTGGTCGCCGGCTTCGGCCAGGGTATCGCCCTGCCGCGGCTGTACAACGCCGCGCTGGGCGAGGTGCCGGCGCACCAGGCCGGGGTCGCCGCCGCGGTGATCAACTCGGCCTTGCAGATCGGCGGAGCTATCAGCGTGGCGGCCGTCGGCAGCCTGTTCTTTACCGTGCTGGACGACGGGACCAGCCGCGCCGCCTATGCCAACGCCTTCGGCATCGCCCAGGCCGCGACCACCCTGGCATTGTTTGCCTCCATGCTGCTGTCCATCTTCACCCGTTGGCGCGCGCCGGCGCCGAGCAACCCGGGAAGACCATGAGCCCTGCATTCGACCCCGAAGCGATCCGCGCCTTCGAGCATGCCAGGTGGGAGCGCGCTGCCCCCGTCTTCGCCGCGTCCTTCGCCACCGCCACGGGCCAATTCGTCGAGGCGTTGCTGGACGCTGCTGCGGTGCATGCCGGAACGCGTGTGCTGGACGTCGCCTGCGGCTCCGGCGTGGCCGCGGCCGAGGCCGCCGCTCGCGGCGCTGTCGCCACCGGCGTCGATTTCTCTCCCGCGATGCTGACGGTAGCGCGCGCGGCGCATCCGGCGATCGCGTTCCTCCAGGGCGATGCGGAGGCGCTGCCCTGCGCGGATGCCGCCTTCGACGCCGTGGTGTCGAATTTCGGCGTGCACCACGTGCCGCGCCCGCCTCTGGCGCTAGCCGAGGCATTCCGGGCGCTGGGTGCCGGAGGCCGGATCGCCGTCAGTTTCTGGGCCGATCCGGCGCAGAACATCGCGTGGCGGCTGCTGTTGGACGCGGTGCGCCGGCATAGCGACGCTACTGCCTCCGGTGCGCCGCCGCCCGGGGGAGGCTTTGGCTCGGTGCAGCGGATCCTGGACGCGTTGCGCGATGCCGGGTTCGCCTCGCTGCGGGCGCAGATCGAGCGCCGAGTCTGGCACCATCGCGATGCGGCGAGCCTGGTGGCGGCGCTGCGGGCCGGCACGGCACGGATGGCCGCGCTGATCGATGCTCAGTCGCCGCAAGCCTTGCGCGCCATCGTCGCGGACATCGATGCGAACGCCGCCACGTGGCGCGACGCGGATGGACTGGCGCTGCCGATCGTCGCGGTGATCGCCTCGGGGGTGAAGCGCTGATAGTGGAGGCATCTCCGCGGTGATGACGCCCCCGCCTTTCGCCCCCCGGCTCCGCCCCCGTCATGCCGGCGCAGGCCGGCATCCACGACTGCGCGGCGCTCCAAACGGGGGAAGTTTTGGATGCGACCTTGCGCCGGCGTGACCGGAGAGGGGGGCGTCCAGCCTGCGGTCATCGTCGCGAACTTCCCTCGTGCAACGCAGCGGCGACAACGTCGATCACACCATCCCAATCGCCTGGACGTTGCTGCCGGAACAGCCGCAGCGACGTGTACCAAGGCGTGTCATCCCGCCCGAGCATCCAGCGCCAGTCAGGCGCGAACGGCAGCATCACCCAGCACGGAACGCCCAGCGCACCGGCGACGTGCGCCACCGAGGTGTCCACCGTCAGCACCAGATCGACATTGGCAATCAGCGCCGCCGTCTCCGCATAGTCCGTCAGGAACGGAGACAGGTCGTCCACCCAGGCCTCGCCGGCACTCTGCCCACCGTCGCCGGCACTCTGCCCACCGTCGTGGGCGCCCTGGCCGGCGTCGTCGGCCCGGTCCCCGCTCCGGAGGTCGCCCGCGCGCGGTCCGACCTGCAGGTTGACGACCCTGCCCACTCCCAACGCCAGCAGGCGCGCCACCACGTCCGGTGGCAACGACCGCCGCCGATCGTTCGAGTGCGCCGGATTGCCCGCCCAGGCCACGCCGAGCTTCCTCCCGCCCGGCAGCCTCGCCTTCCATTCCGCTGCCCGGATCGGATCGGTGCGCAGATAGCCGGCGGTGGACGGGATGGTCTCCGGACGGGTTCCAAAGACGAGCGGCAGGCTCATCTGGTCGATCCAGGCGTCGTAGGATGGCAACGGTGCATCCTTGGCGACCACCAGCACCCCCGGCAGCGTCGCCAGCAGCGGTAGCAGCGGGCTCTCGCAGGCCAGCACCGCCTGCCCGCCGCGCGCCACGATCAACGGCAGGTAGCGCGCGAACTGGATGGTATCCCCCAGCCCCTGCTCTGCGTGCACGAGTATGGTGCGACCGGCCGGATCGTCGCCGGTCCACACCGGGCCGGGCAGATCGACGAAGTCTCGGCGAAACCGGTCGTGCCGCTTGCGCCACTCGTAGGCGGCGAAGCCTCGGGCGAAATTGCCGGCCAGCAGGGCGGCGGTGGCGAGGTTCCAGTGCGCCTGGACGAAATCGGGGCGCAGTGCGATCGCCGCATCGCAGGCGGCCATGCCCTCGGTCAGGCAGCCGCGCGAGGTCAGCACGAAGCCAAGGCTGGCGTGCGCCTCGACCAGTGTCGGGTCGAGGGCCAGCGCGGCGCGGATGTGGCTCTCGGCGGCTTCCAGGTCGTCGAGATCGGCGCAGGCGTTGCCGAGGTTGAGGCGTGACGGTGCGTGCGATGGATCCAACGCCACGGCCCGGCGCAGCACATCCCGCGCGGCGTGCGGCTGACCGAGTGCGTTCAGGGCCGTGCCGCGGGCGAAGTGTAACTCGGCGCGGTCGGGGGTGGCGGCCAGGGCGGCATCGGCGGCGTCCAGCGTCCGCTGTGGCTCGCCCGCCGCCAGCAGGGCCCGCACCAGGTTGACGCGCGCGCCGTCGTGCCCTGGCAGGCCAGCGACGGCCGAGGCCAGCAGGTCGGCCGCTGGCGCCGCATGACCGTCGCGCAGCAAGTGGAGGGCTTGCAGGTAGAGGGCGCGGGGATCGGCCGGCATGCGCACCAGTATCGCCTCGCCGGGTAAACAGAGGCTGAACCGACGACAAGAAAGGCGGGGCACTCCCCCTCCCCTTGAGGGAGGGGGTTTGGGGGGAGGGGTTGGTCGGAAGCTCGTACCGACCAACCCCTCCACCCACCCCCCTCCCTCAAGGGGTGGGGGAGTGCCCGCCTTTCTTGTCGCCCGT
>DATHNI010000028.1:0-9425 GCA_035486135.1 Acetobacteraceae bacterium
GGCGCAGGGTCCTTTGCCGGCGCCGGCGGCTTTGGCGGCGGCGGTGCCGGCACGAACAGTTTCCCTCCCGGCGCCGCTGGCGGCGTGGGCGGCGGCGCAGGCTCCCCCAGTCTGGGAGCCGATGGCGGTGGCGGAGCAGGATTCGGCGGCGCGGTGTTCGTCGCCCAGGGCGGCAGCCTGACCGTGCAGGGTGGCGGCACCTTCACCGGCGGTTCGGCGACCGGAGGAACCGGCGGCGGCAACGGCGCTGGCAACGGTGTCGGGACGGGCTCGGACCTGTTCGGGATGACCGGGGCGACCACCGTGCTCGCGCCCGGGACCGGCAACACGCTCACCAGCAACGGCACGATCGCCGACGACACCAGTGTCAGCGGCAGCGGCGGCGGCCTTACCCTGGCGATCGGCAATCTGACCAATCCCGGCGGCACCGTGGTACTGAACGGTGCCAACACCTATTCCGGCGGCACCACGGTGACCGGCTCCGGAACCACGCTGCAGATTTCGTCCGACGGCAACCTCGGCGCGCCGGGCACGTCGGTCGCGCTGAATGACGGAACCACGCTGGCCGTCACCCAGGGCTTCACCTTCTCCCGTCCCCTGAGCATCGCCGGCGATCCCACAGTCAACGTGGCCTCGGGCCAGTCGATGACCATCTCGTCGGGGATCACCGACGGATCGAGCCCCGGCTCGCTGGCGCTGGCCGGCGGCGGCACGCTGACGTTGACCGGCGACAACACCTATACCGGGGCCACCACGATCAATGCCGGCACGCTGGCAATTGGCTCCGGCGGCTCGATCGCCGATTCCAACGGCGTGACGCTGACGGCCTCAGGCGCCGGCTTCGACATCTCCGGCGCGGGCAACGGCGTGTCGGTCAACGGCCTGTCCGGTGTCACCGGCAGCACGGTGAGCCTCGGTGGCCAGACGCTGTTCGTCTTCGTCGGCGCCAATGCGACCGACTCGTTCGCCGGCACGATCCAGGACGGCGGCATAGCCGGTGGAACCGGAGGCAACGTGTTCGTTGGCGGCGGCGGCGGAACGCTGGTCCTGAGCGGCAACAACACTTTCACCGGCGGGGTGTTCGTCAACAACGGCACGCTCAGCATCTCGTCCGACGGCAATCTTGGTATCGGCGGCACGCTGACACTGGTCGATGGCACCACCCTCGACATCACCCAGAGTGGCACGTTCACCCACAACATGGTCCTGGCCCAGGCCACCGACCCCGACATCGACGTTTCCACCGGCATGACCGCGACCTGGTCCGGCGTCATCTCCGAACTGCCCGGCCCGAGCCAGCTCACACTGACCGGAGGCGGCACCCTCATCCTGACCGCCGATAACACCTACACCGGCGGCACCACCGTCGATGCCGGCACGCTGCAACTCGGCAATGGCGGCACCACCGGCAGCGTCATGGGCGACATCACCGACAACAGCGCGCTGGTGTTCGACCGCAGCGACGCGGTGACCTTTGCCGGGCTCATCACCGGCACCGGCAGCCTGACCCAGGCCGGCAGCGGCACCCTGATCCTGACCGGGACCGACACCTATAGTGGCGGCACGGCGATCAGCGCCGGCACGCTGCAAATCGGCAATGGCACCACCGTCGGCAGCATCACCGGCAACGTCACCGACAACGGCACCCTGGCGTTCGACCACAGCGACACGGTGGTTTACGGCAACACCATCTCCGGCACTGGCGCACTGACGCAGGCCGGCAGCGGGATGCTGATATTGACCCAGGCCAACACCTATACCGGCGCGACCACGATCGGCGCAGGCACGCTGGCCCTGACCGGCTCCGGCTCGATCGCCTCGTCCAGCGGTGTCGCACTGACCAGCAGCGGCGGGAGTTTCGACATCTCCGACACCTCGGCCGGCGCGACAGTGCTCGGCCTCACCGGCGTCGGTGGAACCACGGTGAGCCTTGGCGCACAGACGCTGACGGTGAACCAGGCGAGCGGCAGCGAGACCTTCGCCGGCGTGATCCAGGACGGTGGCATCGGTGGCGGCACCGGCGGCAGCCTGGTCAAGTCGGGCGGCGGGACGTTCGCACTGAACCATGTCAACACCTACACCGGCGCAACCACGGTCAACGGCGGCATCCTGGCGATCGTCGGCCTCGGCTCGATCGCGTCGAGCAATGGCGTGGGCCTGACCGGGACGGGGATACTCGACGTCTCCGACCTTGCCGGTGATGGCACGTCGATCGCCGGCCTCACCGGGACTTCGGGCACGAGCGTCAACCTCGGCAACAACGTGCTGACGGTCGCGGTCGCCGGCGGCACCACCAATACCTTCGGAGGCGTGATCGCCGATGGTGGGATTGTTGCCAACACCGGCGGTGGGCTGACGGTGACCGGCCCGGGCACGCAGATCCTGACCAACGCCAACACCTACACCGGCGGCACGACCATCAGCGGCGGCACGCTGCAAATCGGTGCCGGCGGCACCAGCGGCAGCATCATGGGCAACGTCACCAACAACGCCGCATTGGTGTTCGACCGCAGCGACACGGTGAGCTTCCCAGGCATCATTTCCGGCACCGGTGGCACGACCCAGGCCGGCCCCGGCACGTTGATCCTGACCGCCGCGAACACCTATACCGGCGGCACGACGATAAGCGCCGGCACCCTGCAACTTGGCAATGGCGGCACCAGCGGCGGCATCGCGGGCAACGTCACTGACAACGGCGCCCTCGTGTTCGATCGCAGCGACACGGTGGCCTTCACCGGGCTCATCACCGGCACCGGCAGCCTGATTCAGGCCGGCAGCGGCACGTTGCTGCTGAACACCAATAACAGCGCCTTTGCCGGCTCGGCCACCGTCGCCAACGGCACGCTGGAAGTGGGCGACGCGGCCGATCCCGGCGCGATCCTGGGCGGCAATGTCATGGTCAACAATGCCGGGCTGCTGCGTGGCCACGGCACGATCGGCGGCAACCTGACAAACGCCGGCAACGTCTATCCGGGTGGCTCGATCGGCGTCATGACCGTGGCCGGCAACTACACGCAGACCAGCGCCGGCACGCTGACCATCGAAATCACGCCGGCCGTCGCGGCGGGTGCGGGCGCCGGCTACGACCAGCTCAAGGTCGGCGGCACCGCGAGCCTGGCCGGCACGCTGAACATCGTGGATGATCCGGGCACCTATGTGGTGGGCAGCCGCTACGCGATTCTGACCTCGACCGGCCCGCGCAGCGGCACGTTCGCCACCCTCGACTATAATCCGGCCTTCGCCGCCTACATCCTGCCGGTCGTCACCTACGACGCGAACGACGTCTATCTGATGCTGGATCCGCGGGCGATCCCATCCGGTGCGCAGCAGGTGCCGGATGCGCTGACGTCAATGGTGAGCGCGATGGAAGGCGTCGGCGACGTGGTGCTCGGCGACGTCTGCGGCCCGGCGGCGCAACGCATGGTGACGCAAGGCTCGGGCTGCGTGGTGCGGCCGCTGGCCGACGGGCTGCACGCGGAGGTCTGGATGCGCGGGCTGGGCGGTCTGGGCAGCCTGACCGGAAACGGCGGGCGCGTCGGGTTCAACGACAGCTACAGCGGCGCGCTGATCGGCGGCGACATCGGCCAGGGCGGCTTCACCGCCGGGCTCGGCGGCGGTTATCTGGGGACGTCGGTCAATTTCTCTGACGGCACCAACGCCTCGCAGAGCGCCGGATTGGGGTTCATCTATGGCCGCTACGCCCAGGGCCCGGTGTGGTTTGGCGCGATGGCGGCGTATGGCGGCGGCCAGGTTGACGGCACCCGCACACTGCCGGGCACCGGGCTGTCGGCGACCGGCAACCGCAATGCGGATTTCAGCATCATCCAGGCGCGCGCCGCGTATGACCTGCCGATGGGCGCCCTGACGTTGGAACCGCTGGCGAAGCTGGCCTACATCCATGCCGGCCAGGCTGGCTTCTCCGAGAGCGGCGCCGGCTTGTTCGACCTGAGCTACGGCAGCACCGATACGGATGTCACCGAGGGGAGGCTGGCGTTGCGCGTCATGCAAGGGTTCAGCGCCGGAAGCTGGGCGCTGCTGCCATGGGCCGAGGCAGGGGTGCAGGAGACGTTCTCCGGTCTGTCGCGCAACGTGACCGCGTCGGAAGGCGTGTTCACGTCCGAGGTTTCCGGGGTCTCGCCGGCGCCGACATCGGCTGTAATCGGCGCGGGGCTGACCGCCTCGGCGACACCGATATTGGATGTGTTCGTGGCGTACCAGGGGCAGTTCTCGGCGAACCAGACCGAGAACGAATTCAGTGCCGGCCTGACGTTCCGGTTCTAGGTTGGAGGCGGGCGATTGAAGGAGGCCCTCCGGCGCCTGCTCCCGGGGCGGTATCACCGGCAAGGCATTGCCGACGGTTTCCCCCCAACTGAAAATGCCGCGAACTGCACCGTCGTCGCGAGGAGCGCAGCGACGAAGCAATGACGGGAGGCTTGCGATCCCGCTCAGGGTGACAACGCGCCAGTCAACATCACGGCTGTTCGGCGCCGCCGCTACCTCCCTTCGGCTAGCAACCGTCCGAGGTCCGGCAGAGGCTCGGCGATCCGCATCACCCGCAGGATCGCCCACAGCGCCGCCTGGTTCGTCGTGATCACCGGCTTGCCGAACTCCTGCTCCCACGCCGCGATGTGCGCCATCGTCGGGAAATTACCGCCCGGCACGACCAGCACCTCGATCTCCGGCCGGTCGATCCGGGCGAAGGCGTCACGCGCGTTCTCGGCTCCCAGTTTGCCGATCGCGTACGCGTCGGTGGCGCCGAAGCCCTCCAGTGCCAGCACCTCCAGCCCGTGTTTGGTCTCGTAGTAGTGCCTGGCGCGGCCGATCACCTCCTCCGAGTAAGGCGACACCAGAGCGATCCGCCGCGCTCCCAGAGCGCGCACCGCCTGGCCGATCGCCACGGCGGAGGTCAGCGCCGGCACGCCCGCATTTTCCTGCATCCGCCGGATCGTCACCTCGTCATAGTCGTCGGAGAACAGGCTGGCGGAGGTCTGCGCCAGCGCCACCACTTCTACCTTGGCGGTGCCCAACAGCTTCGCCTGATAGGCGACATCCGCATCGAGGCTGGGCGAAAAGGCGGTGGCGCCGCCCTTGCCGAGGCGTCCGACATGGACCTGCAAGTCCGCAGGCAGCAGCCTGCAATACTCGATCTCGCACGTCGTGTTGGTGGACGGGATCAGTACGCCGAAGTGTCGCATCATGGTGTTTCCCGTAGCGTTGTGTGTTTCCCCTGGCGTTGCAAGCAACGACCGGTAGACCGCGCCGCCTCCCGCGTCATGGTGCGCGAAGGCGCACCATCCACGACTTGCCTCGCCACGCACAGCGTGGTCGCGGATGGCGGGCCTCCGCCCGCCATGACGCGGGAGGCGGGGTCAGCCGACGCCGGCCAGCGGCCAACGCGCAATGGCAACGTCGTGATAATCAGGCCCCCACTTTCGCCTCGATCCGGTTCCATATCGCCGCCTCGATATTGACGCCGTCGAACCGGTCGATCTCCTGGATGCCGGTTGGCGAGGTGACATTGATCTCGGTCAGCCAGTCGCCGATCACGTCGATGCCCACGAAGATCATCCCCTGGTCGCGCAACGTGGGACCGATCGCCGCGCAGATCTCGCGGTCGCGGGCGGAGAGTTCGCATTTCTCCGGCCGCCCGCCGACATGCATGTTGGATCGCGCCTCGCCCGCCGCGGGCACGCGGTTCACCGCGCCCATCGGCTCGCCGTCCACCAGGATGATGCGCTTGTCGCCCTGGCGCACCGCCGGCTCATAGCGCTGGAACATCAAGGGCTCGCGCGAACGGGCGAAGTGCATTTCCAGCAGCGACGCCAGGTTCTCGTCGTCCGGCTTGATGCGGAACACGCCGGCGCCGCCGTTGCCGAATAGCGGCTTCACGATGATGTCCTGGTGCTCCTGGCGGAAGGAGCGGATCGCTTCCAGGTCCCAGGTGATCATCGTCGGCGGCATCAGGTCGGGGAAGTGCGTCACCAGCAGCTTTTCCGGCGCGTTGCGCACCGCGGCCGGGTCGTTCACCACCAGCGTGCCAGGCTGGATATGCTCCAGCAGGTGCGTCGCGGTGATATAGGCCATGTCGAACGGCGGATCCTGCCGCATCAGCACGACGTCCATCGCCGCCAGGTCGAGCAATTCGAGGTCGCCGAAGCGATAATGTGCCCCGCGCTTGCGCTCCACCGTAACGGGGCGGGCACGGGCGGCCAGGCGTTCCTCGCGCCGCGCGCCCTGGCGCTTCACCCCTTCGCGCAGCGCCATGTTGCGCACGTCGTAGTGCCACAGCGCATGGCCGCGAAGCTGCGCCTCCAGCATCAGGGCGAACGTGGAATCCGCATCGATGTTGATACTTTCAATCGGGTCCATCTGGACCGCGACCTTCAGCCGCCGTGCCATGCCAGTCCCCCGCTGCCGTCATGCGTTGCCTGTGCGGCTTGTCTAGAGCGTTTTCGCCCCGACTGGAAATGCCACGAATCCCCCCTGTCATTGCGAGGAGCGCAGCGACGAAGCAATCTCCTGCCTGACGAACCAGCAGCGGCACGTCAGGCAGGAGATTGCTTCGTCGCTTCGCTCCTCGCAGTGACAGGGGCGCGGATCGTCCTGATCCTGCTGCTCGGGGCGATTTGCCGCGGTCGCCTTAAGCCGCCGTTTACCTCTGCCGTTGGACTCTACGGTCCCATGCGAGGACCGGGTAACGATGGATTTCGGGTTGGCAACCAAGTCTGCCGTCAGGTTGGCCGGCCGGGGAAGCCGGACCGTTACGGCCGACGAGCTTCGCAACATCCTGGCGCTGCACACCGCGTTTCTCGCGCGTGCGCCGGGCGGGCGGCGTGCCATCCTCAAATTCGCCAACCTCTCCGGCCTCGACCTCTCCGGGGTGTGCCTGGCCGAGGCCGACCTTAGCGGCGCCCTGTTGCAGCGCACCCTGCTCGCCCATGCGGATCTGCGCGACGCCACCCTGTTCGGTGCCGACCTCAGCCGCGCCAACCTCGCCGACTCCTGCCTCGAAAGCGCCGATCTGCGCGGCGTGACGTTGCGCGATGCCAATTTGAGCCGCAGCAACATGACCCGCATCGATCTGCGCGAGGGCATGCTGCTGGCGTCCAAGGGCGGTCATTTGCAGCAGTCGCATTCCGACGCCAGCACGAGCATGCAGGGCGCGATGATGAGCGGCGCGAAAATCCGGCGCGGCCGACTGTCCAACGTGCTGCTGATGCAGGCCGACCTGCGCGATACGGACCTGCGCGGCAGCATCCTGGTGCGGGCCAATCTGTCGCGGGCCGACCTGACGGGATGCAATTTGTGCGGTGCCGACCTGACCGGCGCCAATCTGACCGGGGCGGTCCTCGAAGGGGCGATCCTGACCGACGCCACCGTGGCCGACGCAACGCTCGCCGGGGCCAGATTGCTCGGCGCATTGCTCGACGGAGCCGACCTCAGCCGTGCCAAAATGGCCGGTGTCGTGTTGCCACAGCGGCCGACGGTGAGCATCACGGACGTGCTGCGGCAGCACGCGGACTGGATCGCAAGCAATGGCCAGGCTGGCAGGCGCGCGGACCTGTCCGGTGTGCACCTCGTCGGGGTCGATCTGAGCGGCGTGGATCTCAGCGCCGCGCAATTGAAGGGCGCGGTGCTTCGCCGCGCCATCCTCGCCAGGGCATCGCTGGCGATGGCCGATCTTTCGCTGGTGGACGCGCGTGACGTGGATCTGTCGGGTGCCGACCTGCGAGGGGCACGGCTGGAACGTGCCACCCTGTACAGGGCGAAGATGACGGAGGTGCAGGCGGGCCCGATGCCGATCCGCGGGCACTCCGATTGGCCGGCCGACCTGAACCTCGCGCGGCTGGCGTCGGCCTGTCTCACCAACGCCGTCCTGGTGCGGGCCGTTCTGACCCAGGCCGACCTGACGGCGGCCGACCTGCGGGGCGCCGACCTGACCGGAGCCTCAATGGCGGGAGCGATCCTGGTGGGGACGAATATGGATCGGAGCAGGCTGGACGGGGCGGATCTGACGGACTGCGCCGGCTTGGCCGCCGGTGCGGGTTTTGCGGCGGCCTCGGCAAGCAAACCGGTATCCTCATCCGGTTAGCGCGGGTGCACCCGTCATGGCCGGGCCACGCGGGCGGCTGGCAACATGCCGCTGCCGTACAGTCGCAGGCTCCTGGCAGGAGAAGAAAGCAAGTAGGAGATGCTAACACGGATTGGCGCGGAAAGCAGCTTATATCAGCCGGCATTATGACTGACACTCGGACGACTGCCGCAACGTCATGCCGACGAAGGTCGGCATCCACGACTTCTCGTGGACGCACGCAGCAAAGTCGTGGATGGCGCGCCTGCGCCCGCCATGACGGGGGGTGGCAGCCGGAGAGTCACTCTTTAGTCTGCCTGGTAGTTAGCCCCGGATTAGCACGGATAGAATAAATCCGGCGCGCAGCCATTATCGCGCGGGCCCGTCGAACTTCCACTGTCCGTGCTAATCCGTGGCTAAAGCTGCTTTCCGAGCTAATCCGTATCAAAAGCGGTGCTGCAAGCAACCGCCTTGCAATGCAAGGAATTGCGCCAAGCGCCCGCGCAGGCCCTCGCGCGCCTCTTCCTCGGATTGTTCCGCGTTCAGACACCAACCGAAATAGCGCCGTCTGCGAGGCCCCCGGCGTCATGCATCGCCGAGGCCGAAGGCGTACCGCAGTTTTTCCAAAGCTCTTTAATCCGTCGTTTACCATCGCCAGCAGACAGTGCGATGGCGTTTGGGGAATCCGACAGCGATGTCCTTCGGTTTGGCTACCAGGGCTGCCGTCGGTCTTGCCGGCCGGGAAACCCGGACGGTCGATGCCGCGGGGCTCGGGTTCGTCCTCACGCTGCATGCGGCGTTCCTCGCCCGAGCCCCAGGTGGCCGGCGGGCCAGCCTCAAGTTCACGAACCTGTCCGGCATCGACCTCAGCGGGCGCTGCCTGGCCGAGGCCGACCTCAGCGGCGCATTGCTGCAGGGCGCCAACCTGGTCCATGCCGATCTGCGCGAGGCCAACCTGTTCGGCGCTGACCTGACCCGGGCCGACCTGACCGAAGCCTGTCTCGAAGGCGCCGATCTGCGAGGGGCGCGGCTTGAGCGGGCCACACTGAACGGGGCAATCATGGTAAGCGTGCGTGCCGGCCCGATGCCGATCCGCGACCATCCGGACTGGCCGACCAACCTGACCCGGGCAAAGCTTGCATCGGCGTCCCTTAGCAACGCCATGCTGACACAGGCGACGCTGATACGGGCGGATCTGACCGGGGCCGACCTGCAAGGCGCCGACCTCACGGGCGCTTCGCTATGCGAAGCGGTGCTGCTGGACGCTGATCTGCGGCGGGCCAGGTTGCAAGGGACCGATTTGACCGACTGCATCGGCATGGCTGCCGGTCCGGGGTCGGCGGCGGCGTAGCCA
>DATHNI010000029.1:0-4850 GCA_035486135.1 Acetobacteraceae bacterium
GTTGCCTGCCTTGAATCGCGAGTTCACCCGCTACACCCTGGCATCCGTCGCGACGCGCGGCGCAAAGCGAGCAACATGGCGCATCGATCCGTCATCCTGGTGACCGGCGCGGCCAGCGGCATCGGTGCCGCGGTCTGTCGCGCTCTGGCAGCACCGGGCGTCGCGATCATGGTGCACACGCGGCGCAATCGCGAGTCCGCCGAGGCAGTGGCCGCGGCGGCGTGCGCAGCCGGAGCGGCAGCCGAGGTGGCGCTGGGCGACCTCGCGGAACCCGGCGTGGCGGCGGCACTGGTGGACGAAACGGCGGCGCGGTTCGGCGGCCTTGATGTGCTGGTCAGCAACGCGGGGTTCGCAGACCGGACACCGTTGGCGACCCTGACGGACGTGGCGATGACCGCGTCGGTCGAGGCGATCCAGGGCGCATTCTTCCGCCTGGTGCGCGCCGCGATCCCGCATCTGCGCCGCGGCTGCGATGCGCGGGTGGTGGCGGTGTCCAGCTTCGTGGCGCACATTTTCCGGCCGGATGTCACGGTGTTTCCGGCTTCCGCCGCTGCCAAGGCGGGGCTGGAGGCGCTGGTGCGCTCACTGGCGATCGAACTGGCGCCCAGTGGCGTCACGGTGAATGCGGTGGTGCCGGGGTTCATCCGCAAGGATTCCGGCGCGCATCGGGCGATCGATCCCGCGGTGCTGGCGAAGCAGACGGAGCGGATCCCGCTCGGCCGCGTCGGACTGCCGGAGGAGGTGGCGGCGGCGGTGGCGTTCCTGGCCTCGCCCGCGGCGGGGTATATCACGGGACAGGCGTTGCACGTGGATGGCGGGCTGGTGATTTAGGGTCTGTTCGGGAACAATCGAAGCAGTCGGGGGCACAACTCCCTGTGTCATGGCCGGGCTTCGCTCGGCCACCCATGACGTTGCTGCTGGCAGCAAGAGAAATCGTGGGTGGCCGGGCCAAGCCCGGCCATGACACGGGGCTTTGCGGGTCATGATCAGCGGACGGAAATCGCGCAGCGCTGATCGATCCAGCATGGGAACCTTTGCCAGCCCAGGGTGGGCCACACCAGGGT
Organism: Acetobacteraceae bacterium; assembly: GCA_035486135.1. Classification (GTDB taxonomy): domain Bacteria; phylum Pseudomonadota; class Alphaproteobacteria; order Acetobacterales; family Acetobacteraceae; genus JASHVB01. The sequence continues at coordinate 1,065 of DATHNI010000029.1, forward strand.
AGGCATGGGGCCGCCGGCCTGCCAGGCGGCGGACATGATGCCAGCGGATCGATCCGCTGGGATCATGTCACTCATCTCCGGGCGCAACGCAGGTCTCCGGGCGCCACGCAGGCGGCGGGATCCCCGAGGCGGATCATCCGGCGGCAGGGTTCGGCCGGCGAGGTGGCGTTGGGCGGGAGTGCCACTGGCGGAAATGCGACAGCCGTCGGTGCGTCATCAACCCCCGCAGGCAGCGGCAGCACGGCCTATGGCTTGCTTGCCAATGCGGCTGGGGGCTCCTCGGTGGCGATCGGTCCGGCCACCGCGGTCGATACCGACCCCGTCGCCATCGGCAATGCCGCCAGGCGCAGCAGGCCGGAACCGCGGTAGGCTCCAGCGCTCATGCGTCTGGAGATGTATCGGCTGCTTACGGCACCAATGCCCTGGCCAGCGGAGCGCAGGCTGTCGGAATTGGCTACAACGGCAATGCAACCGGCGCCCAGTCGGTCGCGGTCGGCTACAAATCCACTGCATCCAACACAGCCGACTCGGCGTTCGGCAACGCAGCCAACGCGAGCGGTGGCAACAGCACGGCGCTGGGCAGCGGCGCCATCTCGTCCGGTTCGAACTCATTCGCGGGCGGCAACGCAGCCAACGCATCGGGCACCGGTTCGGTCGCCGTCGGCAGCACAGCCATCGCAAACAACACTGGGGCCATCGCGGTTGGGAACGCCGCCAATGCATCCGGCAATCTTGCCGTCGGGATCGGCTCCTCTGCCAACGCATCGGGCAACGAATCGGTTGGTGTCGGCGTTCAGTCGATCGCCGGATCGTTTGCCGTTGGGGTTGGCGCCGGCGCCAACGCATCGGGAGGCGGGGCCGTTGGAGTTGGCTATCTCACCAACGTGGCGCCGGCGATCTACGGCACGGATGCGCCGAACTGGGGCCAAGTGCAGGGTCTCGTGCGACAGGCGGACCGGGGCATCGCGATGACCATGGCGATGGCGGCGCAGATCACCCCGTCGGCGCCTGGCAAAACGACTCTCAGCTTGGGTGTCGGGGCGTTTGCAGGGGAGGTTGGCACGTCGCTCAACGTGGTTTACCGCGCCTCGGTCAGCTTCCCGCTCTTTATCAGCGGTGGGGTCGCCGCGTCCGACGACGGCAACTGGGGTGGGCGTGTCGGCATCGGTATCGAATTCTGATCGGAGCAGGACTTGGGGCGTTTATCGGGCTACGGGCTGTCAGCCGCCACCGGTCTGCTGATCGGGATGGCGGCGGCGGGGTCCGGCTATCATCACGGGCTGCGACTGGGCGTGGCCAACCCTGCGCATGCGCAGCAACATCCGGCCGCGCGACAGGAGGCTCGTCCGCCGGCGGCCCAGCCGACGGCACCGCCGGCCGCTGATCCGGAGTGGGACAGTTTCCCGGTCATGCTGCTGGAGAAGATCTATCGCGGGCCACTCCGCGATACCATCATTCAGCGCTGGCGCGATCCGATCGACGGCTCGGTGTGCTATGTCTACATGCCGATTTCCGCGCCGTTGCTGCCGCCTCCGGGTGCGGGTTACGTGCAGTACGGCCCGAATCAGATCGGCTCCATAAGCTGTATCCATCCAACCCAGGTGTTGCAGCTTTGGCAGGGCGGTGCCCCTCCACCGGTGCCTGCCCCGGCGACCAAGCGGTAAGGCGGCACTGTCGCGGCCGGTGCTCAGGGCCGGCGGTGGGAGACGCATTTGCCGCCCGGCGCGCGCGCCGGCCAAGGCCGCATGCCCATCATGCAGGCTCCGTCGCGCGAGCAGCCTCGATCCTCGCCGGATCGGCGCCAGCGCGAGCATCGTGCCGGCGGTCCTGCAACGCGGCATCCCGCGCCGTCGCCGCAACAGCCCTTGCTCCCAGGCGGCGGAGCAATGATATTGCGCGATCTCCCGTGGATCAGAAGCAAGAGGGGCGGCGGCACCGAGGCGCATGAAGCAACCGATCACTGAGCTGCCCGTCCTGGATGCCATCGACCGCCGCATCCTGCTCGAGTTGCAGGCGGACGGCCGCATCACCAACGTTGAACTGGCGCGCCGCGCCGGCATTTCCGCCCCGCCCTGCCTGCGCCGCGTCCGCCGGCTGGAGGAGGCCGGAATCATCCGCGGCTACCAGGCCGACACAGATCCGCAGAAGCTCGGCTGGGAGATCACCTTCTTCGCGATTGTCGGGCTGGAGAGCCAGAAGGAGTCGGTCCTGTCCGCCTTCGAGCAACTGGTGGGCGCCTGGCCCGAGGTGCGCGAGTGCCACATGATCCGTGGCGGCGGTGATTTCCTGCTGAAGCTGGTGGCGCGCGACACCGCGCATGAGAACAGCCTCACGCAGCGTCTGACCGGCTCGCCGACGGTGAGCAGGGTGCAGACGTTGCAGACGATTCGGACCAGCCGCAGCCTGGCAGGCGTTCCGCTTTAGCCGAGCCGGGCAGGGCATCAGGTGAAGGAAGCAAGGCCAGGGTAGAGCCCTGGCCCTGCTTCCTTCACCCGACCGCCGTGCGGCGCCGGCGGCGCAGGAAGCCGGTGCCGAGCAATGCCACCGTCAGCACGGCCAGGCTCGACGGCTCGGGCGTCGGCAGAGGGCCGGTGAACGGGTAGTCGTGCAGCTCGCCGGTGCCGTTGAAGCTCAGCGCGACCACCGCGCCGTCGATCGGGCTGCTGTTGGTGATCGACGCCGACGGCGCCAGCACGGTTCCACCGAACTCGTTCGTGAAGCTCATGCTGCTCACGTCGGTGAGGTTCCACAGCACGCTGTCGGCATAGGTGGTCGGGTTCTCGAAATTCACGCTGTTCGGAATGGTGTAGGAGCAATTCGCGCTGCAGCCGGCGACCGACAGGTTGATGATGAAGCTGGTGGCCCCGTTCAGCGCCACGCTCACCTGGGCGTTCGGTGTGAACACCGACGTGCTGAGGTCCAGCACCGCAATGCCTCGCGCGTTCGGCTTCGCCTCCAGCGTGACGGTGTTGCCGCTGATCAGCACGCTGCTGCCAGGTGTCAGCGCGGCAAGCTGGCTGGACAGGGCAGTCATCGGCGCCTGGAAGGTGCTGGCAAAGGACGGCAGCGTATTGCTGGGTGGCGGCAGGCTGAGTGACTTCACCTTCGTCGACGTGGCGCCGCCGTTCAGGTTCCAGGAGCCCTTTTTGCCGGTGTAGGTCAGGCTACCGCCGTTCAGGGAGCCGTCGCCGGCATTGCCGTTGACCTCGACCGTCCCACCGTTGTTGAGCGTCACGGTGGCGGTGTTGTTGCCGTTGATCGAGACGGTGCCACTGCCGCCGTTTACGTTGACATTGGCGCTATTGCCGTTGCCGGCATAGACGCTGCCGCCGCTGCTGAGGGTGATCTGGCCGCTGTTGGTGCCGACCACCGAAATGTTGGCCGCGCCGCCGGTGGTGCTGAAGGCGCCGGTGTTGCTGCCGCCGATGAAGACGCTGCCGCCACCGTTCAGGCTGAATGAGCCGGCGTTGCTGCCGGCGATGGTCGCGCCCTCGGCGGCGTCCAGGTTCATGGAGTTGCCGCTGGCGACGCTGCCGTAGACCGTCAGCGCGGCGAAGGTCGAGGCGGCCTCGGCCGTCGGGTTGAGGGCGAAGGTTGCGCCCTCGGTCAGGTTGCCGCCGATCACCGTGCGGCCTTCGACGTCCGCGCTGCTGCTGAAGTTCTGGAAGATGACGGCGTTGAACTGCCGCAGGATCTGATCGGCCGACAAGGATTGGGCGCCGGCCGATGTGCCCCAGGCCAGGGCGGAGACGAGGCACAACAGCGATAGCCAGCGGCAATTCACGA
>DATHNI010000030.1:0-10767 GCA_035486135.1 Acetobacteraceae bacterium
GTCTGCACCATCACCAAACCCGAGTCCGGATCGACATAAATCGACTGCCCGTGGATGCCGAGGAAGGCGAATTGCCGGCGCTGTCCGGGGAACAGCCAGACCTGGTAGCCCTAGCCCATGAATCCCGCCTCGTGGCGCGGGGCGAACGGGCTGCCCGCCGGCTCCGTCGTGGCATCCCGCAGCCACTGACGCGGGATGATCTGGCGCCCGTTCGCTATCCCGTCATGCGCCAGCAGCAGCCCCAGCCGAGCCCAATCGCGCAGCACCGCGCTGAAGCAGCAATACGCCACCTCCAGCCCGCTATGGTCGATCGTCCAGGTGGCGTCCGCCTCGGCGCCCATCGGCTGCCAGATGCGGCTTTGCAGATAAGCAGCGGGCGACATGCCGACGGCGTGCGCCAGCACCAGGCCGAGCACCTCGGTCTGCACGCCGCCATAGCTGAAATGCGTGTCCGGCGGGACCTGCCGCGTGTTGAACATCGCCACGGCGTGCGCCGTGTCGTAGCCGGTCTGCCCGAACAGTACGCGCCCCAGCTTGAAGTTGTCCGCCGAGGGATCGACGTAGTCCTCCCGGAACGCCACGCCCGAGGCCATGCGCAACAGCGCGCGCAGGCTGGTCTCGCCGAACGCGGTGCCGGTCAGTTCGGGCACATAGGCCTGGGCGAGGTCATCGACGGAGTGGATCCGCCCCTCGTCGATGGCGATGCCGATCAGCATTGCGACGATCGTCTTGGCCATCGACTGCGACAGCAGCCGGTCCTGACCGGTGCGGCCATACTGGTAATGCTCATAAAGGATCGTGTCGTCGCGTGCGATGAGCAACCCGGTCACCGGGTTGTGCGCCACATAGTCGTCCAGCGAGCGCACCGCACCACGGAACACATAGGTCGGGGCGATCTCCTGCGGTGCACGGCGCAAAATGGCGGGGGACGCGGCCTTGGCGACAAGGTGGAAAGGCCAGATACGATCGTAGTGGCTGTAGCTGCCGACCATCGCCATCTGCGCCGGAGAGGAGCGGCCACCGACCGGATAGTTCTGCAATGAACCGTACAGCACGGCATCGGGACCTGCGGGCGAAACGACCGGGTCGGCGGCCGCGAGCAATTTGCTCGGCAGGGTCAGCAACAGAAGGATAGTGATCCAGCGCCGGAGCATGGTTTCTCTTCCCTGCTGGCGGCCGCGGGACCCGGGTGCAGGCGTCGCCATGGCAGAGTATAACAGCCTGGCATATGGCTGCCTCGGGCGGTCAGGAGCACCGGCGCGTCCCACATCCCCGGCGCGCGCGATTGCTGCAAGGCAACCCGTCGCAAGGCTTGCTATGCTTCCCCACACATGAACCACGACCCGCAGGGCTACTACGAACGACTGGACGTCGACTGGGATGCGCGGCCCGAGGCGGTCCATGCGGCCTACCGCCGCAAGGCACGGCTGCTGCACCCGGACATTCCCGTGACCGGCAATGTCGCCGCCTTCATAATGCTCAAGGAGGCCTACGACGTCCTGGGCGATCCGCTGCGCCGTGCCGCGTACGACCGGGCCGCGCGCAGCCTCGACCGCTTGCAGTCCATGGTGGCTTCCGACGTCGCCGAGGAGATCCATCCCGCCCCGCCGGTGCCGCCCGCCACCCGGACGCAGGGCCCGCGCCTGGCCGACCTGCCCTTGGCGGTTTGGGTAGGGCTTGGCATGGTCGCGCTGTTCGCCGCCAGCGAGGCGGTGTTGCACCTGAACGCGGCGCCCCCCGCGGCGGAACGTGTGGTGAATGTGCCGGCGACCGCACCCTCGGTACCGCCACAGGCGCCGACCGCGCCGCCACGTCCCCTGCGGCTGATCGGCACGCCGAACGTGTACGTCCTCCCCGCGGGCAGCCCGGCCTTGGTTCTGCGCTACGACGAACAGCGCAAGACGTTCTTCGCGATCGGCCAGTTGCCGCCGTTCAGTGCCATGCAGGCGGTGAACGTCCTACGCGACCACAACCTGGCGGAAATCCGCCTGACCGCCACCACGACCGGCTTCATCGATGCTGCTCGCCTCGAGCCCGGGAACGTGGTCGCCGCCCGGCAGGCGTATTGCACCTATAACGCCGGACCACCGCCTGCCAACGGGGAGATCCTGGCCCGCAATGGCCACGGCTCCGGACAGGTCACCATCGAGAACCAAAGCGGCCAGCCACTGGTCGTCAAGCTGCGCGACCGCAACGGCGTGACGGCGGCGATGGTGTACGTGGCCCCGTCCGGCAACGCCGTCGTCGACGGTTTGCCGGAGGGCGCCTACCGTCCCGACTACGCCATAGGCGAGTTGTGGAGCCGCGCTTGCAATAGCTTCGCGGCCGGCATGCGCTCGCTGCGCTTCGTCTCGTTCACCGACCTCTCGGCGACGGGGACACTGACAATTCCGCCGAACGTACCTGATCCGGATGCGCCGGTGGATATATCCGACCAGGATTTCGAGCGCGGCTGAGGCTGGGGTCCAAGCCGCTCAGCCGCCTGAGTGCACCGCGGTCGTCTCGCGTGCCGCGGCGCGAGGGGCAGCCTCGCCCGCCGGTCCGGAGATCGAACCTGCCGGCCTGTCCTCGGCCGTGTCCTTCGGCGGCTCGGGATCGTCCGCCATGTTCTTCTTGAACGCCTTGATGCCCTTGGCGAAGTCGCCCATCAGGCTGCTGACCTTGCCGCCGCCGAACAGCAGCATCACGACCAGCAACACCACCAGCCAATGCCAGATGCTGAATTCACCCATGACTTGACCTCCTTCTGGCACCGCTGGCCCTGCAACTGGTCTCGGCGGTCCGGGTTACAACAGGCCACCGGCGAACGAGCGCGACAGGCAATGGCGATCCGGGCGACACCGCGCCCGCGGGATACCGATGCCGCACGCTGCCCGCACCACCGTGACCCGCCCGCACGGCGGCCAGCCCGGTAGCGGCACTCATGGGGTCACGGCGGGCAGCGCATCCCTCATCCACGGTACTTCGTCTGGTTCGCATCATGGTGCGGTCGCGCCGAACCCGCGGCGCGGTCCAACCCCGTCCAGCCCGAAAGGTTCAGTGCGCCGCGGTGGTCTCGCGGGTGGTGGTCCGCGGGGCTGCCTCACCGGCCGGGCCGGAGATCGAGCCGGGCGTCTTGTCCGCGCTGGCTTCCATCGAGGCGTCCTCAGGCTCCGCCATGTTCTTCTTGAACGCCTTGATGCCCTTGGCGAAGTCGCCCATCAGGCTGCTGACCTTGCCGCCGCCGAACAGCAGCAACACGACCAGCAGCACCACCATCCAGTGCCAGATGCTGAAGCTACCCATAGCGTCCTCTCCGATGCGCGGGGCCGGCACGACGTCTCTGGGGCGTCCCCTGCCTGCACCCTATCGGGCCTGCACCCTTCCGGCCCATCCGAGCCGCATCCTAGTCCGTCCGGGCTCCGCCTGCCAGCGACATGGCGCCAATCGGGCGGCGATGCAAGCGGCAAACGCCGTCGTTGCGGTGCCCGGCCAGGAGAATCCGGTCGTCTCGGCCGCAAACGTTGTACTCGCCGCACATCTTGCACGATTCGTTGCGGACGATGGTTGTCAGGCGTATTGTCCCCCGGTTGGGGGGAAAACCTGCGCCCAAAAAACGGCACGGGACACCCTCTCACAGGGATGGGCGTCTGGCGGCAGGTCACGACGCTCCCGTTCAACCGGGCGGCGCTCGATTCTGGTCGAAGGCCGCCCCCGAGGCAGAAAGGCGACGCGTCGATGCCGAAGGGCACCGTTAAGTGGTTCAATCCGACGAAGGGCTACGGGTTTATCGCGCCGGATACCGGAGGAAAGGACGTCTTCGTTCACATCAGCGCCGTGCAGAAAGCCGGCCTGAGAAGCCTGAACGAGGGCCAGAAAATCGGCTTTGAGGTCGAGCAACAACAAAACGGACGCGCGGCGGCGGTGAACCTGTCGCAGGACTAGGCTGGGTCCTGTCGGACTACGCCCCTCAACGCTGCCCGGGTTCTCCCGGGCTGGGCGGTCTGGGCTGCGCGCTATCCGGCCGGATTTTCCATGGCCGGGAATAGTTTCGGCCGGGCTTTGTTGGGCCGGGCCTTCCTGGGCCGGTCACGGCAAATCTGGGCATCATAGGCCCGGCACCGCGCAGCCGCGTTCTGCCGTGTCGGCGGAACGCATGCGGGCGCAACCGGCAGGCACCCATCATTGGCGTGATGAGCCACGCGGTTCCTGTCCGCGCGGTAACGTGGTAGGTCTGGCCTGCCGGCTCAGAATCGCGGCAGGGCTGCGTGGTGCCGTGTGGGCTTGTGCACAAAGACGCGATTGCCTACGCAGCCACCGGAGGATACAGGCATCTAATGAGCCACACCCTGGAACAGCGCCGCGGCCGCCGGCCTGGCGCACCGCCACGTGCTGCGCTCGATGCCGATGCGGTCCGTGCCGCCTACCGGCGTTGGGCGGGCGTCTATGATACCGTATTCGGCGGGGTTTCCTCCGTCGGCCGCCGCCGCGCCGTGGCGCTGGTCAACCGCCTGCCCGGACGGGAAGTGCTGGAGGTCGGTGTCGGCACCGGCCTGGCCCTGCCCCATTACACCCAGGACAAGCGAATCACCGGCATCGATCTGTCGGCCGAGATGCTGCACCAGGCGCGCAAGCGAGTCGCGGGGCTGCGGCTGAGCAACGTCGCCGCGTTGCGCGAACTGGATGCCGAATCGACCGACTTTCCGGACGCCTCCTTCGATGTCGCGGTCGCGATGTTCGTCGCCTCGGTGGTGCCGAATCCGCGCGGCTTGCTCGCCGAGATGCGCCGCGTGGTGCGGCCCGGTGGCAACATCCTGTTCGTCAACCACTTCGCCGCCGAACGAGGTCCCCGCTGGTGGATCGAATTCGCCATGGCGCCCGCCTCGCGCGCGCTGGGCTGGCATCCGGACTTCGCCATGCAGGGGTTGTTCACGCCCGAGGACCTCACCCGAATGCGCGCCGATCCTGTCCCGCCGTTCGGCATCTTCACCCTGGTGCGGTTGCCGAATTGATCGGCCGCCCACATGTGGCCGGGCAGCGGGGCGATCGTGCGGGGGAGATCATTACGAATTGGCGGTGACCCGCGCGCGAGACCTTGATCTCGCTCCAAGGGTCCGGTAGGCCAAGCGCCATCGAGCATGGCCGATGGCGATCCGCCGCCGGCCGGCCGGGACGGAACGGGGTGGAGTAGTCGATGCAGGTTTTCCGGCGGCTTCAGGCCGTTCTTCTAACACTCGTGCTGGCAGCAGCGGCGATGCCGGGGGGCACGGCCCACGCACAGGCGCCGCGTCCGTGGGAAATGTCGATGCAGCCGGCGTTCAGCCCGGTAAAGCAGCAGATCATCGACCTGCACAACCTGGTGCTGGTCATCATCACCCTGATCACCATCTTCGTCGGCGCATTGCTCGGCTGGGTGATGTATCGCTACAACGCGAAGCGCAATCCGGTGCCGACCCAGACGACGCACAACCCTGTGCTGGAGGTCGCCTGGACGGTGATCCCCGTGCTGATCCTGGTGGTGATGGCGATTCCGTCCTTCCGGCTGATCTACTACGAGGATCGCACCTACGATCCCGACATGACGATCAAGGTCACTGGCCATCAGTGGTACTGGGAATACACCTATCCGGACCAGGGCAACATCGACTTCTCCAGCTACATCGTTCCGGACGACCAGTTGAAGCCTGGCCAACTCCGCTTGCTCACCGCGGACCATCCGCTGGTGGTGCCGGTGAACAAGAACATCCGCATCCTGGAGACCAGTGGCGACGTCATCCACAGCTTCTTCATTCCGTCTCTCGGCGTCCAGCGCTATGCTATCCCCGGCCGCACCATCGAGACCTGGGTGCGGGTGGACAAGCCGGGCATCTACTATGGCGAGTGCAACCAGATCTGCGGCACCAATCACAGCCGCATGCCGATCATGGTGCAAGCGGTGAGCGACCAGGATTTCCAGACGTGGCTGGTGCAGGCGAAGAAGGAGTTCGCGACGGCGACGCCCGGGACCGCAACCGGCTATATGACCGAGAACGCCCCGCCAACCGGGAACACTCAGCCAACCGGGAACGCTGGCCCAACTTGGGCTGACCGCATCGGGGGGAATGATCGCGCCGCAGCGAACGATCGCCCGACCGGGAGCGATCATGCCGCGAGCAACGACCACCCGGCCGCGGACGTTCAGCCGGCGGCAGCACTGTTGCATCCCGCTGCGGTAGTGGTGCAGCCCGCCGCAGCACTGTTGCGGCCCGCGGCGGCACTGATGACCGCCGCCAACGAGGTTCAGCACTGACCCGCAAGGGCGCCCCCTATCGGCCGGTGCTTTAGGAGATCGAGAGACGATGTCGGCAACCACTCACGACGACGCGCATGGCCACCATGACGCCCATGACCACAAGCCCGGCTTTGTAACGCGCTGGCTGTTCAGCACGAACCACAAGGACATCGGCACGCTCTACCTGATCTTCGCCGTGGTCGGCGGCACCGTCGGCGGCGCGCTGTCGGAGATCATGCGCGCCCAACTCAATTTCCCGAATAATCACCTTGTCGAGTCGGGGCAGGAGTGGAACACCATCGTCACCAGCCACGGGCTGCTGATGATCTTCTTCTCGGTCATGCCGGCGCTGATCGGCGGGTTCGGCAACTGGTTCATCCCGCTGATGATCGGCGCGCCGGACATGGCGTTCCCGCGGCTCAACAACATCAGCTTCTGGCTGCTGCCGCCGGCCTTCTGCCTGATCGTCACCGGGCTGCTGATGGGCGAGTCGGGCTCCGGCTGGACGCTGTATCCGCCGCTGTCGAACGCCACGTATGAGCCCGGGCCGGGCATGGACTGCACGTTGTTCGCGCTGCACCTGGCCGGTATCAGTTCATTGCTGGGGGCGATGAACTTCATCACCACGATCTTCAACATGCGCGCCCCCGGCATGACGCTGCACAAAATGCCGCTGTTCGTCTGGTCGGAACTGGTGACGGCGTTCCTGCTGCTGCTGTCGATCCCGGTGCTGGCCGGCGCGATCACCATGCTGATCTGCGACCGCAACTTCGGCACCTCGTTCTTCGATCCGGCCGGCGGCGGCGACCCGGTACTGTTCCAGCACCTGTTCTGGTTCTTCGGCCATCCCGAAGTCTACATCATGATCCTGCCGGGCTTCGGCATCGTCAGCCACGTGGTGTCCACGTTCAGCAAGAAGCCGATCTTCGGCTACCTGGGCATGGTCTATGCCATGGTGGCGATCGGTGCGATCGGCTTCGTGGTGTGGGCGCACCACATGTTCCTGTCCGGCATCTCGGTTGACACCCGCGCCTACTTCATGGCCGCGACGCTGGTGATCGCGGTGCCGACGGGCATCAAGATCTTCTCCTGGATCGCCACCATGTGGGGCGGCTCGATCGAGTTGAAGACGCCGATGCTGTGGGCCATCGGCATGATCTTGGTGTTCACCATCGGCGGCGTCACCGGCATCGTGCTGGCCAATGCCGGCATCGACCAGGTGGTGCACAACACCTACTACGTCGTCGCGCACTTCCACTACGTGCTGTCGCTCGGCGCGGTGTTCTCGATCTTCTGCGGCTTCTACTACTGGATCGGCAAGATGTCCGGCCACCAGTATCCGGAGTTCTGGGGTAAAGTGCATTTCTGGCTGACCTTCATCGGCGTCAACCTGACCTTCTTCCCGCAGCACTTCCTGGGCCTGTCCGGCATGCCGCGCCGCTATCCCGACTATCCGGAGGCGTTCGCCGGCTGGAACTTTGTCTCCTCGATCGGTGCCTATATCGGCGGGGCGGCGCTGCTGGTGTTCTTCTATGTCCTGTTCCGCACCTTTACCTCGAAGGAGCATGTGGCCGACAACTACTGGGGCGAGGGCGCGACCTCGCTGGAATGGAGCGTCTCTTCGCCGCCGCCGTTCCACACCTACGCGGAACTGCCGCGCATCCGTTGATCCTGTGAGCGAGGCCACAACACCGATGCAAGCCGCCGACGGGGGGGAGCAATCCTCCCTGCGGACGGCTGCGCTGCCGGATGCCGTCCTGGCAGAAACCGATATCCGCGACTGGATGGCTCTGCTGAAGCCGCGCGTGATGAGCCTGGTGGTGTTCACCGGACTGATCGGCTTGCTGGTGGCGCCCGGGCGGCTGCATCCGGTGCTGGCATTCACCGCGGTGCTGTGCATCGCCGTCGCCGCCGGCGCGTGCGGCGCGATCAACATGTGGTACGACCGCGACATCGACGCGGTGATGCACCGCACGCGCAACCGCCCGATCCCCGCCGGCCGCATCGAGCCCGGCGCCGCGCTGGGCTATGGCGTGACCTTGGCGGTCGGCGCGGTAGTGGTAATGTACCTCGCGCTGAATGTCGCCGCCGCCGCCGTGCTGGCGCTGTCGGTCGCGTTCTACGTGTTCGTCTACACGATGTGGCTGAAACGCCGCACACCGCAGAACATCGTCATCGGCGGTGCGGCGGGGGCGTTCCCCGCGGTGGTCGGCTGGGCGGCGGTGACCGGCTCGGTCGATCTGGTGCCGCTGATCCTGTTCGCCATCGTGTTCTTCTGGACGCCGCCGCATTTCTGGTCTCTGGCGCTGTTCGCCAACGAGGACTACCGCCGCGCCGGCGTGCCAATGCTGCCGGTGGTCGCGGGGGCGAAGGAAACCCGCCGGCAGATCGTGCTGTACACGCTGGTGCTGCTGCCGCTGTCGCTGGTGCCGTGGTGGATCGGCTTCAGCGGCCCGGTCTATGGCATCGCCGCCGTGCTGCTGGACGTGGGGTTCTTGTTCTGCGTGCTGCGCGTGGCGTTCGACAAGCAGGATTCGGCGGGGGTCAGCTTGACCGGCGACGCCCCGGCGCGGGCGTCGTTCCGCTACTCGATCCTTTATCTGTTCGTGCTGTTCGCCGCACTCGCGGTGGACCGGCTGGCCGGGTGATGCAGGCGCCACATGGAACAGGATCCGCCGCGCCCCACCCCGCGCGAGGCCGAGGAGATGCGCCGCCGCCGGCGCGGCAGAAACATCGCGTTGATCGTCGTGCTGACGGCACTCGCCGCGCTGTTCTACGCCATCACCATCGTCAAGATGACGAAGCCCGGATGAACCAAATGACACTACTCCCCCTCCCCTTGTGGGAAGGGGAGGACTGCCTTGCCCTTCACGTCACCCTCCCCTTCCCTTCTCTCGCAATAATGGATTCCGCATGAGCGACGCACACGGCGCCACAGTGCACCACGTTCCGGCTGTTGAGAGTTCGGGACTGAAGCAGCCTTTCCATCTGGTCGATCCCAGCCCATGGCCGATCGTCGGCGCGGTGGGCGGCCTGTGCACCGTGCTCGGCATCATCTTCGCCGCGCATTACAGCAGTTACATCTTGCTGGTGATCGGGCTGGCGATCGTGCTGTTCACCATGTTCATGTGGTGGCGCGACGTGATCCACGAGAGCCGTACGCCCGGCCTGCACACACCATTCGTTCGCCTGGGCCTGCGCTACGGCATGATGCTGTTCATCACCAGCGAGGTCATGTTCTTCGTCGGCTTCTTCTGGGCCTATTTCAACTTCCTGATCTTCCCGGACACGCAGGGCAACGGCATGACGGTGTGGCCGCCGTCCACCATCCACACCTTCGATCCGTTCCACATCCCGTTCCTCAACACGATGATCCTGCTGCTGTCCGGCTGCACCGTCACCTGGGCGCACCATTCGTTGCTGGAGAACGACCGCAAGGGGCTGCTGACCGGCCTGGGCCTGACCATCATCCTGGGCATGTGCTTCACCCTGGGCCAGGCCGTCGAGTATTCCGACGCGCCCTTCAAGTTCGTCGGCGGCGGCGTGTATCCGTCCACGTTCTTCCTCGCCACCGGCTTCCATGGCTTTCACGTCATCGTCGGCACCTGCTTCCTGATCGTCTGCTGGTTCCGCGCCAAGGCTGGCCAGTTCACGCCGGAGCGTCATTTCGGCTTCGAGGCCGCCGCCTGGTATTGGCATTTCGTCGATGTGGTCTGGCTGTTCCTGTTCACCTGCATCTACTGGTACGGCGCCAGCCCGGTCGTCGCGTCGCATTAGGGGGCGCGTGGCCGAGCCCCGCGTGTCGGTCCTGCAAGCGGCGCTGACCTGCCGCTGTCCCCGTTGCGGCCGCGGCCGATTGTTCCGCAATCTGCTGGAAGTGCGCGACCGTTGCGAGGTCTGCGGCCTCGACCTGAGCGAAGGAAAGCTCGCGGAGGCGCGACGCGGGCGGTACGGCGCAAAGAGCTTCCGGAGCGACGAGCGGGCTCCGCTCGGGATCGAGCTCGACGAATACCTCGCGCGCGAGCCCGACGGCGCCTACGCCGTGCGCCCGTTCCTCCGAGAGCGCGTCGAGTTCGTTCGCGGGAATCTCGCCGATCCGTCCAGCCTGAAGCGGATCGGCGAGTTCGACGTCGTCTTCTGTCGCAACGTGCTCATCTACGTGGAGGGAGAGGCGATCGAGCGCTTCTTCGCGTCTCTTGCGTCGCTGGTGAAGGTGGGCGGCTACTTGTTCCTGGGGCACTCGGACGGGCTCGACGGGGCGACCTCGTCGTTCGAGCTCGCGCGCGTCGGCGAGATCCTGGCCTACCTCCGTCGCTCATGACGATCCACGTCCTCGTCGTCGACGACTCCTCCTTCATACGGCGCGCCGTGACCCGCATGCTCGCCGAGGAGGCGGACATCTCCGTCGTGGGCGAGGCCGCACAGGGCGACGAGGCGCTCCGGCTGGTCCACGCGCGCGCCCCCGACGTCGTGACCCTCGACCTCAAGATGCCCATCGTCGGCGGCCTCGATACCCT
>DATHNI010000031.1:0-17151 GCA_035486135.1 Acetobacteraceae bacterium
TTGGTCAGGCTGGCGAGGCACAGCCGCACCACCCACGGCGTGGCGATCATCACATGTCCCAGCACCAGTCCGACCAGCGAACCGGTGATCATCGAGCCGAACTGCTCGTCGATCGTTACCAGCATGACGTAGATGGCAAGGCCGAGCGCGATGCCCGGCACCGTCAGCGGCGCCAGCAGCAATGTGGACACGGCGCCACGGCCGCGGAAGCGATGCCGCGACAGGCCGATGCCGGCGGGAATTCCCAGCAGCAGACTGCCGACAACCGCGGCGGCGCCAAGTTCGAGGCTGGTGAGAATGGGTTGCGCGAAGTTTGGAAGGATCGCCGCGTACCAGGACAGCGTGTAGCCGCGCGGCGGAAACAGGATCAGCTTCTCGTCGAACACGCTGAGATAGAGGGTCAGCAGCATCGGCACGGCGATCAACGCGATGCCGATCCACACGAGCAGGCCGACGCCTGTGCGTTCCAGCCACGCGACGCCGCGACCGGGAGCATGGTCCGGCAACGGCGGCGCGGTATGCGCCAGCCCTGATGTCATGCATTGCTCTCCAGTGAGGAAGTCTCCCGGCCGCAGCTTCAGCGGGGGATGCGGGCCGAGTCAATCATGTGCGTGACGACTGGAGTCAGGCATGTTCGTGGGTGGCTCGCCAGCAGGAGCAAGAGACTCCCCCTCCCGTTGAGGGAGGGGGTTGGGGGGAGGGGTTCCGTGCCCCACGGACCCCTCCCCCCAGCCCCCTCCCTCAACGGGAGGGGGAGTCTCTTGCTCCTGAGTCGCTTGCCCTGCTCTTGCCGGACCCGTCCGCATCGGGGATCGTCCGCCGCAGAAACGCCGAGGAGTTCCCCATGCCCTCACCGGGACCGCTGCATGGCTTCCGCATCATCGACCTGACGTCGAACATCTCCGGCCCGCTGGCCACGATGATCCTGGCCGACCAGGGCGCGGACGTGATCAAGGTGGAGAACCCGCAGGGCGGCGACCACACACGCGCCTCGGCGAACCGGCGCGGCGGGTTTTCTGCGACGTTCGTCAACAACAACCGCAACAAGCGCTCGATCGTGCTGGACCTCAAAACCGAGCCGGCGCGCGAGGCGGTGCTGAAACTCGCCGCCACCGCCGACGTGTTCGTGCAGAACTTCCGGCCCGGCGTGGCCGAGCGCATGGGCCTGGGCGAGGCCGCCGTGCGCGCGGTGGCGCCGAAGATCGTCTATGTCTCGATCAGCGGGTTTGGCGAGAGCGGGCCGTACGGTGCGAAGCCGGCGTATGATCCGGTGGTGCAGGCGCTGTCCAGCCTCGCAACGATCCAGGCGGGATCGGATACGGAACGGCCGCGCCTGGTGCGCACCATACTGCCGGACAAGCTCACCGCCGTCACCGCGTCGCAGGCTATCACCGCGGCGCTGCTGGCCCGAGCGCGCACGGGGGAGGGGCAGCATGTGCGGCTGTCGATGCTGGACGCCGTGCTGGCATTCCTGTGGAGTTCCGACATGGCCGGCCAGACGTTCGTCGGCGACGAGAAGTCGCAGGAGGAGACCGCCAGCGCGATCGACCTGATCTACGCCACCGCGACCTGCTACATCAGTGCCGCGGTGCAGACCAACAAGCAGTGGCTCGGACTGACCCGCGCGCTGGATCATCCGGAATGGCAGGACGACCCACGCTTCCGCACGCCGGCGCTGCGGCAGCAGAACATCGACGACCGCCTGCGCATGACGCAGGAGGCGCTGCTGACCCGTCCTGCGGAGGAATGGCTGGAGCGCTTGACCGCGGAGGACGTGCCCTGCGCGCCGGTGCTGACGCGCAGCCAGGTGGTGCGTCATCCGCAGGTGCTCTCCAATGAGACGCTGGTGGAAACCGAACACGCGGCGGCGGGCCGGTTGCGTCAGGCGCGGCCGGCGGCACGGTTTTCTGCGACGCCGGCGGGGATCCGGCACGGCGCGCCGGCGTTGGGGGAGCACACCGACGAGATTCTGCGCGAGCTGGGCTATGCGCCAGAACAAATCGCCTCGCTGAAAGGGTTCGGCACATGATCGACTTCTATTATTGGCCCACGCCGAACGGCTGGAAAATCTCCATCATGCTGGAGGAAACCGGCCTGCCGTACACTCTGATTCCGGTGAACATCGGCAAGGGCGACCAGTTCAAGCCGGAGTTCATGGCGATCAGCCCGAACAACCGCATGCCGGCAATCGTCGATCACGACGCGCCGGACGGGCCGTTGCCGATCTTCGAATCCGGCCCAATCCTGCTGCACTTGGCGGAGAAGTCCGGGCGCTTCGCACCAACCGATCCGCGCGGGCGCAAGGAAATGATGGAGTGGCTGTTCTGGCAGGTCGGCAATCTAGGACCGATGGCCGGTCAGCTCAGCCATTTTGTGAACTACGCGCAGGGCGAGCATGCGTATTCGAAGCAGCGCTACGCCAACGAGTACAATCGCTGCCTGGGCGTGCTGGAGCGGCGGCTGACGGGACGCGAGTACATCGTCGGCACTGAGTATTCGATCGCCGACATCATCTCATGGCCATGGGTGCTTATTGCAAAACCGCTTGGCCAGGCGCTGGATGAATTTCCCAACGTCTCGCGCTGGCGCGATGCGATCAAGCAACGGCCGGCGGTGCAGCGCGGGGTAGATCTGGGCAAGGAGTTGCGCCGGACAGGGCAGCGCACAGAGGAGGAACGGCGTTTGCTGTTCAACCAGACGGCGCGTAGCGTGGCCGAGGCAGCTCGATGAGCGTCGAGCCAGGCGGCAAGACGGCGATCGTTACCGGGCTGCTTGCCACATCGTTACAGATGGGGCGAAAAAAGATACGGTGTGCGTGTCATACCGGCGCATCGAGGCGGTATTCGATGCGGCGCGGCAAAGTCCTCGCGCTATGACCGTCCCTGCCGCCGACATCACCCCGGATTTCCAGCGCGGTTGGGATGCCGCGCTTGCCGCGGTGCGCGATTGGCACGAATCGCAGGCGAAGAAGACGCTGATCCAGGCGAGACGCAGCCGATTTCCCAAGAACCTGGAGCGGGAGGCTGAGGTTCATAAGCGGTCGGCCGAACTGATCGTATCGCTCAGTCCACACGACGTCTGACCACAAAGGTGCGAAAAGAGAATCCCCCTCCCCCTTGAGGGAGGGGGAGCCCGATAAAAACCCGGAATTGAGAGGAAACGATGCCAATTACCCGTCGCCGCCTGTTGCGTTCCACCGCGGCGCTTGCTGCCACGACTCCCTTGCTCGACTGGGCACGCGCGTGGGCTGCTGATCAGCCGTTCACGCCAGAGAAAGGGGCCACGCTGCAACTCCTGCGTGGCGCCACCTTCCTTCCGGCCGAGGGTGAGACCACCGCCGCGAATGCCGCCGCGTTCTCGGCTGCGACCGGTGTTGCGGTGCAGATCGAAAACGTCACCCAGGACGACCTGCCCGCGAAGGCGGCCCTGTCGGCGCAGGTGGGATCCGGTCCCGACATCATCTGGACGCAGAACACCACCGCCCATCTCGTCGCCGACAAGCTGGTGGATGTCAGCGACGTTGCCAACTACCTCGACAAGAAATACGGCCCTTGGTACCAGGTTTGCACCGACTACGGCATGCAGGACGGGCGCTGGATCTGCATTCCGATTTTCGTCGTCGGATCCTTGATGAACTATCGGATTTCGTGGATGCACCAGGCGGGCTTCGATACGTTTCCCACGACGACCGATGATCTGCTGAAGCTTTGCCAGGGATTGAAGCGGATCAACCATCCGGCCGGTTTTTCGTTCGGTCACGCCGTCAACGACGCCAACAACTTCAACTACTGGCTGCTGTGGGCGTTCGGCGGCAAGGTCACGGACCAGCATGGCACACCCGCCATCGCGTCGCCGCAGACAATGACCGCACTGGAGTACGCTCAGGAGCTGTTCCCCACGCTGAGTCCCGGCGTGCTGTCCTGGATGGACATCAACAACAACCGAGCCTTCCTGGCGGGCGAATTGTCGCTCACCAACAACGGCATTTCGATCTATGCACAGGCGAAGAAGACCGCGCCGGATATCGCGGAGGACATGAACCATGCGGCAATGCCGATCGGACCGGCGCGCGTGCCGACGGCGCAGAACCGCCTCGATCCGATGGTGATCTTTCGCTACAGCAAGTATCCGAACGCCGCGAAGGCGCTGATCACCTTCCTGATGGAAGCGCCACAGTATCCGAAGCTGATCACCAATTCGGTCGGGTTCACCACGCAAAGCCTGAAGGGTTTTGCCAACAATCCGGTCTGGCATGGCGATCCGAAGATCGCGCCATTTGCGACCGCCGCGGAGGATACGCGATCGATTTCCTGGCCACAGACGCCTGGTCCGGCTTCCGCTGCGGTGTTTGCGAACTTCGTGGTGGTGGACATGTTCGCGTCCACCGTGTCCGGCACGATGGGAGCGAAGCAGGCGATGGATCGCGCGCAGCAGCAGGTGGAGCGGTTTTATAAGAAGGCGTAGGGGGGAGGAGGGAAGGGGAGAGGGCAGTGTGCGTGCCGCGGGACCCTCACCCTCGTCGCTTCGCGCCTTGACCTCTCCCGCCTAGCGGGAGAGGTTTCTCGGGGTCAACCCTCGGCGCGGGGGACCCAGGGCATGCGGGCGACCTCGATGCCCTCCTCGGCCAGGGATTCGGCCTCGGAGGGGGTGGTCTCGCCGTAGATGCCGCGCTTGTCGCTCTCGCCGCGGTGCATCTTCCGCGCCTCCTCCGCGAAGTCCGGGCCGACATAGTCGCAGTGCTTCTCCACCTCGGCCCGCATGCGTTGCAGCATGGCGCGGAGATGCGCCGGCATCGGACCTCTGGCGGCAACCGCCTGGTCAGGGGCCGGCGCGGCTGGCGGGGACGGCGGCGCGGCGGGCTCGGGCGCCGCGACGGGGGCCGAGTCGCGAGTCGCCACAGCAGGCGCCATCAGGGCGCGCGCCACCTTGACGTCGCCGCAGTGCGGGCATTCGACCAGCCCAGCCCCGGCCTGCCTGTCGAACGCGGCGCTGCTCTGGAACCAGCCGTCGAACTCGTGTTGCTGGCCGCACCGCAACTGGTAGTGGATCATGAGGCTCCCGCTGTCATCGCTTCGTCACCATTCAGATGGCGAATTCTGGCACTCCGCGCAAGGGAGTGCCAAGCGGGAGAGTATATCACGGAACCCTGGCCGGGCGGCGGGATTATCCGCTGCGCGCGGATGGCGGGGGCTATCCGGCGGCCAGCAGCGGATCCAGCTTGCCGGCGCGGTCCAAAGCCACGAGATCGTCGCAGCCGCCGATATGCTGCCCGCCGATGAAGATCTGCGGCACCGTGGTGCGGCCGCCGGAGCGCCGGGTCGCCTCGGCCCGTTCCGCCGAGCCGTGCGGGGCGTTGATCTCGCGGAATGCCGCGCCCTTGCCGGTGAGTATGTACACGGCACGTTCGCAGTACGGGCACCAGGGTTGGGTATAGATCTCGACGTCAGGCATTGGGTTCACCTCTGGCCGAGGAAGATAAGTAAGAAATCTCGCCCACGTAAGTGGGAGAGAGCCTGCCCCCGGGCGCTTGACCCGGGGGTCGAAGGTGCCCTGCGCCGAGGGTGAGGGTGATCGGGTCGGCACGCGGCCGATCTTTCGTGCGGTTTCAAGAAGGGGGTGCGTGCCGACCCGAGCACCCTCACCCTCGATGCTTCGAATCATCGACCTCTCCCGTTCTCGCGGGAGAGGTTTCTTAACCCGCGCTCTCGCGGGAGAGATTTACGAGGACCTTCTCCCCGAACAAGCGCATCGATGCCTCGGCGTCAGCCACCGGCAGATCGTTGAAGTTCACCTGCACCGAGGCGATCTCGAACCCGCCGACCTGTCGCTGGTAGCTGGCGATGGTGTCCAGGATGCACTCCGGCGTGCCGACCCAGGCGGCGCATTTCTCCACCTGCGTCGCGAACGTTTCGTGCGACAGGGCGGCAATGATCTTGTCGTAGCCGGGATAGTCGGCCGAGTTCTCCCCGTGCATCCAGTCCGAGGCCGCCGCGACCAGCGACCCCAGATAGCGCTCCAGCGGCCCCCGGGCGATGCGTTCCGCCTCGGCCTGGCCGGCGTGGCAGAACATGTGGAACGCCAGCATGACCGTGCCGCGCCCGGGATGGCCGGCGCGCGACCAGGCCTCGCGGTACAGGCCGAGCAACTCCGCCATCGCCCCGCCCGCCATCGGGATGGCCATGATGCCGTGCCCCGCCGCGCCGGCGCGTTCAAACGATTCGCGCGTGGCCAGCGCGGCGACATAGAACGGAGGGCGCGGACGCTGCGTCGGCCGGGGCAGCGACGTCACCCCCTCGAAACTATGAAACCGCCCCACACTGCTGGCACTCTCCTGCTCCAGCAGCAGCCGGACCTGTTCCACGCCTTCGTCGAAGCGGGCGCGGCTTTCGTCCAGCGTGACGCCGAAGCGGGCGAATTCGTGCGGCAGGAAGGCTCGGGCAAAACCAATATCCAGCCGGCCATCGCACAACGCATCCAGCATCGCCAACTCGCCGGCGAGTTTCAAAGGGTTGTTGAACGCCGGCAGCACCGCGCCGGTGACCAGCCGCGCGTGTTTCGTGATTTGCGCGGCGGCGGCGAGGAACACCACCGGGTTTGGGCTGTAGCCGCCATACGGATGAAAGTAGTGCTCCACGGTGCGGACATGGCTGTAGCCGTAGCGGTCGCACAGGGCGACAAGCTGCAACGCCTCCTGCCAGTAGTCGCGTGCCGATTTCTGCGCCGGGCCGATGTCGGGGAAGAACTGGATGCCGACCTGCATGCGGCTATTCCTTTGCGCTGCCGTGGCTCAGCCGGTCCATCAGCGCCAGCAGCACGCCCAGCACGCCGATCCCCAGCAGGATCGCGAGTTGCCAGCCCATCGTCGCCGGCGCAAGCGAATCGGCGTGCACGAAGCTCTCCAGCATGAGGATGGCGGCGATCACCGCGATCGAGCCGATGAGTTTCAGCTTGATCGCGCTGAAATCCAGCACCAGCCAGTCGGGCCGCTTGTCGAAATCCGCCGCCAGCAGCGGATCGACGAAGCTCTGCCACCCGGCCAGCACCACGATCAGCATCAGGTTGGCTACCAGCGACAGATCGACCAGCCCGAGCAATGCGAGCACCGTGTCGCTGCCGGACATCGCCATCAGGCCCGGCACCAGCGCCACCAGCTTCTGCACGAACTTGACCGCCAGCAGCACCAGGCCAACCAGCAGGCCGATATAGATCGGCGCCATGATCCAGCGTGCGGCGAACATCAGCCGGCCAAGCGATTGCGTTATCCGCGTCGGCAGGTCCTGGTCGGGCATCGGTGCTTCTCCTGGCGGGCAGCATAAACCTCTCCCGCTACTGCGGGAGAGGTCGATGGTGCGAAGCGAGGAGGGTGAGGTGATCGGGTCAGCACGTAGAAAGCAGAGCGTGCAGACCCGATCACCTCACCCTCGCCGCTCCGCGGCTCGACCTCTCCCGCGTAGCAGGAGAGGTTAATGACGCGCGGGGCCAGAGCTCAATGCCGGCGTGATGCCGCCAGCGCCCTCGTCGCCCTCGTCGCCCGCGGCTCGCCCGCGTGGGTTACCGCGGCCAGCAAGGCCGGCACGAAGACCAGGCTCGCCACCAGGGTGCAGCCTAGGCTGATCAGCAACAGTTCCCCCATCGACGCCGTGCCCGGATGGGCCGACAATGCGAGCGAACCGAACGACGTGCCGGTCGTCAGGGCCGAGAACGCCACCGCCCGAGCGGTCGCCGATCCAAGCATCTCGCGCCGCCCGGCCCGCCAGTTCATCACGAAGTAGATGTTGAACGACACGCCGACGCCGAGCAGCAGCGGCAAGGCGATGATGTTGGCGAAGTTCAGCGGCAGGGGCAGCAGCACCATCACCAGGACGGTCAGGGCCGCGGACAACAGCAGCGGCGCCAGAACCAGCGCGGTGTCACGCAGGCGCCGCAAGGCAACGAACAGGATCAACGCGATCGCCAGCACCGCCGAGATGGCGGCGGAACGGAACGCGCCGACGATGGTGGCACTGGTAGCCTCGATCGTCACCGCGGTGCCGCCCGCATCGGGTGCCACGCTGCTCACCTGGTTCACGAATTCACGCAGGGTCTGGCTGGTGCGCGTGGAAGGCTGCGGCAGCACCTGCACGCGTGCCTGCCCGTCGGGGAGCAGCCAGTCGCGCGAGATGTCCGGCGGCACCTGCGCCAGGCCGACCTTCTGCGCGCTCAGCGCGGTGCGGAGCCGATCGAGTTGCTCCGGCAGGAAGTGGGTCAGCGCGCTGTTGGTGGCCAGCAGCGTCGCATCCGGACTGGTGGTAAGCTGTCGCAGGTCGCCGGCGATGGCGTCCAGCGGATGACCCGCCGGCAGCATCGCGAGCGCCGGGTCGATAGACTCAAGCGCGGACTTCGCCGCTGCGCGGATCTGGGCCGCTGTCACTGTTGGCGTTGTGGCGGGTGGCAGCAGCGTCGGTCCCAGTATGTCCTCCGCGTCCGACACCAGCGCCAGTTTCTGCGTCTGGTCCTGCGGCACGAAGCTGTCGATCGTCAGGACCTTCGCGACGCTGGGAAGCTGCTTCAATTGCGCCGCCAGCGTCTGGGCCTGCGCCACGTTCGGGGCGAGAACGTCGATGCTGTACGGATTGGTCAGCGGATCGTTCATCAGGTCACGCAGGGTGCGCATCGCCTCGGTGTTGGGGCTTTGCGTGTCCAGCGGATCGGAGTCGAACTGCAGCCGCGGGGCGAGCGCGAGCGACAGCACGACCAATGCGCCGAACCCGCACAGGATCACGCCATGCCAGCGCGTCAGCACACCATCCATCCGGTTGCCCCAGGCGAAGCCGATCTCGGCTTGCTCGCCGGCGGGCCGGCACAAGGTGATGGCCGCGGGCAGGAAGGTGATCGTGCACAGGAACGCGATCAACATGCCGAACCCGGCGATCAGGCCAAGCTCCGCCACGCCGCTGAAGGCGGTCGGCACGAAGGCGAGGAACCCCGCCGCAGTCGCCAGCGCCGCGATCAGGATCGCACCGCCGGCGCGTTGCGCGGTCCGGCGCAGCGCCGCGGCGGAATCGCCGAGACTGTGACGCGCCTCGCGATACCGCACTGAGAACTGGATGGCGAAATCGACAGCGATGCCGACGAACAAGACGCCAAAGCCGACGGAGACAAGATTGAGCACGCCGATCGCCGCCGAGGCGAACAGCAGCGTCAGCATCAGTCCAACCCCGAGCGTTCCCAGGATCGGCAGGATCAGCCGCCAACTGCGCACCGCCAGGATCAGCCAGACGGTGATCAGCAGCACGCTGCCGATCAATCCGACGACCGCGCCCTGTGCGACGGTGGCGAATTGCGTGTCGGCCAGCGCCACCGGGCCAGTGATGCGGACCCGTGCTGCACCGCTGCGCACGAATTCCAGCTTCGATGCCACGTCGCGCAACGCCTGCGTCGCCGCACCGCCAGGTTCCAGCGAGCTAAAATCGAGCTTCGGCTTGACCAGGACGAATTCGTACTTCCCGCCGAGGTCGGCCGCGTTGCCGCTCAGCAGTCGCTGCCAGGACAACGGTTGCGGATGGCCGCTCAGCGCCGCCGCCATTGCGGTGTGGAATGACCGCAGCTCGTCATCATAGGGCGTAAGGTCGGTATGGTCGTGCGTCACGCCCTGGCCAAGCAATGACAGGGCGGAGAACAGACCGCGCGCCGTGGGATCGGCGGCGAGCTTGCCCAGGAACGGTTGCGCGTCGATGGTGCGGTTCAGCAGGTCGTTAAGCTGGTCGGTGGGCAGCAGCAGCAGGCCCTCGCGCCGGAGATAGGGCGAGGAATCCGGGCGCCGCACCATGCTGAAATGCGTGTGGTCCTTGGCCAGCGCCTGCGCCAGGGCTTGCGCCGTGGCGTCTGCCTCCTCCGGTACGTCGGCGTTGATCACCGCGACCAGCAGGCCCTGGAATTGTGGAAAGTCGCGGTCCAGCGCCATCTGATGCTGGCGCCACGGCAGGCTGGCCGCGAACATGTGGTCGGTGTCGGTATCGATCCCCAGGTGGTGCCTGGCGTAAAAGCCGGAGGCCCCCGCCACCACGACGCCGGCTAGCACCACCCACACTGCGAACCGGCGGGAGAAATCCACCACGCCGGTCAGGGCTCGCTGCAACAGCGACGCCCACGATCGTTGCCGGATCATGCCGGCATGCCGCCGGAGAGGTTGGCCACCTTCCGCTGCAGGCCCGCCACCAAGGCCGGTGCGCCGCCACTGCTCAGCAAGTGACGGAAATCCGAGCGCTGCACGGCCACCCGGCTGATCGAGCCGTCGGCCAGCACGTCCACGGCCTTCCAGCCGGACGCGGTGTTGCGCATGACGTAGTCGAGCTTGTTGGACGAACCGTCGGTCGCGGTGATGTTCGTGGCCACGATCACGTCGCCGTTACCAGCGCTGCGGACCGAAGGTGCGACCTGGAACGTCTGGCCGGCGTAATTGTCGAAGTTCGCCGTGTAGCTGGCCACCGTGTAGCGGCGGAAGGTGGCGAGCAACTGGGCTTTCTGGTCGCTCGGCAACCCGGCCCAGCTCAGGCCGATCGAGGCTGCCAGCACGGCGTCCAGGTCGAAGGTTTGCTCGACCACCGGCGCCAGCGCCGCGTATCTCTGCGAAAATGGCGTGCCCTTGCCGGCCTTCATCGCGGCCAGCAAGGCGGCGTCGAGGCGCCCGATCGGCGCGGCGGCGCTGGCATCGGTGCCGGCACGCGCGGATTGCCACGACGTGGCGGCGACAATTGCGGGGATGGCGAAGCCGAGCAGGGCACGCCGCTCGACCACGATGGTTTGGTTCGGCATGATCGTTCTCCCGTTGATGCCGGCGCTCACGCCAGGCCGCACGCAGCGGTCAGATGTCCGGTGAAGGGGCGACGTGTCCGCTGCCTGGTGAAGCGGTGCCGTATTTGCGTGGCGGTGAGCGCTGCGATGCCGATGAATTCACGCAGCCGCGAGATGCCCTCCGCATCCAGCGACAGGTCGGCCGGCGCATGCGGTCCGGCAAGTCCGACCATTGCATTCCAGATGTGCGCGACAACCTGCCGGCGCTGGTGACGTTGGCTGTAACGGATTACCAGGAAGCCGAGCACCGCAACAGCGAGCAAGGCACTCAGCGCCGCGAGAACGTAGTCGAAGCCGCCGCAAACCAGTTGCTGGGCGACGGGCTGAGAGAGCAACCCCACCGCTTGCCCGCGCGCGCCAGAGGGGTCGCCCAGCTGGGAAGCCAGGATCGAATGGATGATGTAGTGGATCCTGTCGCGCACTTTCAGACCCCTCTCCCGCACGCTTACCGGCCTCGCGTGCCGGCCGGCTGCCTCGGCGGCCGCTGCGTTGACGGGTGATGTGTGCTCATCAGGCGTCAGGGATAACTGGGCTCGTGCGCGCAGCACTTGTGCGCATAGCGGTAGAATGGGGCCGGAAAGGGCGTGCCGCGCCAGGCGAGGTGACCGCCAACCTGGTAGCCCGGCACAGGGGTTTTGCCAGGTTGGCTGCCGGGCTACCGCGAATTGCCTGCCGGCCGGGGTGGCCCCCGTGCTGGACGGCCGGTTACCGATCGGGAGCGGCCATTCGCACCCGACCTCCGCAGCAGGTAAGCCGGGGCGAAGGCCTGGCTCGCCGCGTGGTGGCAATTGCCTGATCTTCGCACGAAGGCGATGTCTGAACTGCTAGGATCGCGACTGCGATTCCGGAGGAAGATTATATGGATGCCGAGAGACCATTCCTCGCCAGGCGGGTGCAAATCCCCAGCCCTGACTGGGACGCGGCATCCGGCGCCATCAGACGGGCCATGCGCCTGACGGCAGAACTGAACAAGCTTTCCTTCGACGATGCTGACAAGATAAGACAAATATTCAGCGAGTTGACCGGTCGAAAGGTGGATGACACGTTCACCCTCATACCGCCTTTCTATTCAGCTTATGGCCTGGATATCCGAATCGGACGCCGCGTATTCATCAACCAGTGCTGCACGCTTTATGATATGGGCGGCGTTGACATAGCCGATCTCGTCATGATCGGGCCGAACGTGAACATCATCACCACAGGTCATCCGGTGGAACCATCCCTGCGACGGGCCTACATTGAGGGGAAGCCAATCGCAATTGAAAAGAACGTTTGGATTGCAACCGGTGCCACCATACTTGGTGGCGTTACAGTGGGCGAAAATTCAGTGGTCGCAGCCGGAGCGGTTGTCACGAAGGATGTTCCGCCAAACAGCCTTGTGGCTGGTGTCCCCGCTAAAGTCATTCGGTCGCTTGATGAAAGCCCCGGCGAATAACTCTTGATTTTCGCGCATGGCCAAGCGGTCGTATCGAATGCCGCATCCTTTGTCGTTCAGTCCGCGGCCGCCGCCAAATCCGGCTCCGCCGGTGCACCCTGATGCGCATCGTCGAGCCAGAGCCGCAGCCAGATCGCGGCACGTTCCGTCGCCGCCGGCAACAACTGCGCAAGCTGCCGGCAGGCCGCCTCGTCGCCGGCCTTTCCGGCGGCCGCGAGCGCCTGGGCAAGACGGCACGTTTCCATCGCACCGTAGTTGCCGGCAACCCCAACAAGCTGGTGCGCCGCACGGCCCACCCCACCGCAATCACCGTTAGCGGC
This sequence comes from Acetobacteraceae bacterium, assembly GCA_035486135.1. Lineage (GTDB taxonomy): Bacteria > Pseudomonadota > Alphaproteobacteria > Acetobacterales > Acetobacteraceae > JASHVB01. The sequence continues at coordinate 12,589 of DATHNI010000031.1, forward strand.
CAACGCAAAGATGCGATTGGCGCAATCGGCGGCATCGTCGAGATAAAGCAGCGCGAATTCGCGCAGTCGCTCGGGCGGCAGGAACCCCAAAACCGCCTTGAGCCGGGCGGGATCGAACACCGGACCGTCATGTTCGCGTCCGGCCAAATTGGTGCCCCAATTGCCGGCGCCCGAATCGGCGGCGTCCCGGGCGGCGGCAATGGGCTCGGCGCGCGCGGCCGGCGAAGACCTCGGCGCCCGCGGCAAGCGAGCGAGCTTGTCCAGCAACAGGGCCGCATCGATCGGTTTCGACACGAAATCATCCATGCCGGCGGCGAGATATTCCTCTTTGGCACCGCGCATGGCATGCGCCGTCAGGGCGATGATCGTGACAAGATGTTTCGGTGGCGGCAAGGCGCGGATCCGCAGCGTAGCCTCGACGCCGTCGAGTTCCGGCATCTGCACGTCCATCAGGACGACGTCATAATCGTCGTCACGGACCGCGGCGACGGCCTGATTGCCGTTTTCAACCATGGTTACGGTGTGGCCGGCTTTGTGCAACAGGGTCGCCATGAACAGTTGATTGATCGGATGATCCTCGGCGACGAGGATCTGCAGCGGACGCGACCGGACGAGCGGCGCGGGTCCCTCCGGCTGTCGCGCCGGGCCGCACCGGGCGCTTTCCAGGTTCAGCTCGAACCAGAACGTCGAGCCGGCGCCGCGCTGGCTTGAGACCCCGATTTCTCCCCCCATGAGCGTCACCAGCTCCCGGCAGATGGCGAGGCCAAGGCCGGTGCCACCGTAACGACGGGTGATCGAACTATCCTCCTGGCTGAACCTCTCGAACAGATGGGCGGGTTCCTCGATGCCGATCCCGGTATCAGTCACCTCGAACCGCACAGGCCGGGGGTTCCCGGGGGTGCCGGCGGGCACCACCCGCACCGACACAGTGCCGCTCTCGGTAAACTTGATGGCGTTGCCAACGAGGTTCAGCAGGATCTGGCGCAGGCGCGTCGGATCCCCGCTGCGGGGCCGCTCCATCACAGGATCGATCCACGTCGTGAACTTGATGCCTTTCTCGCGGGCCTTTGGTTCGAACAACAGCGCAGCACTTTCGACCGTGTCGGCCAGGTCGAAATCAGCCGTTTCGAGTTCGATCTTTCCGGCGTCGAGCTTCGAGAAGTCGAGGATGTCATCGACGATGCGCAACAGCGCCTTGGCGGAGCGCTGCACCGTCATTGCATAGTCGCGCTGCTCCTGATCGAGCGTGGTGTCGAGCAGGAGCCCGTTCATCCCGAGCACGCCATTGATCGGCGTCCGCACCTCGTGGCTCATGTTGGCGACGAACTGGCTCTTGGCCATGTTCGCCGCCTCTGCCAGTTCGCGCGCCTTCTCCGCACGCTCCATCGCCCGCTCGAGCTGCGCCGTGCGCTCGGCGACCTTTTGCTCCAGGCTGGCGTTGAGCGCCGCGAGGTGACCCCGGTCCCGGTCGATCCTCGCGATCAGCGCGTTGAACGAATCGCGGATGACGCCCAGTTCGGTACCGGCGGTTGCACGTTCGTCCAACCGGCTCAGAGCGATCGGTGCCGGGTTCTCCGGCGTGGTCGCGTCGATCGCGCGGAACAGCGCGGTCAGCGGGCGGCTCAGCTTGCGCCGGCCGACCAGCAGGAAAATGCCCCACAGAACGGCTTCCTTGACCACCGCGATCCCAAGAATCAGCAGCGCCCTGCCGATGATCTGGTGGAGCAGGTAGCTCCGTCCCGACACGAATTCGGCGTGCCCGACCACGCTGCTGCCGGCCTCGTGGTGATAGACGAGATCGAAGCCGTAACGGCTTGATCCCGCGACGTCCGGCGTTGCTGTCCGGTCGCCGCCGTCCCGCCCCGCGTGGCTGACGGCGTCCTCATGGCCGATGGCGCCGTCATGGCTTATCGCAATAGCGCCGTCCCGGTTGGAGGCGCTGACAAAAACGTGGCCGTTCGCCGGATCGATGACCCGCAGTGAGGTGATCTCCGGGACCGCGACGATGCCACTGGCGATCGCGTCGAGCTTGTCCCGGTCCATCGACCACAACGCATCGGCAAGCGCAGCGCCGAAAACCCCCTGATACGTCTCCAGCTCGCGTTGGATCGTCGCCTTGGTATCGACGTACTCCCGGCCCACCAACAGGATGTTCAGAAGGATGGCGACGATGATATAAAGGCCGAACGAGACCCGGAACAACCGTGTGACGATCGATCCGGTCATCACCTGTCAGTCCGGCATGTCCCGCTGGCCAGCAAATCCTGGTAGGCGGCGGATTCGTTGACCGCGGCGATCGCATCCCAGATCCGTTCGGCGATCTCGGGCGTTTTGGAATAGAAGACTTTCGAGAACATCAGGTAGTACGGCTTGGTGAGGACCGGCGGCGACAGCTCGTAGATGCTGCCGAATTCCACCTTGTCGCTCCGCAACATCGGCCGGATCTGGGTTTCGAGTTCGGCATAGGCGTCCAGCCGGCCGGCGACGAGCTTGCGCAGATTGGCGGTATGGTCCGGCTCCTCCTCGACGACCACGCCCATCGCGCGCAACACCGGTACCACCGCGTAACCTGGCGTTGCTCCAACCGGCGCGTGCAGATTGATCAGCGCTTTGCCGTCCCAGCCGACTTCCGACTCGCCGCGGATAAACAAGCTGTAGGACTGATCGAACAGTTTCCGCCGCGTGTCCGGCCGTCCGTCCTTGAACGGGTAGACGCCATACCGCTGCCGCTCCTCGACAAAGCTCGAGGCGAAGATGGCGTCCGCCTGACCGGTCTCGATCAGATAAAGCCCGCGCCGCCATGGGGTGCGGGACAGTTCAATCGGGACATTGGCCCGTTTGCTGGCCATGCGCAGCATCTGGATCGTCAGACCGGGCGTGGTTGGGTCGATCGCGGTGCCGTCGCCGCAGATGAGCGGCGGATTCGCGAAGACGTCGTAAACGATGCGCACCGGCTCGGCGGCGGCGGCCTGACCGACCCTCGGTGCAAACAGAACGGGCAGTAACGATAGCACGGCGCCGCCAAGCACGTCGCGCCGAGCAACCGCCGGCCAGCGTGCCCCGGTCGCCTGGCCATATGTCGCATCGCCATGTCCAGGCGACGATCCACGCCGCGTGTCGACGCACACATCAGGATCGCGCGTGGATGTGCCGGACGGAGCCGTGACTGTCTCGTCAATTATTCGATGACGCCACACGTCACGCCCCGATGAGCCGAAGGCAAACGGGTACGCGCGAGCGCTTGCGATAGATTTCGATCAGCGTGTCGGGTGCCAAATTCCACGGCCTCGTCGAAGGGTCATGCGTCTGTCCGCGTCGCTCCGCTGACATTTCCAGTGCCTACCGCGATTTGCGGACTCGCCGGTGCTGTCGCCGATGGGTTCTAATCAAACCCGGTTACGGAAAAGCTACGAGGGATCGCGCGGCGTCGAAGTGAACCATCTCGGCGACGTGATACTCGCTTTATGTGTCACGTTCCGTGTCACGTTCTGTGTCATGGCCGGCGCAGGGCGGCCCCCCACAACTTTGCCGCGTGCGACGGAGAAAAGTCGTGGGTGGCCGCCCTTCGCCGGCCATGACACCAAATGGCCATGACGGTTGGGGCGCCGCGCGGCCAGTCAGTGTCCGGGGGACGGCTGGGTTGCCGGCGCGGTCTGCTTCCGTCCCTTCAGCCGCTCCTCCAACCCCTGCAGCACCACGAAGAATGACGGCACGAACATTACCGCCAGGCAGGTGGACGCGATCATCCCGGTCAGCACGCTCAACCCCAGGGAGACACGGGCCGCCGCGCCAGCGCCGGTGGACAACACCAGCGGCACCATGCCGAGGATGAACGCGAACGACGTCATCACGATCGGCCGGAACCGCGTGCGCGCCGCTTCCACCGCAGCCGAGACGATGGGCAGGTTTTCCACGCGCCGCCGGTCGCGCGCCACCTCGACAATCAGGATCGCGTTCTTGGCCGACAGCGCGATCAGCAGCACCAGCCCGATCTGCGTGTACAGGTTGTTCGCCAGCCCCAGGCCCCCCAAGGCCAGCGCCGGCCCGCTCAGTGCCAGCGGGACCGCCAGCACCACCGACAGCGGCGCAATCCAGCTCTCGTATTGCCCGGCGAGGCAGAGATACACCAACAGCAGCCCCAGCCCGAACACCACGTAGATCTGGCCGCCAACCGCCTTCTCCTGATATGCCATCGCGGTCCATTCGAAGCCGGTGCCGCGCGGCAACACATTGTCGGCGAGTTGCTCCATCAGCGTCATCGCCTCGCCCGTGCTGTAGCCCGGCGCCGGCGAGCCGACGATCGTTGCGGCCGGATACAGGTTGTACAAGGTGATCAGTGCCGGTCCGGTGGCCGGCCGCACCTCTACCAATGCCCCCAGCGGCACCATCTGCCCACTTTGATTGCGCACCGTGAGTTGCAGTATGTCGTCCTCGTGCAGCCGGAACGGCGCGTCCGCCTGGACATAGACCTGGAACGTGCGGCCAAACTCGTTGAACTGGTTGACGTAGCTCGACCCGACATAGGACGACAGCGTCGCGAACACGTCGCCGACCGACACGCCC
>DATHNI010000032.1:0-2667 GCA_035486135.1 Acetobacteraceae bacterium
CCTTCTGAACAAAGAAGTTCGGGTCCATCCCGGGCGGGATGAAATACATCCCGGCGGTGATGCCGTGTTTCGCCGCGGTCGCCGCGATTTTATCGAGCGCTCGCTGATAGATGTCGCACTGGTAGTCGAGCGGCACCCCCAACTCGATCGAAAGATCGGACGGGCCGATCAGCAGGACGTCGACGCCCGGGACCGAGGCGATGTCATCGAGGTTCTCCAGCGCCTGGTTGGTCTCGATCATCGGCACGATGAGAAGCTCGTTGTTCACGGCATCCATGTAATCGCGGTAATTCTTGAACTCGCCCCACTCGCCGCGCACGCCGGCGTTGCTGCGGTTGCCGAGGGGAAAATAGCGGCAGGCGCGCACCATTGCCTCCGCCTCCGCGCGGGTGCTGATCATCGGCGCAATGACGCCCCGCGCTCCGGCGTCAAGCGCGAAGCAGATCTGATACGCCTCGTTGGTGGCGACGCGCACTACCGGCGCCGCCGGCTTGCCGCGCATCGCCTGGATCGACGGCTGCAGCTGTTTGATCTCCCAAGGGGAGTGCTGGGTGTCGAACAGCAGGAAGTCGTACCCAGCGTCGGCCAGGATCGACACGTCGACGTTCGGTGCCCCGGCCGTCCCGACGACGGTCCTACCTGACTTGATGGAGTCCTTGATGGCGTTCATCTGGCGTCGATTCCTCCCACGATAGCTTTCGCGCCCGTTCAACCAATAGACGGTGACGGGCACGTCAGTGCACACCATTATCGCACATTGGCGAAGTGGCACAGCCTATAAGTCATCCAGACCAGGGTCGCCTCGATGAGTGTCAGTGTCACCCTTCAGCATTGCGCATCCGAAGCCGCCGGTCCACTTCCCGCCAGTCTCACCTTTTGCTGCCGCCTTGGGGGACGGATGCCTGCGACCGAGACCCACGCAGCGGATCCTCCCGATGGCCAATCCGGCCAGGAGGAGGGCAAAATGGGACATTCGGAGTTCGACCCGGCCACCCGGGAGCGGCGACCGTGGAATGCAGGACGCATTGTTGGGGCCAAGCGCGCGCCGAAGCCGCAGCAGGTTTGGGCGATACGGTTCTGGCTCGACCGGGAGAGGCGTGTTCGCGACCGGGCTCTGTTCGACCGTGCCATCGACAGCAAGGACGCCACTGGCCAATTGTGATGGCCGGGTGTCCGGCGACAATCAAGATGTCAACCGTGTTTGTCGCGCTACAGCCGGGGCTCGATCGGTGCCCGCCACATGGTCATCCTACCGCCGGTGGCGTTATGGTGCCCCGGTCAACGCAGGCCACGGGGGAAACGGATGCGGTTGTTGCTCGCAACGCTATCGCACGAGACGAACACCTTCTCGCCCGTGCCCACCAAGCTTGATCGCTTCTGCCGCAACGGCACCACCTTGCTCGGCGGCCAGGCCGCAATCGACTTCTATCGTGGCACCGGCACCTGCATGGGCGGCTATCTCGCGGTGGCGGAAGAACTACGTGCCGAGGTTGTCGTGCCACTGTGCGCTAGTGCCCCGCCGAGCGGCCCAGTGGACAGCGACGCCTACGAGACGTTCTGCCGCATGATCACCGACGCAGTGGCTCAGGGCGGCTATGACGCGTTGTGGCTGGACCTGCACGGCGCCATGGTCACCGAGAGCTTCGACGACGGTGAGGGCGAACTGCTGCGCCGCATTCGTGCCATCGACCCGCACACGCCGCTCTGCGTCGCCTATGACATGCATGCCAACGTCTACGATGCGATGGTCGGTAACGTGCAGATCGTCACCGGCTACCAGACCTATCCGCATATCGACCAGCGGCAGACCGCCGAGCGCGCTGCGCGGGCATTGGTGCGGGTGATACGGGGCGAAGTGACGCCCACCGCCGCCTGGGGCACCGCGCCGATGCTCCCGCACGTGATGGCGCAGGGCACGCACCAGGCGCCGAACAGGGACCTCCAGGCGTTGTGCGCGGCGTGGGAGGCGAGGGGGCGCGCCCTCGCCGCAAGCCTGTTCGTCGGCTTCCCGCATGCCGACGTCGAGATGGCCGGGTTGTCTGCGGTGGTGGTCACCGACAACGATCCGGCGGCGGCTCAGGCGATGGTGGACGAATTGCTCAGTGCCGCTTGGACGGAGCGGCGCGCGTTCATGTTCGACATCGAGCCGCTGGAGGCGTCGGTCCGCCGCGCCAAGGCTTTGGGAGGCGGGCCGGGCCAATTGCCGGTCATCCTGCTTGATCACTACGACAACTGTGCCAGCGGCGGGACGATGGATACCACCGATACACTGCGGGAAATCATCCGGCAGGAGCTGGATGACGTGGCGTTCTTCGGCATCTACGACCGCGATGCCGTGCGGCAGGCGATCGAGGCGGGCGTTGGCGCCACTGTCACTCTGTCGATCGGGGCGAAGCTGAAGATGCCGCAATTGCCGGTATCCAGCGCGCCGTTGGAGGTGACCGGCGTGGTGCAGACCATCTCGTCAGGTAGCTTTCGGCTGAAGGGCGGGCTGACGCCGGGGTTGCAGATCTACATGGGCACGACAGTCGTGCTGGATATTGGGAAAGTGCAAGTCGTGCTGCTGTCCCGGCATATCGAGCCGACCGCGCAGGAGATGCTGCAAGTGCTCGGGATCGATCCGGCGCGCAAAAAATTCGTGGCGATCAAGAGCAGGGTGCATTGGCG
>DATHNI010000033.1:0-3915 GCA_035486135.1 Acetobacteraceae bacterium
TCGGTCGGACAGGTCAGCACACCTTGACGCGCGGGATCGTGCAGCGCGTCGTACAGCCGGGCGATGGAGCGCACCGAATTACGAAACGCCGGATGCGCGGTGACGTCGGCGACTCGCTCGCCGTCGATATAGACCTCGCGGCCGTCGCGCAGGCTTTGCATGTACTCGGCGCCGGTATAGGGCCGCCGCTTGTCGGCAATGACGTCCTCGGGCCGCATGGTGCGTCTCCTTGAGAGAACTCCCCCTCCCCTTGAGGGAGGGGGCTGGGGGGAGGGGTGCGTACGCCCGGTCGCTCAGTGCGTACGCACCCCTCCCCCCAACCCCCTCCCTCAAGGGGAGGGGGAGTATATTACGGCTGGGCCAGCGGGTGATGCGCCTCGACCAGCCGTTGCAGCCGTTCCGCCAGCACGTGCGTATAAATCTGCGTCGTCGCGATATCCGCATGCCCCAGCAGCGTCTGCAAGCTGCGCAGGTCCGCGCCGCGCGCCAGCAGATGCGAGGCGAACGAATGCCGCAGCACGTGCGGTGACACGCGCGCCGGGTCCAGCCCCGCGTCCAGCGCCACCTGCTTCAGCAACAGGAAGAAGCCTTGCCGCGTCATCGCTCGCCGATCGTCGCGGCCGGGGAACAGCCAGCGGCCCTCCTTGGCGGTCGCTTCCACCAGCGCCGCCGCGGCGTGCTTCGCCGCCTCGGTCAGCGGCACGATGCGCTCGCGGCCGCCCTTGCCGCGGATCAGCAGCAGCGCCGCGTCGCCCGCCAGCGCGCTGCGCGGCAGCGACAGCAGTTCGGACACGCGCATCCCGCTCGCATACAGGATTTCCAGCGCCGCGAGCGCGATCGCGCCGGGCCGCCCTGCCCGCCGGCCCGCCGCCGCCAGCAGCGCATCGACCTCATGCTCCGTCAGGTATTTCGGCAGCGAGCGCGGCAGGCGCGGCGTATCGAGCAAGGACGTCGGATCGTCCGCGCGCACCGCTTCGCGCAGCAGGAAGCGGTGGAACTGCCGCAACGCCGACAGCCGCCGCGCCGCGGTGCGCGCCGACAGCCCGGCCTTGGCCAGCCTCGCCATATACGCCTGCAACGTCGCGGCATCGGCGCCGGCCACCGCCAGGCCACGCGAACCGGCAAAGGCGGCGAAATCCGCCAGGTCCGCTTCGTACGCCGTCAGCGTATTGCGTGCCGCGCCGCGCTCGGCGGCCAGCATCTCAAGGAACGCCTCCACGTGGCGATCCACTGGGCGGTCCATCAATGGGACTGGAACTTGTCGTTCGGCAGCGTCTTCTCCACCGCATGCGGCGGCGGGTTGGGCGGGAACAATCCGAGATACACGACGCCGCCCGCCAGCAAAACCACGCCGAGCGCCAGCACAAACAGGAACACGCGGATCATGGGCGAGGCCACGCTCCTCTTGGACGTTGCGCCGGCGGCCATCGTGGCTGCGAGCGTGGCGCTGTGCTAGCCTTGCCCGTCATGACACGCAACACTGCTCTCAAGGAAGGCGTTTCCCCGCCGGAATCACTGGCCGGACGCAGCATCGTTCTGGTCGGGCTGATGGGCGCCGGCAAGACCTCGATCGGCCGCCGCCTCGCCGCGCGACTCGGGCTGCCGTTCCGCGACGCCGACGCCGAGATCGAACTGGCCGCCGGCTGCACTGTCCCCGAGTTGTTCTCGCGCTACGGAGAACGCGCCTTCCGCGACGGCGAACGGCGGGTGATCCGCCGCCTGCTGGCCGGCGACCAGCAGGTGCTGGCGTTCGGCGGCGGCGCGTTCATGGACCCGGAGACGCGGGCGGCCTGCCGCGCCGACGCGGTGTCGGTCTGGCTACGCTGTCCGCTGCACACGCTGGTGCGCCGGGTGTCCGGCCGCGACCACCGCCCGCTGCTGGCGGATGGCGACGCGTCGGACATCCTGCAACGGCTGATCGACCAGCGTTATCCGATCTATGCCGAGGCCGACGTGATCGTCGATTGTGGCGACGAGAGCCCCGACACCACCACCTCGCAGGTGCTGGATTCGCTGCTGGCGTGGCAGCCGCCACGGCGGTTGTCGGTGGTGCTGTCGTCCACCAGCTATGACGTGGTGATCGGCGACGACCTGCTGGCGCGCGCCGGCGCCTTGCTGGCTCCCGTGCTGCCGCAGAAGCGCGCCGTGATCGTGACCGATGCAACGGTCGCGGAGCTGCATCTGCCTGCGCTGCAACGCGGCCTCGCCGCGACCGGCATCGCCACGCAGCACATCGTCGTGCCGCCCGGCGAGGCGTCGAAGAGCCTGCAATCCTACCTGTCCGTGATGGACCAGTTGCTGGAGGCGCGGATCGAGCGGCGCACCACGGTCGTCGCCCTGGGTGGCGGGGTGGTCGGCGATCTCGCGGGCTTCGCCGCCGCGACAGTGCTGCGTGGCGTGCCGTTCGTGCAGATCCCCACCACGTTGTTGTCGCAAGTGGATTCCTCGGTCGGCGGCAAGACCGCGGTGAATGCGCCGCAGGGCAAGAACCTGATCGGCGCGTTCTATCAGCCGCGCATGGTGCTGGCGGACACGGCGACCCTGGGGACGCTGCCGCCACGTGAGCTGCGCGCGGGATATGCCGAGATCGCCAAGGCTGGCCTGATCGGCGACGCGGCGTTCTTTGCGTGGTGCGAGCGCCATGGCGCCGGCGTGGTGCGTGGCGATCGCGACGCCCAGGCGGAAGCGATCAAGCGCGCCTGTGCGTTCAAGGCCGCGGTGGTCGGCGACGACGAACGCGAGGAAAAGCCCAATGATGGGCGGGCTCTGCTGAACCTCGGCCACACCTTCGGCCATGCGCTGGAGGCGGAATACGGCTACGCCGGCGGACTGCTGCACGGCGAGGGCGTTGCGATCGGCATGGGGCTGGCGTTCAAGCTGTCGGCCCGGCTGGGGCATTGTTCGCGCGACGACGCCGAGCGGGTGGTGTCGCACGTGTCGGCGGTGGGATTGCCGGCGGAGTTGTCGATGCTGAACCGGCGGTTTTCCGCCGCGACGCTGATCGGACATATGCGGCGCGACAAGAAAGTGCGGGATGGGGCTCTGAACTTCGTGCTGGCGCGCGGCATCGGCCAGACGTTCACCGCGTCCGACGTGCCGATCGCGGCAGTCACGGAGCTGCTGCGCGACGAGGGGTGCAGCGCTTGATAAGAAGCCTCTCCCGCGCGTAGCGCGGGAGAGGCTTCCTTTACGAAAAGCTCGGCTCGTGCTCTACGCGAAACGACACCGATCGCGCGATAAAGCACACCCTGGCAGCCTCCTCGTGCAGCCGGCGCGCCACCGCTTGGTCCGCGCCCGGGGCCAGGGTCGCGTGCGGCCGCAAGGTCACGCTCTCGAACTGCCCGGCGCCGTCCGGTTGTTCCACCATCACGCCAACCGCATCGTCGTGATAGGCCTGCACCACGATGCCGGCCTCGGCACACAGATGCAGGTACCAAAGTTGATGGCAGGTGGACAGTGAGGCGACCAGCAGTTCCTCCGGGTTCCATCGGGCCGGATCGCCCCTGAACTTGGGATCGGACGATCCGGCGATCGTCGGTTTGCCGGGCGCTTCGATATCATGGGACCGCGAATACGCGCGGTAGGACGACGTGCCGGAGCCCTGGTTGCCTGTCCACTCGACCCGTACCGTGTACGCGTGACGTTTGTCCATGGTCTGATCCTCCACAAGGTCAGGGCATCCGTACAACAACGTTCACCCTGTCATGGCGCCATTGCGGGTGTAATACCAGGCGCCTTAAAAGTTGACGTACCGGTGCTGGCCGCACCTTTCGTCATGGCCGGGCTTGACCCGGCCATGACGAAAGGGGCGGCCAGTGCGACCACTTCGAGAGTCAGTCTTTCGGGCGGCTGGTATAATGGCGCGATTCCGCCCCGCACGGGCGCTCGCGCGTGGTGGTCATTCCTGTCGCCCGC
>DATHNI010000034.1:0-13916 GCA_035486135.1 Acetobacteraceae bacterium
GCCGCTGCGCAGGTAGAACGGCACGTTGGCCCAGCGCCAGGTGCGCACCTCGGCCTTCAGCGCGACAAACGTTTCGGTGTGGCTGGGTTCGTCGCGCCCCAGGTCAGCGAGATACCCCGGCACCGGCTTGCCATCGATCGCACCCTGGATGTATTGGCCGCGCACGGTCGATGTCAGCGCCTCGTGCTGTTCGAACGGACGCAGCGCGCGCAGCACCTTCAGTTTCTCGTCGCGCACCCGGTCGGCTTCCAGCGACACCGGCGGCTCCATGGCGATCAGGCACAGCAACTGCAGCATGTGGTTCTGCACCATGTCGCGCAGCACGCCGGCGCTGTCGAAGTAACCGGCGCGGCCTTCCAGTCCGACCGTCTCGGCGACAGTGATCTGCACGTGGTCGATGACATCGGTGTTCCACAGCCGCTCGAAAATCGAATTCGCAAAGCGCAGGGCGAGCAGGTTCTGGACGGTTTCCTTGCCCAGGTAATGGTCGATACGGAAGGTCTGCGCTTCCGAGAACACCGCGCCGACGCTGTCGTTGACCTCGCGCGCCGAGGCAAGGTCGTGGCCGATCGGCTTTTCCAGCACGACGCGCGATTTCGCCGTGACCAGCCCGGCCTGTCCGAGATTGCGACACACCGGGCCATACAGGTCCGGCGACGTCGCGAGATAGAACACCCGCACCCGCTCGGGATCGAGCAAGTGCTGCAAGGCGCTCCAGTCGGCATCGGATTTCGCGGCGTCGATGCGAACATAATGCAGGCAGGCACAGAAGCGTTCGACTGCTTCGGGCTTCAGGTCGGCAGCGGCGACGTGGTCGTGCAGCGCCTTTGCCGCACGCTTGCGGAAGCCCTCATCGCCGCCGAGGTCGGACCGTGCGGCGCCGATGACGCGCGAGTCCGGCGGCATCTGCCCGTCGAGCGATCGGTAGTACAGCGCTGGCAATAGCTTGCGCAGCGTCAGGTCGCCGGTCGCGCCGAACACCACGCAGTCGAACACCGGCACCGGAATGATTTTCGCCGCCATCGCCACATCCCCTGTTCATAAAAACCCCTCTCCCACGCAGTGGGAGAGGATGGGTGAGGGTGAAGCGTGCCGCACGCATCATCCTCACCTGGCCTCTCCCGCAACCGCGGGAGAGGAACTCTAAATCAACTCACACCACAGGCGACGCCCCGCCATCCATATTGATCGCGGTGCCGGTGGTAAAGCCGGCCAGATCGGAACACAGGAAGCACGCCATCGCGGCGAACTCCTCGGCCTTGCCGACGCGGCCCAACGGCACGTTCGCCCCCATCTTCGAGCGGAATTCCTCGTACGACACGTTGGCGCCCTCGCGCGCATGGCGGCGCACATGCTGGTCGGAATCGATCAGCCCCACCAGCATGCCGTTCACCAGGATGCCATGGGGCGCGCCCTCGCCGGCCAGCACTTTCATCAGCGCCATGCCCGCCGCGCGCGACACCGCCGTCGGCGCGCCATTGGCCCGCGGCGCCTTGGCCCCGGTGTTCAGCACATTGATGATCCGCCCCCACTTCCTTTCCTTCATCCCCGGCCACACCAATCTGCTCAGCCGGATCGCCGCGAACAGCTTCAGGTCCAGATCTTCCTGCCACAGCTCGTCGGTGATCTTCTCCGACGGCATCGCGCGCGAGATGCCCGCGTTGTTGATCAGGATATCGACCTTGCCGAAGGTCGAGACCACCGCTGCGAACGTCTTCTCGATCTCGTCGGCCTTCGATACGTCGCAAACGAATGTGGCGACCCGCCCGCTGGCGCCCTCCGAAGCGATGGCCTTGGCTTGCTCCAGCGCCTCCACCCCGCGCGCCAGGATGGCGACGTTGGCACCCGATGCGGCGAACTCCTTCGCCATGGCCAGGCCGAGCCCCTTGCTCGCGCCGGTGATGATGGCCGAACGGCCGTCGAGACGGACTTCCATATGAACCTCCCCATTTCTGGAGCAGCCAGTGTGCGGGAGGCGTGGCGTCGCGACAACTGCCTTCCGTGGCCCTTGCGCGTCTTCCGCGTGAAGAGCTTGCTTCCGCACGACTAGCCATGCGGAAGAGCCAGGAATTCAAACGACGACTCGCCATGCGACGCAACACGACAAACGCAGATTGCCGATGACGACGAACAGAACGAAAGCCGCCGTCGTGTGCAATCGCGCGGTCGAGCACTACGTCGGGTTCCGCGCTGACACGATGGCAGTGCTGAACGATGCGCTGGCGGACGGTCCCCTGGGGCGCAAATCATCACGTTGGCGGCCAATTGCGTCGGGTGATCGGCCGGCCTAATCCTTCTGCCCCGGAGGGCAGTATGAGCGACCCGTACCAGAGCGACGTTCTGGTGTGGTCGGAGCATCAGGCCGAGTTGTTGCGCCGCCTCGCCGCCGGCGAGCGCGTCAACGACCAGGTGGACTGGCAGAACGTCATCGAGGAGATCGAGAGCGTGGGCAGCGAACAACTGCACAGCGTCGAATGACTCCTGGTGCAAGCAATCGCCCATCGATTGAAGACCCTGGGCTGGCCGCAGGCGCGGGACGTCGATAACTGGCAGGCCGATGCCGAGCGCCTCCGTAGCGATGCGTCGAGTAGATTTACACCGTCGATGCGCCAAAGGATCGACATTGCGCGGCTTTATCGGCGCGCCCTGCGCGCCACCCCTGCCAGAATGGACGGCGAGCCTCCACAGCCGTTGCCTGCGAAATGCCCCTGGACGTTGGACGAACTGCTGAGCGACGAGTGATGACGCGCGGCCGCGGTCGTGGTGCGAAGGGTTGGACGGCTGCGCGATCAGTCACCGGAAAACATTGACGCGCCGGCGCCGGCTGTCCCCGACAGTCAGGACCTGCCGAGGAATAACCAAGTCAAGCTCAGCGTGTACGGTGCCCTTTGTGTCATAGTCCGCCCCCGCGTCAAGCGCCCGGGGCAGGCTCCGGCGGACCATCCACGCCTTTCCTTGGTGCAGGCAGCGAAGTCGTGGATGGCGGACCATGACGCTGAAAGGCCGGCGCCTCCTCATGGCGGTCGGGAGCGGCCGGTGCGACCTGACGCACCCCTCAATCCGCCGCGGACCCCATTTTCTGCGCCAGGATCGGCACGCGATGCCGCTTCGGTGCCAGCCAGTGCTGCAGCTTGTCCAGATACAGATAGATCACCGGCGTCGTGTACAGCGTCAGCAACTGGCTCAGTGCCAGGCCGCCGACCATCGCGAAGCCCAGCGGCCGCCGCAGTTCCGATCCCGCACCGGTGCCCAGCATCAGCGGAAAGCCGGTCAGCATGGCCGCCATCGTGGTCATCAGGATGGGCCGGAACCGCAGCAGGCAGGCCTGGCGGATCGCCTCGTGCGGCGTCATCCCGTCGCGCCGCTCGGCGGTGATGGCGAAGTCCACCATCATGATGCCGTTTTTCTTCACGATGCCGATCAACAGAATCACGCCGATCAGCGCGATCACCGACAGGTCGTAGTGGAACAGCAGCAACGTCAGCAGCGCGCCGACGCCGGCCGACGGCAATGTGGAGAGAATCGTCAACGGCAGGATGTAGCTCTCATACAGGATGCCGAGGATGATGTACACGCTGATCAGCGCCGCGGCGATCAGATAGGGCTGGCTCGCCAGCGATGACTGGAACGCCTGCGCCGTGCCCTGGAAGGAGCCGGTCACGGTGATCGGCACGCCCATCTGCCGCGTCGTGCTTTCGACCGCCTCCACCGCCTGACCCAACGCCGCGCCGGGTGCGAGGTTGAACGAAATCGTCACCGAGGGGAATTGGCTCTGGTGGCTGATCGACAGCGGTGCCACCGGCAGCGTGCTCCAATGTACGAAGGTCGAGAGCGGCACCGCCTGGCCGCTCGACGAGTGCACATACAGCTTGTCCAGCGTTGCCGGATCGCCCGCCATGTCCGGCGGAACCTCCAGGATCAAATGGTAGGAGTTCACCTGCGAGAAATACTGGGTGATCTGCCGTTGGCCGAACGCATCGTACAACGTGTCGTCGATCACCTGCGGCTGGATGCCGAATCGCGCAGCGGCGTCACGGTCGATCACCAGCGTGGCCGTGGTGCCGCCCTGCTGCTGGTCGCTGGTCGTGTCACGCAGCATCGGCAGCGATTGCAGCTTCGCCAGGATCTTCGGACCCCACTCGTACAGCTCGGCCAGGTTCGCGTCCTGCAGCGTGTATTGGAACTCGGTCTTGGTGGGACGGGCGCCGACGCGCACGTCCGGGATCGGCTGCAGGAACAGGATGCCGCCCTGGATCTTGGCGATCTTGGGCCGCAGGCGATTAATGTAATCCTGCAGCGAGCCGCCAACCCGCTCCTCCACCGGCTTCAAGGCGATGAACAACCGGCCATTGTTGTTGGGCGCCCCGCCGAACCCGCCGCCCATGGAGGAGACATAGGCCGCCGTGTCCGGATCCTGGGCGATGATATCGCCCAGCTTCTGCTGCACCTCCGCCATCTGTTTGAACGAGATATCCTGCGCGGCCTCGGTGGTGCCGAGCACGATGCCGTTGTCCTGCGGCGGGAAGAAGCCCTTCGGCACGATGATGTAGAGATAGACGCTGAGCGACATCGTGCCGAGAAACACCAGGAACGTGATGAAATGGTACCGCAAGGCGATGTCCAGCGTGCGCCGGTAGCCGTTGATCAACGCGTTGAAGAAGCCCTCGATTACCCGATAGAACCAGCCGTGCTGGCTGGTGTCGTGGTGCAGGAAGCGCGAGCACATCATCGGTGTCAGGGTCAGGCAGACAAAGGCCGAGACCAGCACGGCGGCGGTGACCGTCACGGCGAATTCGCGGAACAACCGGCCGACGATGCCGCCCATGGCAAGCAAGGGAATGAACACCGCGACCAGCGAGAAGCTGATGGACACGATGGTGAAGCCGATTTCGCCGGCGCCCTTGATGGCCGCCTCCATCGGCTGCATGCCCTCTTCGACGTGGCGGAAGATGTTCTCCAGCATCACGATCGCATCGTCGATCACGAAACCCACAGCCAGGGTCAGCGCCATCAGCGACAGGTTATCCAGGCTGTAGTTCATCAAGTACATCACGCCGAAGGTGCAGATCAGCGCG
This sequence comes from Acetobacteraceae bacterium, assembly GCA_035486135.1. Lineage (GTDB taxonomy): Bacteria > Pseudomonadota > Alphaproteobacteria > Acetobacterales > Acetobacteraceae > JASHVB01. The sequence goes on from DATHNI010000034.1 coordinate 5,076, forward strand.
ACCGGGACCGTGGCGCTGGGAATGATCGTAGCCCAGACGTTACGCAGGAACAGGAAGATGACCATCACGACGAGGCAAACGGCCAGCACCAGCGTGAACTGCACGTCCTTGACCGAGGCGCGGATGGTCAGCGTCCGGTCCATGATGGTGCTGACATGGATCGTCGGCGGAATCGATGCCTCCAGCCGCGGCAGCGCCGCCTTGATCCGCTCTACCGTATCGATGACGTTGGCGCCGGGCTGTTTGAAGATGATCAGCAGGATGCCACGCTTGCCGTTCTGCCACGCGGCGAGCAAGCGGTTCTCCGGCCCGTCGATGGCGGTGCCGATATCGCGCACCCGCACGGCCGCGCCGTTGCGATAGGCCAGCACGACGTTGTTGTATTCCCGCGCGCGGGTCATCTGGTCGTTGTCGAGGATGGTATAGCTCTTGTTTTCGCCGTCGATGCTGCCCTTCGGCGCATCCGTCGTGGCGCTGACCAGCAGGCTGCGCACGTCCTCGAGGGTCAGGCCCATCGCGGCCAGCTTTTCCGGATCGACCTGCACACGCACCGACGGCTTCTGCTGCCCGCCGATCAGCACCTGCGCCACGCCGGCGAGTTGCGAGATCTGCTGTGACAGTACGTTCTCCGAATAGTCGTCGGTTTCGGTCAGCGGCATCGCGTCGGACTGCACCGCCAGGATCATGATCGGCGCGTCGGACGGGTTCACCTTCCGGTAGGTCGGCGGCCCCGGCATGATCTTGGGCAACTGCGCACTGGCCGCCTGGATCGCCGCCTGGATGTCGCCGGCCGCGCCGTCGATGCTGCGGTCGAGGTCGAACTGCACCGTCACGCTGGTGACGCCCAGCACGCTGGTGGAGGTGAGTTGCGAGACGCCGGGGATTTGCGCGATCTGGGTTTCCAGCGGCTGCGCCACGGTGGCCGCCATGGTTTCAGGACTCGCGCCAGGTAATTGGCCCGTCACCACGATGGTGGGGAAATCGACGCGCGGCAGCGGCGCGACCGGCAGCAGCGGGTAAGCGGCGATGCCGATCAGCACCAGCGCCGCCATGACCAGTGAGGTGGCGATCGGACGTTTGATGAAGGGGGTCGAGATGCTCATGCCTCAGCCCCTCACCTGCGCTGTCTGAGGCGCTTCCGCCGTCCCCGCGATGTGCGAGCCGTTCTCCAGCCGCGACTGGCCATCCAGCACGATCGCCTGCCCCGCATCGAGCCCCTTGGTGACCACCATGACCGGGCCGCGATCCTCCGCCTCAATCGCCTGCCGCTGCACCGTGGCGTCGGGCCGAACCACGTACACGTAAAGCCCGGCGGGCCCATGTTGCACGGCCCGTGTCGGCACAGTGACCTTCTGTTGCTCGGTGCGCAGCAGCAACTGCGCCTCGACGAACTGGCCGGGCCAAAGTTTGTCGTCCAGGTTCTCGAACGTCGCCTTCAGCCGGATCGTGCCGGTGGTCGTGTCGATCGCGTTGTCCGGGGTCAGCAGCATGCCCTTGGCGAGCTCGGTCGCGTTGTCGTTCGACCACGCGGCGACCTCCAACCGGCGGCTGCCCATAGCTTCTACGATCGAAGGGAGGTTCCGCTGCGGCAGCGTGAACACCACGGTAATCGGGTGTACCTGGGTCAGTGTCACGATCCCGCCAGAATCGGTCGCGTGCACCATGTTGCCGGGATCGACCAGGCGCAGCCCGACGCGGCCGTCGAACGGTGCGGTGATGTAGCAGAAGCTCAGGTTGAGCTGGGCGGTCTCGATCGCCGCGTCGTCGCCCTTCAGGGCCGCGGTATACTGGTTGACCATGGCGACCTGGGTATCGACCTGCTGGTGCGAGGCGAAGTCCTTCTGCGCCAGGTTGGAGTAGCGTTGCAGGTCGAGCTTGGCATTGACGAGCTGGGCTTCGTCCTGCGCCTTCTTGGCAGCCGCCGCGTCGAGCGCCGCCTGGTAGGGCCGGGGATCGATCACCCCGATCAGGGTGCCTTGCTTGACCATCTGGCCTTCGGTGACCGGGAACTTGTCGAGCGTGCCGTCCACCCGGCTGCGCACCGTGACCGTGTTGAGCGCCTGCACGGTGCCGAGGCCGCGCAGCCAGACCGGCACGTCCTGGCGCTCGGACTTCCCGGTTGTGACGGGGATTGTCGGCTGCATACCGGGGGACGGCGCCGGCTGTGCGCCAAGCCGCGGCGCCAGGAACAATCCAGCGCCAATCAGCAGAAACAGCGCCCCGCCCAGCGCGAACCCGCGCCGCCGCCCGGAGAACATGGAAATCCGCGGCACATCCCAGGTCCTGCTCGCCCCTATGTCCGTACAGTCATCTCCTATGCTGCGTCGCACCATCGAACTCCCGCACCTTGCCCAGGCGTGTCGGGTTCATGACCCGACCGCAATCTCCCCAAGCCTTGCATTGTCCGCGAATTTGCAACCGGGCGCCAGCGTCAAATGACGGTGCCCGGGCAACTCGGGCGACCGAAACACAATGAAACATGCGTTTGATATAACGCTAAGGATTGCGCTACCACTGGTAGCTTTGCGCTACCTTTCGACAACCCCGAGGGCGCGGCGGAAGCGGTCGGTCAGGGTGGCGCCATCGCGCGGCGGCAGGTCGCGCGGTTGCTCTTCCGGCGCGATACGCAGCACCGCGAATAGCGGTTCCCGGCGCAGGCGCTCGCGCAGGGCCTCGACCTCCTCCATGCTGTGGACGGTCGTGGTGACGGGCCAGCCGCAGCCGGCGGCGACCGCTTCGAGGTCGGCGGTCAGGCCGGTATGGCTGCGCTGCGCGCCGGTCTCGCCGAAACGTGCGTTGTCGAGCACGGCGATCGCAAGGTTGGGCGCGCCGGCCGCGGCGATGGTGGCGAGCGAGCCCAGCCCCATCAACATGTCGCCGTCGCCGGTCAGCACCAGCACCCGCCGGCGCGGCTGCGCCAGCGCGATCCCCAGACCGACCATCGCGGTGCCGCCCATGGCGCCCCACAGGTAGAAGTTCTGCGGCCGGTCGCCGGCGGCCGACACGTCGTAGCTGGGCGCGCCGAGGCCGGTGACCACCAGCAGGTCGTCCGGATCACGCAGCAGCGCGGCCACGGCGGCCCGGCGGTCCAGGGTTCCGTCGTTGCGGCGGCTCATTGTCCCGACCCCTTGGCGGTGAACACTTTGGCGCCGATCAGCCGCTGCGACAGCAAGACCGCGACCGGCACGAGGCTGTCGAACGCCAGGGCGGCGGATGCGGCGACCATCTCCGCGACGTCCTCCGCCCGGTCGGCGCGGCGGACATGCACGCCGGCGGCCGTCAGCACGGCCGGCGTCGCGGTGCCCATCGGCACCTGCCACGGATTGAACTCCGCCCACTCGCCGCGCATGGTCACCAGGGTGAAGAAGGGCATGCGGCAGTTCACCGGCAGCGACAGCATGTTGATGCAGTTGCCGACGCCGGAGGATTGCATCAGCAGCGCCGCACGCTGGCCGCCGAGCCATGCGCCGGCAGCGAGAGCGATGCCCTCCTCCTCGGTGGTCAGCACGACCGCCGTGATGTCCGGATCGGCGTGGGCGGCCTCGATCAGATGGGCGTGGCCGGCATCGGGCACGTAGCCGATCTGGCGGATGCCGGCGGATTTCAGGGCGGCATAAACCTCGGCCTGCCATGGGCGGGGCGGCATGGGCTCTCCTGGGTGGTCAGAACGGCGATCTATTTGAGGATTGAGAGCACGGCAAGGGAGCGTAAGCCATTGCAGGCGCCGTCACCACCGTCCGCAGATGCCTGCCGCCCGTCCTGGAGACCCTGCGTGCGAAAGATCCTGGGAGATTTGCACCGATCATGCGAGCAGCCCGGTTCCAGATTTCTCACCAAGGTCAGGAAGCGAGGCCAAGGTACACAAGGCAGGTTGCATGACCCATGAGTCGCCTTGATCCATGGGAGCACCGGCCTCTTTGCGAACCCTTGCTCGACTTCCTGAACTTTGTGAGAAACTTGTGCTGCCGCGGTCGGCACGAGCGATACGAGCTTACCCTTGGAACAAGAAGCTTGACGCGATCGTGTGCTGACCGAGGCTTACGAGCACTATCCGGCCATCTCCCTCAACCGCGCCAGTTCCTCGTATCGTTCCGCCAGGCGAATCAGCCGTTGTGCCTCCGTGGGGGCGGTTGCGCTGGCTTTGTTTCGGAACACCTCGGCTTGCTCGCGCAGTTGGATGGCGGTGCGCTCCCGAAATGGTGGTAACGGTTCCATGCTTCTGTATGCTGCCGCCGCCCGGCGCGGTCTTTGACTTGAATCAAACCGATGCCGGTTTCTCCTTCCGCGGGTCGGCAAGCGCGTCGAGTCGCGCTGCCAGCTTGAGCAAACCGATATAGGCAACTGCCCTTTCGCTTGTTCGCCCCTTCGCCTGTTTGCCCCTTCGCTCGCCTGCCCCGACCCGCCATGCCATACCGTTCGTCCCGGCATCGTCATAGCCTGCGTTCACGGATGGGAAAGGTTTTCGGGCCATGCTGGCGCGACACGCACCAGGCTCGCAGCGGCCCGGATGCGTCGCACCGTCACGCACGATCGGCCACGGATTGACAGGACCTTTTGATGCAACCCCGCGGCGCCATCGTGCCGGACTACAAGACGCTCACCGCGGCCAAACTTGACCAAACGTTGAAGCAGCACCAGCGCTTCATCCTGTCGCAGCGTGACGGCACCCGCGCCAGCCTGAAATTCCACGATCTGCCGAACGCGCGCCTGGCGGGCCAGAACCTGGCGGGTGCCGATTTGACCGGCGCCCGGCTCCGGGGGGCCGACCTCCACGGGGCCATTTTGGACAACGCGTGTCTGTTCGGCGCCGATCTTGCCGGAGCGAACCTCTCCGAAGCCAGCATGTGCAACATCGACCTGCGCGGATGCGCGCTGCGTGGCGCGACGATGACCCGCGCAGTCCTGATCGACGCCGACCTGCGCGACGGTTACCTGGTGCGCTACCGGAACGGCGACTTCTCCGCAGTGGCCGCGGATAAGCTGCACGTCGAGCTCTCGGAAGCCAAGATGAAGGGGGCCTCGCTCAACCGGGCCAAGCTGTCGAACGCCTTCATCCTGCAAACCGACCTGCGCGATTCGGATCTGCGATCCTGCGTGTTCGTCCGGGCGGATCTGGGCGGCTCCGACCTCACCGGCTGCAACCTGGAGGGCGCCGATCTGTCGCTCGCCAACCTGTCGGGCGCCAGGCTGGACGGCGCCATCCTGTCGCGCGCGATCCTGCGCGAGACCAACCTGGCGAATTCCAGCCTGATCGGCGCCTTGCTGGACGACGTGGACCTGTCGATGGCCAACCTGACCGGCGCCGACATGGTGACCCGCATGGAGAACCATGACGCCGAGTTGCGGGCGATCCTGCTGGGGCACCGCGACTGGATGCTGTCGAACGGCAGTAAGGGCAAGCGCGCCAGCTTCGCCAAGCGGGACCTGGCGGGTGTAGATCTGGGCAAACTCAATCTGTCGGCGGCCGACTTCCGCGGCGCCACGCTCAACGGCGCGAACCTCGCGGAGGCGGTACTGGCGATGGCCAATCTCAGCTTCACCGACCTCCGCAACGCAGAGATGATGGGCGCCGACATCCGCGGCGCATCGTTCGAGCGGGCCAACATGAACCAGGCCAATCTGACGAATGCCATCGCCGGACCAATGGAGCTGCGCAGCGGGCAGAGCTGGCCAACCAGCTTCAAGGCCGCGCGCCTCGGCGGCACCGTCTTCCACTCGGCCGACCTGCGTGGTTGCAACTTCGCTGACTCGGACCTGTCGCAGGCTCAACTGAACAATGCCGTGCTGACCGGGGCGGACATGAAGGACACCACCATGACCGGCGCAGACTTGCGCGACGCCGACATAACGGCGGCGGACTTCCGCGGAGCCCGCGACCTGCTGATCACCGGAAGCGCGGATGTGGCGGCGAGGTCCGCGGGTCGTGGCGGTCGGGTGGTGCTGTGCGCGGTGCGCGAGCCGCAGGCAACCGCGAGGGGGCTACTTGACCAACGCCAGGAGGGCAAGGCCGGAGGCATAGGCGGTGCAGAGAGCGGCGAACCCGGCCCAAAGATACGTCCTGCTCGGCTTTTCCGCGAGGTCAGCGCGCAGTTCGGCGACTTCGGCCTTGGTCGCCAGATGCGGCAATGTCTTCAATATCTCGGCCACTTCCGCCTTGGCGGCGAGATGCGGCAGCGTCGCTGTCAACGTCGCCTCGATCCGAGTCACGGCCTGCCGGAGGTCGATCACCATCGTCTCGAGCCGGCCAGTCGTGGACTTGACCTCGCGCATATCCTCCTCCAGCCGAGTGACCCGCATCTCCAAGGAGGGATCGTAGGGACCTCGGGCCGTGTGTTCAATCGGCGTATCGGGCATGCGCTGCTCCAGGGGGCGAGACACTACGTTCCTTACCCGAAAGAGTTAAACGCTTCGTCGCCAGCCCCCCCGCGGGTGGTGGCCGGCTCGATCGCACACGGTCGCTCATGCAATACGGCCTACGCCGCGTTGAGTAGGCAAATGATTGGCCGCGCTTGCCCCACGACCCGGGTGACCGCGCGGCCCCTGGCCTTCCCGCGCCGGACGCGCTAGCCGTGCCGCGCCAACCCGGAGGGAAACGCCGCCGTCATGACCGTCACCGTGCTGTATTCCGAAAACGTCTACCCCGACGACAGCGTCGAGCGCCGCATCTACGGCCCGGACGCGCGGGTGATCTTCCCGGCATCGTCCGAATCCCTGGCCGACCTGTCCGACGCGGACTGCGCCGCGGCCGAGGGCCTGATGATCCTGCGCTACAAGGTGACCGCCGCCGACCTGGCGCGTTTCCCTCGGCTGCGCGCGATCTGCCGGATGGGCGTCGGCTACGACAACCTGGACCGCAAGGCCGCTGCCGAACGGCAGATCATGATCCTCAACGTGCCCGACTACGGCACCACCGAAGTCGCCGACCACGCGATCGCCCTGGCCCTGGCGATGCGCCGCGGGCTGCTGCTGCACCTGGAGGCGCAGCGCAAGGATCCGCCGGCGCCGTGGCGCTATATCATCGATCCGCTGGTGCGCCGCTCCGGCGTGCAGACCTTCGGCATTGTCGGCCTGGGCCGCATCGGCACGGCGGTCGCGCTGCGCGCCAAGGCGCTGGGGTTCAGCGTGGTATTCTTCGACCCAAACCTGCCCAACGGTGTCGAACTGGGCGTCGGCGTCGGCCGCGCCGCGACGCTGGAGGACCTGCTGCACGCGTCGGACGTGCTGTCGGTGCACGCGCCGCTGACGCCGGAGACGCGCGGCATGCTGGGGCTGGCGCAGTTGTCGCTGTTGCCGAAAGGCGCGGTGTTGGTGAACACGGCCCGCGGGCCGATCGTTGATGTTGACGCGGTGGCGACGCTGTTGAAGAGCAGCCATCTCGCCGGCGTGGCCCTGGATGTGCTGCCGGTGGAACCGCCGGTCGAACCGGTGCCCGAGCTGGTGCGTGCCTTCCGAGCGCGCGAGAAGTGGACGGAGGGGCGACTGATCATCACGCCGCACTCGGCCTTTTATTCGCCGGAAGCCTGGCAGGACATCCGGGTCAAATCCGCCGAAACGATGCGGGCAGCGCTGCTGGGACCGAAGCCGCAGAACGTGGTTCCACCCGACGCGTACTGAGCCATGTCATCTGCCTGAGCAAAGTCACGGGGGCACTGACGCTGCGAGCCGGCAGGCGGCCATACATTGGCCCGTGGCCGGTTCGCACCAGCCTCCCCACCGTCATGGCCGGGCCCCGACCCGGCCATCTGTCGCCGCACCCTGCCTTATGGATGGCCCGGTCAGAACTCGGCCGTCACGTGGCCGGCGTAGGGACGGCCGGCATTGTCGGGATCGCCCACCCCTTGCCGCGCCACGCGCGACCGCCTGTAATCGCCCGCATGGCCGTCCTGGTAACCGGCGCCGCCGGCTTCGTCGCACTTAACGTCGTGGAACACCTGCTGCGCGCGGGACGCGAGGTGGTGGGCCTCGACCGCATCGCATTGCCGGCGCGCGCGACGCGCGTGTTTGCCGGCCTGCCTGGGCGGCTGACCATGATCGGCGGCTCCGTATTGTCCGATGCCGACCTGTCGCGCGCCCTGACCATCGCGCCGGTGGACCGGGTGATCCATTGCGCCGTGATCACCGCCGGCTCGGCACGCGAGAAGGCCGCGCCCGAGACGATCGTCGCGGTAAACGTGCAGGGCGCAGTGGCGGCACTGCTGGCGGCGGCACGACGCGGTGTGCGGCGGTTCGTCTATCCCAGTTCCGGCTCGATCTACGGCACCGCCGCGGTCGGCGTGGTGCTGATCGGGGAAGACCTGCCGAACCCCTCGCCGGTGGCGCTGTACGGCCTGACCAAGCGTGCCGCCGAGACGATCCTGCCGCGCATCGCCGAGACGCAGGGCCTGGGATTCGCCGCCGCCCGGCTGGGCAGCGTGTATGGCCCCTGGGAATATGCCACCGGCGTGCGCGACACGCTGTCGCCGATGCTGCAGGTCATGGATTGCGCGCGGCGTGGCGAGGCGGCTGTGCTCTCGCCGCCCTGGCGTGGCGACTACATCTACGCGCGCGACGTCGCCGATGGCCTGGTGCGCCTGGCGGATGCCGAGGCCCTGTCCCACACGATCTACAACGTCGGCAGCGGGCGCAGCGAGTCTGCCGAAACCTGGTGCGAGGCCTTGGCTCCGCTCGTGCCGGGTTTCCGCTGGCACCGCGCCGTTGCGGGCGAGACCCCGAATGTCGAGAGCCACACCGGCTTCGATCGCGGCGCGATGGATGTCGCGCGGGTGGCGGGCGACACCGGCTTCGCGCCGCGCTTCGATTTTGCGCAGGCGGCAGCGGATTGGCTGGCGTGGGCGGCGGGGT
>DATHNI010000035.1:0-4562 GCA_035486135.1 Acetobacteraceae bacterium
GGCGACTACCTGAAAACCCTGGAGAACGAAGGAGATGGCGATGCCGCAAGTCAGTAGTGCAAGGCAAGAGGCGAAGGATCAGCCGACCGCGCCGCTTCGGCTGTCCCGCGTGTTCCACGCCAGGCGCGAGACGGTATTCAAGGCCTGGAGCACCGCTGACCACGTGCAGCGTTGGTTCAGCCCGGAAACCTTCAGCGTGCCGGACGCCAAAGTGGAGATGCGTGTCGGTGGCCCGTTCGAGATTTGCATGCGCTCACCGGCCGGCGAGCAACATTGGCTGCGTGGCAGGTTCGTCGACGTGGTGGCGAACACCAGTTTGGTGATCGACATGCTGATCACCGATAGCGCGGGCAAGGAACTGTTCCGCGCCTATACCGAAGTCGCGTTCGCCGACGCGCTCGGCGGGACGCGCATGGATGTGGTGCAGACCTATACCCTGCTCGACCCCTCGGTGGCATGGATGGTGGCAGGCGCGCCCGAAGGATGGAGCTCCACGCTTGACAAGTTGGAGAAGGAGGTGGTGCGCATGCAGGGCGGTGCTGGCACTGAGGCGCTGTCGGTGGTGCATGCGACGTTCCATTTGGAGCGTAGCTATGAAGCGCCGATCGCACGCGTGTGGAAGGCGCTGACCGACCAGGAGGCCAAGCAGAAATGGTTCACCGGCACGCCCGGCCGGTGGGAATTGCTCGAACGGCACATGGACGTGCGGGTCGGCGGCAGCGAGCGGCTGAAGGGGCGTTGGGAAGGCGGTGTGGTCTCGACCTTCGACGCCATCTATCACGACGTGATCCCGGAGCAACGGCTGGTTTATAGTTACGTCATGCACCTGGACGAGAAGAAGATCTCCGTATCGCTGGCAACGTTGCAACTCGATGCCACGGACGGGAAAACCACGCTGAAGGTAACGGAGCAAGGCGCGTTTCTCGATGGCTACGACGACGCGGGCTCGCGGGAGCATGGCACTGGACACTTGCTCGATGCGCTTGGGGCGTCGCTCAAGGATTGAGCGATGCGGGCTCTTCCCGGGCCCGCGTGTCACTTCCGTGGGCCGGGTGTCATTGCGTGTGGACCACCGTCCGATGACGCTGCCCACGATCGATGGACCACAAGCCACGCGGTTGCCCATGTCATTGCGAGGAGCGAAGCGACGAAGCAATCCCCCGCCTGGCGCGCAGCCGTAGGCTCGTCAGGCGGGAGATTGCGTTGTCGCGCAATGACGGGGTGACCCGCTGTAGTCCGACCGGGCATGCCTAAGCGCCCGCGCTTGACCGGATAACGCAGACCCCTGATACCGGGCAATCTTTCAAACCGGAGGGGGAAGCACCCACATGGACCTGGGACTTAAAGGCAAGAAGGCCATCGTCTGCGCTGCCAGCAAGGGCCTGGGCCGCGCCTGCGCGTTGTCGCTCGCGCGCGAGGGTGTGGACCTGGTGATCACCGCTCGCACCGCTGCGGACCTGGAGCGCACCGCCGACGAGATCCGCAAGGAGACCGGCGTGAAGGTCACCGCGGTGCCTGGCGACATCACCACCGAGTCCGGGCGCGCCGCCGCACTCGCCGCGTGCCCGGCGCCGGACATCCTGGTGAACAACGCCGGCGGCCCGCCACGCGGCGACTTCCGCGATTGGACGCGCGACGACTGGATCAAAGCGGTCGATGCCAACATGCTGACGCCGATCTTCCTGATCAAGGCGGTGGTCGATGGCATGATCGAGCGCAAGTTCGGCCGCATCGTGAACATCACCTCGGCATCTGTGAAGTCGCCGATTCCCGAATTGGGCATGAGCAATGGCGCGCGCGCCGGCCTGACCGGTTTCGTCGCCGGACTGGCGCGGCAGGTGGCGCGGCACAACGTGGTGATCAACAACATCCTGCCGGGGCCGTTCCTGACCGATCGGCTGCGCGCGGGTTTCGCCGAAGCCGCACGCACGTCCAATCGCCCGGTCGATGAACTGGCGCAGGAGAGGGCGAAGAACTCCCCCGCCGGCCGCGTCGGTGATCCGGCGGAGTTCGGCGACGCCTGCGCTTTCCTGTGTTCCGCGAAGATCGGGTTCATCGTCGGGCATAACCTGATTCTCGACGGTGGCACGTTCAATTCGTCGATCGCTTGATTGTTCAAAGAATCCCTCTCCCGCATAGCGGGAGAGGTTAGGTGAAACGTGCTGCGTGCGGCACGCTTCACCCTCACCCGTCCTCTCCCGCTCCGTGGGAGAGGGGAAGGAAAATAGCTATGGACCCGACGTTCCTGTCCGCCACACGCCTCGCCGCCGCGATGCGCACGCGCGAGATCGGCTGCCTCGAATTGCTGGACCATTACATCGCCCGCGTCGAACGTCTCGATCCACGCATCAACGCCGTCGTGGTGCGCGACTTCGAGCGTGCCCGCACCCGCGCCCGTGCGCTGGACCAGCAGCAAGACCGCAGCGCAAGGCTGTTCGGCGTGCCGATGACCATCAAGGAGAGCTACAACATCGTCGGCCTGCCCACAACCTTTGGCGCGCCGGCCCATCGCGACAGCATCGCCACCAGCAACGCACTCGCCGTGGATCGGTTGCTCGACGCCGGCGTGGTGCTGTTTGGCAAGACCAACGTACCGCTGATGCTCGCCGATTGGCAGAGCTATAACGAGATCTACGGAACGACCAACAACCCATGGAATCTCGCGCTGTCGCCGGGCGGGTCTTCCGGCGGTTCCGCCGCGGCGCTTGCCGCCGGTCTGACCGGGATCGATGCCGGCAGCGACATCGGCGCTTCCATCCGCAATCCCGCGCATTATTGCGGCGTTTGGGGTCACAAGCCGACCTGGGGCATCTGCCCGCCGCTCGGCCATTCGCTCGCGGGCAATGTTTCGCAAGCCGACATTTCGGTGATCGGACCACTGGCACGCTCGGCCGAGGACCTCACGCTTGCACTCGATGTCATGGCCGGCGCCGAACCGATCGAAGCCGGGTGGAAGCTTGAATTGCCGCCGCCACGCGCAACCTCTTTCAAAGGTCTGCGCGTTGCGGTGATGACCGATCATCCGTTGTCCGAAATGGACGCCTCGATCACCACCAAACTGACGGAACTCGCCGGCTTTCTGCGCCGCGAGGGCGCCACCGTCAGCATGACGGCCCGGCCCGACTTCGACCTGGCGCTCGGCCATCGGCTGTATATCGAGATGCTGCGCGCCACGACCAGCGCGCGCAACGACGCCGCGGCGATACAGCGCTGGCGTGCCGAAGCTGAGCGCTTGCCGCCCGACGACACCAGCTACTACGCCATGATGGCGCGCGGCGTCAGCATGACGCATCGCGACTTCCTGGTCGCAAACGAGCAACGTCAGCGGATGCGTCGGCAGTGGGCGGCATTCTTCCGGGATTATGATGTGTTCCTTTGCCCGGTGGCTGCCAGCCCAGCGCAGCCGCACGACCACGAAGGCGAGCGGTGGGAACGCAGCATCGCGGTGAACGGCCATCGCCTGCCAGCGACCGACCAGATGTTCTGGGCGGGCATCTCGTGTTTCTACCTGCTGCCGGCAACGGCGGCGCCGCTTGGGTTTTCGCCGGACGGGTTGCCGGTCGGCGTGCAGATCGTCGGTGCGCAATACGCCGACCGCACCACCATCGAAGTCGCGAAACTGTTGGAAACCGCGTGGCAAGGTTTCGTGCCGCCGCCCGGCTGGGAGTGAAGCACATGGCGTTGTCGTTCCAGTCGGCCACCAGCCTCGCTGCCCGCCTGCGCGCCGGGGAGATTTCCGCGCTCGAGTTGCTCGACCACTACATCGCGCGTGTCGAGCGGCTTGATCCGCGCATCAACGCCGTGGTGGTGCGCGACTTCGATCGCGCGCGCGACCGTGCCCGCGCCATGGACGCCGGCGGCGATCGCACCGCGCCGCTGTTCGGCGTGCCGATGACGGTGAAGGAAAGCTTCGACGTTGCCGGCCTGCCCACCACCCGCGGCCACCCCGAAGCGCTCGCGCATCATGCGGGCACCTCGTCTTTGGCGATCCGCCGGCTGGAGGCCGCCGGCGCCGTGGTATTCGGCAAGACCAACGTGCCGGTCGATCTGGCGGACTGGCAAAGTTATAATCCGGTGTACGGCGCAACCTCCAATCCGTGGAACGTTGCGCATACACCAGGTGGATCGTCGGGCGGTTCGGCGGCGTCGATGGCGGCCGGATTCGCAGGGTTGGAGCTTGGCACCGACATTGGCGGCTCGGTGCGCGTGCCGGCACATTACTGCGGTGTGTTCGGTCATAAGCCGACCTGGACACTGTGCCCGATGACCGGCGACCCGGCGACCAGCCCGGCAGCGGCGACAGATATCTCGGTGCTGGGTCCGATCGCGCGGTCGGCTGCCGATCTCGCGCTGTCGCTGGATGTGTTGGCCGGTCCCGATCCGGCGGAGACATCGCTGACATTCAACCTGCCACCGCCGCGCGCGACGACGCTACGCGGATTGCGCGTTGCAGTGTGGTCGCAGGAGCACGGGCAGGAGACGGATGCGGAACTTGTTGGGAAGATCGACGAACTCGCGGCGTTCCTGGAACGTGAGGGGGCGACCGTCAGCCGCTCGGCCCG
>DATHNI010000036.1:0-43296 GCA_035486135.1 Acetobacteraceae bacterium
TCCCCAAGGCGCCCCAAACGCCGCCCCGAAGGAATTGCTGCTCGCGTCATAAGAGTCCGTTCGGGAACAATCGAATCAATTGGGGCGGGTCACAGCTCCCTGTGTCATGGCCGGGCTTGGCCCGGCCACCCACGACTTTGCAGCATGCAACGAAGGAAAGCCGTGTGTAGCCGGCCTTCGCCGGCCATGACACTGAAGGTGCGTGCAACGTCGCCAAGGGTCAATCTCTACGGCGCCTGGTATTACACCGCCATCCGATCAACCAGGCGGCGGAGGAAATCGTCGCAGATTGCGAGCTGGCTTTCCTCGATCCATTCGTCGGGCTTGTGCACCTGGGCAAGCTCTCCGGGGCCGCACACCATGCAGGCGATGCCGGCGGGTTGGAACAGCGAGCCCTCGCTGCAATAGCTCACCTTGCCGCCGGCCGGCGCGCCGGTGAGGTCGCAAGCTGCGCGCGCCAGATCATGCTCCGCCGGCATTGAGAGAGCCGCGAGGTCGAGCAATACCTCGTACTCGAATCCCGTGCCGGCGCGGAGTTCGTGCATCCGCGGCTCGATTGCGCTGGCCACATGCGCCTGGAAGCCGGCGAGTTCCCGCACCGGGTCATCGGCCGGTATGTTGCGCCATTCAACGTCGAAGCTCGCCCGGTCCGGCAGCGTATTCGGCAGCCCGCCGCAGGTGAAATTGCTGACCTGGAGCGTGGTGTAGGGCGGATCGAAGCCCGCTTCGGTGGGACCGGTGCGGACGTGGCGGTTCGATACCGAGGCCAGGAATGCAATGGCCTCGGCGGCGGCATGCACGGCGTTGACCCCTCGATGGGCCTCGCTGGAATGCGCCGCATGGCCGCGCACGCCGGCCCGGGCGATCAGGCGGCCCTTCTGGGCCAGGATCGGCTTCATGCCGGACGCCTCGCCGACCACGCAGGCGCCAGGCATCAGGCCCGATTCTTCGAGGTCTTCGATCAGGCGGCGTGCGCCGTGATAGCCCACCTCCTCGTCATAGGTCAGCAGCAGGTGCACCGGGCGCGACAATTTGCGGGCCTTGATGTCCGGCACGGCAGCGAGCACAGCCGCGACGAAGCCCTTCATGTCGCAGGCACCGCGGCCGATCAGGCGGCCATCCTGACGGCGCAGCGTGTACGGATCGCCGGTCCAGGTCTGGCCGTCGGTCGACACGGTGTCCAGGTGGCCGGAAAACGCCAGCCCTCCCGCTTGTACCGGGCCGATCGTGGCATGCAGGTTGGCCTTCCGCCCCGTCGGATCGAAGCTGAGCCGATAGGGCACACCGTGCGTATCGAGCCAGGTGCGCACGAAGCCAATCAAATCCAAATTGGAATTACGGCTGGTGGTATCGAACGCGACCAGACGCGCCAACATCTCCGTCGATGACAGCGACGGTGTATCCTGTGGCCGAGGCATGTGAGTTTCCCGGGTCGATTTTTGTTGAGTCTCTTGATTGGTCGAGTCTGGTGCGTGTCGAGTCTGGTGCGTGTCGAGTCTGCTGAGTGCCAGGCCCGGCAATGATCGAGTCTGGCCGCGTCGCAGAGTTTAGCCCGCGATCGGTACATTCGACAAATCATCTTCCGCACGCATGATGGCCGGCCGCGAATCTCCGCCATTTGTCACGGACCACGCTTCGGTGATCCCGGTGCACCAGCTTTTGCCGGCGAGTTGCCAAACTTGGCTATAATCCCTAAGTTCCCGTCGCTGTTGTTTCAATCAGGCAGGAGATCGCATCGTTGGCCCGCAAACCCAGTCTTTCCCGCTACCTTCGCGACGCTCGCCTCAAGCGTGGACTGTCGGTCGCCGAAGTCGCAGAACGCGTCGGTGTCAGTGCCGCCAGCATTTACTTTTGGGAGACCGATCGCGTGCGGCCCAGGGATGCGAACCTGAACGCGCTGTGCAAGGTCTTGAAACTGCCGGTCCGCGCAACGCGAGAAATGGCCGCCGGTTAGGGCGATCTTCTGCGTCAGGTCGCCTCGCAATGAGTTTTGCTGCCGGTATTGCGTGGCAGTTCGAGGCGATGGCGGCCAGGCCAGGATCGACATTAAACAAGTTTTACCGCTGAGAAAGCTCGACAGCCGAGAAGCGCCGTAAAGCGCGGCCTTCCGGCCGGCGGGGTAGAGTGCGGTTCACAGCTCTGTGAACGCGACGGGTAGCCTGCATACGTCGGGTAGTCTGCATAGTGAATTTGACCGCGTGATTCGATTCGGCCACCGCCGAGTCAGCGCTTCGCTCGAAGCCGCAGCGCGGAAGGTTGTGGATGATGGGCCTTCGCGCCCATAGAAGATGGTGGCGCCACCGGGGAGAACGCACCTCGCTGACAATCACGGCGGGCTCGGCAACCGATGCGGACGGGTCCGAATTCCAGCGACCGGCGAGGTCATCTCGACACGGGCCGCGGTGCAGCGATCTTCCGGGCCCAGCGGCTCAGCCGCGCCACAAGGCGACGCCCAACGATTGCCGAATCGGTCCATGGCATGCGGATGCGCCTCCCCGTCATGCCGACCACCGGGTCAAGTGCCCGGTGGCCGGCTCCGGTCGGCATCCACGACTTTGCCGCGCGCACTCACGAAAGTGGTGGACGGTGGGCCTTCGCCCGCCATGACGCTAGCGGAACCAGCGTTGCTTCACGTGACGCAGTTACTTCTGGGCGTCGCCACAACGCCGGCGGCTTGATTCCTATTCGGGCACTCTCTCAAGCTTGCCCACGACAAAGATATAGGACAACACGCCGAGCATCTCGATCACCGCGATGAACACCAGCGGCAGCCGGAAATCGCCGGCGCGGAGCAGGAAACCGATGATGATCGGGGAGAGGATGCCGGCGACGCCACCCAGGCAGTTGAACACCGAGCTGGTCAGGCCGATCAGCCGCTCCGGCGCCGTGGCGGAGACCAGCGACCAGTGGATCGACGCGACTCCGTTGCAGAAGAACGCGAAGGTCAGGAACAGGATGATCAGTTCCTGGTTGTCCACGTAGTTGGCGCCGACGATGCTGGTGGACAGCACCAGCCCGCCGATGATCGGCGCCTTGCGAGCGAAGGTCAGGCTGTAGCCGCGCCGCACCAGGCCGTCGGAGACCACCCCGGAGAACAGCACGCCGCAGAACACCGCGATGAACGGCAGCGAAACATAGAAGCCGGCCTTGATGAAGGTGAAATGCCGGTAGGTGACCAGGTAGGTCGGGAACCAGCTTCGGAAGAACGTGCCGACGGTGCCCCAAACGAAATGGCCGAAATAGATGCCCCATAGTTTCCGCCGTCCCAGCACGATCTTCAGGTCGCGCCACACCGAGCCACCCTGCGCGGCGCGGCGCGCGACGCCGCGGGACGACAGGTCGGGGATGCCGCCGCTTTCCTCGATCAGCTTCAGTTCGGCGGGGTTGATGCCAGGCATCTCGGGCGGGTCGCGATAGCCGCGGAAGAAGACGCAGGCCCAGACAAGGCCCAGCGCGCCGGTGAAGAAGAACACCGACGGCCAGCCGAGTGCCACCTTCAGCCAGAACAGCAGCGGGGTCATGAATGCCAGCCCGACCGATTCCGCCGCGGTGTAAACGGCGATGCAGGTGGCGCGTTCCTTCTCGCCGAACCACGTCGTGGCGATGCGGTTGTTGATCAGGAAGGTCGGCACCTCGAACAACCCGACCGCCATGCGCAGCACAATCAGCGACAGCAAGCCGGTCGCCATGCCCAGCGTCAGCGTGACGAGCGACCACAGCATGATCGTCGCGGGGTAGAGGATGCGCGGATGCACCCGGTCCACCAGCCAGCCGCCCGGCAACTGGAACGGCGTGTAGGTCCAGCCGAACGCGGAGAACACCAGCCCGAGCTGCACCGGATCGAGGTGGAATTCCCCGGCCAGCGCCGGCGCCGCGATCGACATGTTGCTGCGGTCGAGATAGTTGATGACCACTGTCACGAACAGCAGTGTCATGACGATGAAGCGCCGCCGCGACGGCGCCATGACGGCGGTTTGCCCCGCCGCGACCGAGCCGATGGTTGTCATGGTCCTCCCCCGGGCAGCAGGCGGCCTTATCCTGATCCGGCCACCTTATCCTGATCCACGCGATCCTGATCCGCGCGGTGGGGGTGGCGGCGAGCCAGTGATGCGCGCCAACGGCCGGCCGGCATCGGTGACCACCACGGCCACCACGATCTCGCCGGCGCGCGGCGCGTCGGGCACGCGCAGTTCCATCGCGTCGAAATGGCTGAACGTCCAGGCGTCGTCCTTGTGGCCCAGCGGCACGTCGATCGCGGCACCCACGCCGCCGCGCTTCTTCGCGCTGGGAATGATCGCCGCGCCTCGCTCTACCGCGACACGCAGCGGCGCGCCCAGCCTGGGATGCAGGATCGCCGCCGCGTGCTCCAACTCGCCGTTCTCGCCGACGATGGCGGCCTTGCCGTAGCTGTGCACATCGGCAGGGGCGATGCCCAGCGCGCGCACCGCCCGCTCGCCCAGCAACGTGCCGAGCATGGCGCCGAGGTCGATCAGTTCGGTGAGGTCCTCGGCGAAGCGGCCGGCGAACGGGTTATCGATCACCGCGATGGCGGCGGCCTTGCGGGTGGGAGGCTTGATGTCCTGGCCGGCCTCCTGGTGGGTTTCCTCGATGACGGTGAGTAACTTGCGGATCATGTGGCGACTATCAGCCGGGCGCCGCGCGGCGTCCAGCGATGGGCTGTTCACGGCGCTGGCAGGGACATCGCCAACAATGCTTCACGTCACGCCGGCCGACGTCCCATCTCCGTAATGGAACACAAAAAGAGGACTTGCGATTTACCGCCGCCGACAGCCTGTTCCAACGCGATACGGATATGACGCTGATAGGACCGGCGTTCTCGGCCTGCCGCCGCACCGCGCTCGGCAACGATTCCGGTCGTCCGAGGCTTGATCGTTCGAATTAGAAGCAAGTAAGGGGTAACACGGATTAGCGCGGATTTGTCCACGGATCAGCACGGACAGGGATTTCTGCTTTCCGTGCTAATCCGTGGACAAAACCGTGCTAATCCGTGTCACCCCTTACTTTCAAAACGTTCCAACCGCACGATCGAAGCGATCTACTGTAAGAACCGGGACAGGCTGCTTCGAAAGCTGAGACGTCGTTCCTGTACGTGTCGCGTGCCCTGAATCGGGCGCGGCTCGGCTCAGTGCCGGCGGCGCAACGCGGCGAACGGATGGTCCTGCGCGTCTGTCTCGATCTCCGGCAGTTCCGCCCCCGGCGCGCGCGGATACGGATCGAGCACCAGCGCCAATTGCTCCGCCGCTGCCTCGCCCAGGTCGAGCGCCCCGCCCGCATAGCCGATCTCGTCGTCGGTCTCGGGGTCCGGATCGTCGCTCTCCTGCCCGGCCGGCACGAAGCGGATATGAAATCGCTCATCGACCGCCGCCGCGAAATCGTCGAGTGAGACCACGCAGGTCTGCACCACTGTCGCCTGCAGATGGCCCTCGGCCAGCACGCAATCGGCGGTCAGCCGCACCAAGCGGAACGCGCAGCGCAGCGCGAGCACCGCAGGCACCTGCATTCGCTGCGCCAGCGCCGCGCACTCCGCTTCATTGGCTTCCACGGTCACCTCGAGCCCGGCCGCGCCGACACGATCCGCCGGCACCGGACGATGCAGTTCCGTCGTCATCTGCTCGCCTCCGCCTTGGGCGTCGCCTCCGCCGTGGGCAGCGCCTGGACCGCCTGCGTCGCTTCCGTTGCCGGGATCGTCTCTGCCGCGGTAGGAAAAACCAACTGCCCATCAGCAAGCGCGGCAAAATCCTGCGCATCCAGATGGGCCGCCTGCGCCGATACCAGGCGGGCCAAAGCAGCGGCGCAGCCCTCCGGCGGAGGGGCCCCACGCCAGACATTGCGCACCAGCGCCGCCTCCAGCGCCGCGAGGTCGCCCGCCGCCAGGGCTGCGTCGTAGGCGAGGGCGCGGCCGTTGAACGCCTCCCACATCGCGCGCACGCGCCGGCCGACCGACAGGTCGCCGACCCCCATCTCCCGCAGGCTCACATCCATGTCGGTGAACATCGCATCGAACACCGCCTGCGCCAGCGCCGGCCCCGGTTCGGCCTCGCGCTGCAACCGCCGGACCAGCAGGACAGCGTGCAGGCACACCAGGTCGAATCGGCCGTCCAGCGTGTCGGCCACGCGGAGCACCTGGTACAGCACCGGCTCGCGCGCCGCCGCCACCGCCGCGGCATAGAGTTGAAATCCGGCGCGCTCGTGACGGCCGCGCCGGGCCAGACCGAAGAATGCGGCCAACGAACTTCCTTTCCCGATCGGTCGCGCCCATGCCCGCCCGCTTCGCCGATTGACAGCGCGGGCGCGGACGTGACACGCACAGTTAGGATTGCGGCGGTTTCCCGTCCAGCCGAAGCTGTCGTCCCGACCTGAGGAATTGCATGTCCAGACCGTCCATCGCCCGCGGCGCCGCGCTGGGGCTCATCCTGCTGCTGGCCGGCTGTGCCTGGCTGGCGCCGCCGCCGGTGGTGCGCGGCAACCACCCCGAGGCGGACCAGTTGAAGGAGCTGGTGCCGGGCACCTCGACCAAGCAGGATGTCACGGCGCTGATCGGCTCGCCTACGGCGCGCGCGACGTTCGACGACAACACCTGGCTCTATATCGGCGAACGCACCCAGAAGCGCGTCGGCGAGGTCCCCGCGGTGGTCAGCCAGAAGGTCGTGGTCATGACATTCAACGATGCCGGCGTGCTGCAGCATATCGACACCAAGGACAAAGCGGATGCGTTCCCGGTGACGGTGATCGCCCGCACCACGCCGTCGCCGGGCACCGAGGCGGGCTTCCTCCAGCAGTTGTTCGGCAACATCGGCAAGTTCGTTCCGGGCGGGGCAGGGGCCAGCACCGGCGGTGGCGCGCCGACGCCATACTGAGGGACAGGCATCAGCTGTTTAGTTTCACGCATGGCCGGGGCGTAAACTCCTCCGTCCGTGCCGAGCGCGGCAGCGCAAGTGTCTCACAAAGCTAAAGGGAAGCCGGAGCAAAGGATTCACCAAGAGGCCGGTGTTCCCAAGGATCAAGGCGACCCACGGATCAGCAAATCTTCTTT
Organism: Acetobacteraceae bacterium; assembly: GCA_035486135.1. Classification (GTDB taxonomy): domain Bacteria; phylum Pseudomonadota; class Alphaproteobacteria; order Acetobacterales; family Acetobacteraceae; genus JASHVB01. The sequence continues at coordinate 7,055 of DATHNI010000036.1, forward strand.
GTGAACCTTGGCTCGACTTGCCTGAACTTTGTGACACAGGTGGAACGCGGGGGCAGCCCGCACGGACGGTGCGCATCTCCCCCGATCGGACTCAAAGGGACGGTCTTGCCGCCCGAATCCCACCCTATCCCGCAGAAGCTTGATTCTTCTTTATAATCTGCCAAAGCGCTTCCATGTCCTGAAGCGACATGTCGGCAAGCATGTTTCCCGCAAGTTCCGCACGTTCTTCCATGGCCTGAAAGCGTCGTGCGAATTTCTGATTGGCGTGGCGCAGGCAGGCTTCCGGATCGAGGTTCAACTTGCGTGCGAGGTTGGCCAGCACGAACAGCAGATCGCCCACCTCGTCGGTCAGCCGCGCCGGATCGGCCTGCGCCAGTTCGGCGCGTAGTTCGGCGACTTCCTCATCCAGTTTCTCAAGCACCGCTTCGGCGTTGGGCCAGTCGAAGCCGACTCGGGCGGCGCGGGCGGTCAGCTTTGCGGCGCGCACCAGGGCGGGCAGGGCGGCCGGCACACCCGCAAGCACGCCGGTCTCCGCCCGGGCAGCGCGCTCGGCGGATTTCTGCGCCTCCCAGGCCGTGGTCTGCGCCGCGGCGTCACGCGCGGCCGCACCGCCGAAGACGTGCGGATGCCGGCGGATCATCTTGTCGGCGATGGCGCGCGCCACGTCGGCGAAGCCAAAACGGCCGGCCTCCTCGGCCATGCGCGCGTGGTAGACCACCTGGAACAGCAGGTCGCCCAACTCGTCGGGCAGGGCGGCGAAGTCGCGCCGGGCAATGGCATCGGCGACTTCGTAGGCTTCCTCGATCGTATAGGGAGCGATCGAATCGAAGTCTTGCTCCCGGTCCCAGGGGCAGCCGTCGGCCGGGTCGCGCAGCGCGGCCATGATGTCGAGCAAGCGGCGGAGTTCGGCCTCGGGCGAGGCGGGGACGGTCGAGGCAGGGGCGGTCGAGGCGGGGGCGGATGAGGCGGGCGCGGTGGGCATGCGAGGCGGATAAGGCGGGCAGGGGGTCCGGCGCAAGCGCCGGACGCCGGTCAGAACACGTAGCCCCGGCTGTTGAAGCTGAAACCGCCGATCGCGTTCACCAGCGTCTGCAGATCCATGCGCGACACGGTCAGGTCCACCGAACTGCCGCAATTGTCGGCGCCCGTGCTGGTACGAGCCCCGGCCCAATGCACCCGGTAGGTCGGGTGGATCAGCGACTTCGACTCGACGACGATGCTGCCGCCATCATGCGCCATGACCGCCGGGTCGAGCGTGCAGGTCGTGGCCGTCGCGGATTTCCCGGGCACGGACATTGTCGCGCTGACCGGCAGGCCGTCCGCCACGCTGGCCTCCGGCTTGAACGCCAGGATGTCACCGACCCGCAGGCCGATATGCAGACTGGCGAACAGCGCCGTCAGTCCGCCGAGGCTGGCCAGCAGCAGGACAACGGTGCAGGCGGTGAGCAAGCTATCGACAGTGTCGGAGATCGTCTCGCTGTCGCGTGGCTGCCGCTTGGGAAGCTTCATGACAGGTCTCCCGCGCGGCGGGCTGCTTGCTCGCCGAGGGCCTGGCGAATCTCCTGCGTCAGGTCGGGTTCGAACGGGACAAACCCGGAATGCAGGAAGCCTGGGCTCTCGGTCCCGGCCTGCGGTGGCCGCCGGTCAGAGACCTCGATCAACTCGGCGCGGCGCCGCGGCAGGTGCGGCAAGCCATTGAACAGGCTGAACATACGGGGGAGGGAAAGCATCATCTGGAACCTCGGAACTTGCGTCTGCTCCTGCCCCCTTGGACGTCATCCCGCGGCACTCTTCCGGTGCGACGGCAACGAATACGATACGACAAGAATATTGACATTCCCTTAGCAGGTGCAGCAACACATTTTCGTGATATCTGGCGCAATAACGCTCTCCCGCTACGCTGGAGAGGTCGGGACACCGCCAAGGTCGAGGGTGAGGGGCCTGTCGCGCGGACCCGCCGCACCAGCATTGCTCAGGCCACTGATGAGGGATGCGCGGCCCGGGCAGGACAGTCCCGTCCGCAAGGCTTGCCGTTAGAGCACTCTCACTGCGACTGGAATCCGTTCACCTCGTCATCCCCGCTCACCTCGTCATCCCCGCGAAAGCGGGGACCCACGCACCCTGGGTCCCCGCTTGCGTGAGGATGACGAATAGGCACCAGCCTTTGCAGTCACGGTAGAAATGCTCTGGTTGCGCGGCGCTGCCCCGCGTATCGGCGCGACTCCGCGCGCGACACAAGCGACCCCTACGTCGTGCGGGAAGCGCGACCCGTGCCCGGCGCGGGCTCAGCTAGCGCAGGCCGGCGACCCAGGCCTCGAGCTGGTGCACATCGGCGAACTCCAGCGCGACCGACACCCGGCCCTGCCGATCCGTAGTGACCCGCGCCTGGAAACCCAGCCGTTCGACCAACTGCTGTTCCAGCGCGGCCACGTCCGTGCTCGGACGATGACCCGACCTGGCGTCGCCAGCGCGGGCTCCTCGCATGGCCGCATCATCGGCGCGAGCCCCGCTGATACCAGTGTTGCCGATGCCAGTGTTGCCAATACCAGCGTTGCCGATGCCAGCGCTGCCGATGCCGGCGTTGCCGCCGCCAGTCCTGCCGGTGCCTCCACGGGATGCCATCGCTTCGGTCTGGCGGACGGTCAGGCCGCGCGTCTGCACCACGCGGGCCATCGCCTCGGGGTCCTCATGCGCGAGCAAGGCGCGCGCGTGCCCGAACGACAGGTCGCCTTTGCGCACCGCGTCCTGCACCCCCGGCGGCAGGTTGAGCAAGCGCAGCGCGTTGGTGATGTGCGAGCGTGACTTTCCGACCGCCTCCGCCAGCTTCTCCTGGGTCACCCGCAGTTCGTCGAGCAACCGGCTGTAGCCCTCGGCCTCTTCCATCGGATTGAGGTCTTCGCGCTGCAGGTTCTCAATCAACGCGGCGGTGGCGGCCTCGATATCCGACATCTCGCGGACGATCGCCGGCACCTCGTGCAGGCCGGCCAGCCCGGCGGCCCGCCAACGGCGCTCGCCGGCGACGATATAGAAGCGCTCGGGGTGCGTAGGATGCGTGCGGGCCAGGATCGGCTGCAGGATGCCGCGCACGCGAATCGATTCGGCCAGTTCCTCCAGGCCCTCCTGCGGGAACGCCACCCGCGGCTGGAACGGGTTGGGGTCCAGCAGATCGAGCGGAATCTGCCGCAGCCCGGGTGGCGGGGAGCCGTCCGTGCCCCCGGGCGGCGGCACGGCAACGTTGCCCAGCAGCGACGCCAATCCGCGGCCCAGCGCCGGACGGGACGGTTTTGTCGCCATCAGGACGCCGTCCTCAGCGCGCGCCGCGCCGTCGCATGCTGTTCGCGCTGCAGCAACTCGGCGGCGAGGCCGACATAGGCCAGCGAGCCGGGCGAGCGTGCGTCATACACCAGGACCGGCTGGCCGTGGCTCGGCGCCTCGCCGATACGGACGTTGCGCGGGATGACCGTCTCGTAGACCCAGTCACCAAAATGGCTGCGCGCGTCGCTCGCCACCAGGTCGGACAGCCGATTACGGCGATCGAACATCGTCAGCACGACACCCTGCAACTGCAAAGAAGGATTGAAGTTTCTGCGCACCGCCTCGATCGTATGCATCAGGCTGCTGATTCCCTCCAGTGCATAAAATTCGCACTGCAGGGGGACCAGCACGGAATCCGCCGCCACCAGGGCGTTGAGCGTCAGCAGGCCCAGGCTGGGCGGACAGTCGATCAGCACGAAACTGTAGCCGGCGTCGCGGCGGATCTCGGCCAGCCGGTCGCGCAGCCGGAACTCCCGGCGCGGGGTGCCCACCAGTTCCACTTCCGCGCCGGCGAGATCCGATTCGGCCGGGATGAGCCACAGGTTCGGCACCAGGGTCTCCTGCGCTGCCTCGGCTGGCGGCAGCCCGCCGAACAGCACCGCGTAGCTGCCGTGCTCGCGGTCGGCGCGCAGCACGCCCAGGCCGGTCGAGGCGTTGCCTTGTGGATCGAGGTCGATCAGCAGCACGCGCTCATCACTGGCGGCCAGGGCGGTCGCCAGGTTGATCGCGGTCGTGGTCTTGCCGACACCGCCTTTCTGGTTGGCGATGGCGATGACGCGGGACTGGTGGACTGAAATTTCCTTGGAATGATCGGACATACACGATCTCTGGGAGGCCGCCGCGAGTCTATCCGGTGCGGCCGTACCGGGGAAGCGGTACTGTTCCGAGAAAACCTCTCCCACCTGTTGCGGCAGAGGTTTATGACGCGGACCATTACGGAGGAGTCGTGTTTGCCGTCGCTCCGGTGCCTCGGGATTGTCGGGAGCTTCCTCGTCGCGTGGCCGCACTGCATCGCGGCAGCCGCGCCCGCGCCGCCTGCCGAGGATCTCGCCATCGCCACGATTCGCAGCCTCGGCCTGCAGGTGGACCTGCCGCGGGAACAGCAGCTTCCCGACTTCTCGCTCAACCTGCCGGACGTCGTGCTGTGGGTCCTCGTCGTCGTGGCGCTGGCAGCCTTGCTCTACTGGCTCAAGGACCAGCGCTGGTTGGCCGGGTCCGGCCGCGATGCCCCGGCCGCGCAGCATGCCGACCCCGCCGCACGCCAAGGCAGCCGCCTGGCGCGCGCCGAATATTTCGCGCAGCAGGGGGCGTTCGTCGATGCGATGCACGAGCTATTGCTCGAAGGCTTCCGCGAAATCCGCGAGCGCGCCCAGGAGCGTCTCGCCGATTCGCTGACCAGCCGTGAAATCCTGCGGGCCACGCCGCTGCCGGAGCCGGGCCGCGCCGCCCTGCGCGCGATCATCATGCGTGTGGAATGGACCTATTTCGGCGAGCATGCCGCGACGCTGGCCGACTACCGCGCCTGCCGCGAAAGCTTCGATGCGCTGCACGCGGCGCTGGGGCAGGCGGCCTCGGCATGACGGAGCCATCGCTCGTCTCCCCACGCATGCTGATCGGCTGGATCGCCGCAGCCGCCCTGACCGTACTGCTCTCCGTGGCGTTCATGCTGCACAGCGAGGGCACCGCGACCGTCGGGCCCAGCACATTCTCGCGCTCGGCGATCGGTCATGCCGGGATTGCCGACATCCTGCAGCGCCGTGGGCTGACGGTGCTGAAGAGCAGGGGCGATTCGCTGCATAAGGTGGGGGCAGGGGGCGTGCTGGTGGTGGCCGAGCCAGAGTTCCGTTTGCCCGCTGACCGCGGGCAACAGGCGCTGCTGCACGCCCGGACGGTCCTGCTGGTGCTGCCGAAGTGGCAGGGCCAGCCTGACCGCCGCGAATCCGGCTGGATCGCGGAAGCAAAGGCGTTGCCGATGTTCGTACCGCAATCGGTGCTCGATGCCGCGCTCGGGCACGGCGAGGTGGTTCGTCCGGCCGGGCCGCTTACATTGAACCACAATGAGATCGGGCTGGTTCCTCACCTCACGGATCCGGTGCAACTGGTCACCTCGGACCGCCTGCGGCCCATCGTGGGCGGTGAGGACGGCATGCTGCTGGGTGAGTTGCGCGACGGCGGCCGCCGCCTGTGGGTGCTGTCCGATCCGGATGTCATCTCGAACCACGGAATGGGAGACGGCAACGCGACCTTCGCTGTCGCGATGTTCGATGCGCTGCGCCACGGCCAGACCATCGTGTTCGACGAGACGGTGCATGGCTTCGCCGCCGTACCAGCCAATCCTGCTGCTCTGCTGCTGCGCCAGCCGTTCGCCGGGATCGGCATCCAGGCCCTGGCCGCGCTGGCGCTGCTGATGTGGGCCGCGGCGGCGCGGTTCGGCGCGCCGGAGACCGCGCCCCCGCCGCTGAAGGCCGGCAAGCGCGACCTGGTGCGCAATGTAGCCGGATTGTTCCGCTTCGCCGGTTATCAGCACGTGCTGGTGCGGCGCTACGTGGAGGAGACCATCCGTGACGTCGCGCGCCACCTGCACACGCCGCGCGACCTGCCGGAGGCCGCCAGCCTCGGCTGGCTGCAACGCCTGGCCGCGGCGCGCGGCGTGTCGGCGGACTGCGCCGGCATCAGCACCCGGGCCGCAGTGCTGGCGGCAACCGGCCGGCGGGCGTCGGCCGAGCAAACCAGGCTGCCGCGCGAGATCTGGCGATGGAAGCAGGAGATGATGCATGGAGTTGCGGGCAGTCCAGGGGATCGCGGAGGCTATCCGCGCGGAGGTCCGCAAGGCCGTGGTGGGCCAGGATGAGGTGATCGAGCTGATGCTGACCAGCCTGCTGGTCGGCGGCCACATCCTGCTGGAAGGCGTCCCCGGCACCGCGAAGACGCTGCTGACCCAGGCCTTCGCCGCCAGCCTCGCACTGGACTTCGGCCGCATCCAGTTCACGCCCGACCTGATGCCGGGCGACGTGCTGGGCACCAACCTGTTCAACTTCCAGACCAACACGTTCAGCCTGTCCCGCGGCCCGATCTTCACCCAGCTTCTGCTGGCCGACGAGATCAACCGCACGCCGCCGAAGACGCAGGCGGCGCTGTTGCAGGCGATGAACGAGCGCATGGTTACCATCGACGGCACCGATCACGCGCTGGGCGACGAGTTCATGGTGATCGCCACGCAGAACCCGATCGAGCAACAGGGCACCTATCCGCTGCCCGAGGCGCAACTCGACCGGTTCCTGTTCAAGATCCTGATCGATCATCCGGACCGCGACCAGGAACGCGAGATCGTACGGCGGCACGGGCACCGGTCGGCGATGCCTCGGCTGGCGGATTTCGGCTTGCAGCCGGTGGTCGCGGCGAGCGTGCTGGGTGACATCCGCGGGGCGGTCGCCGGCGTGCGGCTCACGGATCCGCTGATCGACTATATCGTCGATATCGTGCGGGCCACGCGCCAGCATGCCTCGTTGCAGTTCGGCGGATCGACACGCGCCGCCAACATGCTGGCGGCGGCGGTGCGCGCGCTGGCTGCGCTGCAAGGCCGGGACTTCGTGATCCCGGACGACGTCAAGACGCTGGCGGTGCCGGTGCTGCGGCATCGCGTCGTGCTGTCGCCGGGGGCCGAGATCGAAGGCGCGGTGGCCGACCGGATCGTGCGCGGCATTCTCGACCAGACGGCGACGCCGCGGTGATCCGGCTGACCCTCGCTCCTAGGGCCCGCGGGAAAATAAGTGCGTCAACGTCTACGCGGCGAATTTCCGTGTCATGGCCGGCGAAGGCCGGCCACCCACGTCTTTTCCTCCGTGCCATACAGCAAAGTCGTGGGTGGCCGGCCTTCGCCGGCCATGACACGGGGGAATCCGACAGAGCCGCAGTTGATTCGGTTGCTTCCCCGCGGCCCCCTGGGCAGGAGATCTCGCCGCGATGATCCGGCCGACCCGGCGCGCGGTGCTGATCTTTGCCGGCGGCCTGCCGCTGGCCCTGTTGATCGTCAGCGTCGCGCCGGCCGCCTGGGTGTTCACCTTCGATTATGGGGTGCTGGTGTTGCTTGTGATCGCCGCCGACGCGCTGTTGGCCTGTCCGCCGCGGCGCCTCACGGCAGTCGTCGAAACGCCGGATCGGCTGTTCATCGGCGAGGCCGGCACGATCACCGCGACGCTGACGACGGCGGGCTACCGGCGCGGCACGCGCGTGGAACTGCTGGCGGAGCAAAGCGGCGAGCTCGATCCGGCAACGATCGTGACCGCCGACGTGCCGGCCGGCACCAGCGCCACCGCGGCGCTCGCGTTGCTGCCGCGGCGGCGGGGCAGGGTGGTCGTGCGGCAACTCTGGCTGCGCTGGCATGGGCCGCTGGCACTGGCGCAGTTCGTCCGCCGGGTTCCGGTGGACCGCAGCATCGACGTGCTGCCGAACATCCGCGGCGTGCAGGCCGCTGCGCTGCAGTTCTTCGCGCGCGAGGCGATCTACGGCACGCGGGTCTTGCAGGAGCGGGGCGAGGGGACCGAGTTCGATTCGCTGAAGGAATACGTCCTCGGCCTCGACACGCGCTTCATCGACTGGAAGCACTCGGCGCGGCATCGCAAGCTGGTCTGCAAGGAGTTCCGCATCGAACGCAACCATCCGGTGGTGCTGGCCTTCGATACCGGCCACCTGATGGTGGAACCGATCGACGGCGTGCCGCGCCTCGATCACGCGATCAGCGCGGGGCTGCTGCTGGCATGGATCGCACTGCGTGGTGGCGACCTGGTCGGCACCTATGGGTTCGACGCGGCGGTGCGGCACTATGTCGCGCCGATGCGGGGGATGGCGGCGCTTGGTCATTTGCAGCGCGCCACGGCGGAACTGACCTACCATCACGAGGAGACCAACTTCACCCTCGGCCTGGCCGAGCTTGCCGTCCGGTTGCGGCGCCGCGCGCTGGTGGTGTTGTTCACCGACTTCGTCGATACCGTCACGGCGGAGCTGCTGGTGGAGAGCGTGCGGCTGGTGGCGCAGCGCCACATCGTGGTGTTCGCCAGCCTGCGCGATCCGTACCTCGCGCAGACGCTGGACCGGCCGCCGGAGCAATTCCAGCACGTGGCCGAAGCGGTGATCGCGGCGGATTTCCTGCGTGACCGCCGGACAGTGTTCGAGCGGCTGGAGCGGCTCGGCGTGCATTGCCTGGACGTGCCGCGCGAGCAATTCTCGGTCGGGTTGATCAACCGCTACCTGATGATCAAGCAGCGCAGCCTGATATGAACGCGACCGTGTCTCGGTCCCGACGGAACACTCCCCCTCCCGTTGAGGGCTTGGGCCGCGAAGCAGACCAAGGTTGGGGGGAGGGGGCTCGTGCCGCACGGCCCCCTCCCCCCAACCTTGGTCCGCTTCGCGGCCCAAGCCCTCAACGGGAGGGGGAGTGTTCCAGCGGCAACGATCGTCTCCGGCACGTCCTGGAGTGCCGGCTATGAACGCGCCGGTCGCCGCCCTCACGCTGAAAAGCGCCGAATTCCGCAAGGAGCGGGAGCAAAGCTGGCGGGAGTTGGAACTGCTGCTGGAACGATGCCAGCGCCGTGGCGTGACAGCGCTGACACCCGAAGACCTCGAACGCCTGCCGTTGCTGTATCGGTCCGCGCTGTCGTCGCTGTCGGTGGCGCGGGCGATCGCGCTCGACCGTTATTTGCTGCTGTACCTCGAGGACCTCGCGCTGCGTGCCTATCTCGTGGTGTATGGGCCGCGCAGCGGACTGCTGGAAGGCTGCGGCGATTTTCTCCGCCGTGGTTTTCCCGCCGCGGTGCAGGCGGCGCGCTGGCACATTCTCATAGCCTTGCTCGCATTGCTCGCCGGAACCGCGACCGGCTTTTTGCTCACCGCCGGTGACGAAGCATGGTTCTCCGCCTTCGCCCCGCCGTGGCTGGCCGGCGAGCGCGGCCCGTCGAGCACGCGCGCGGAGTTGCTCAGCAACGAAATCGCCGCGCCGTGGCCTGGCTTCGTCAGTTCGTTCCTGGTGCTCGCCAACTTCCTGTTCCAGCACAACACGATGGTCGGCATCCTGAGTTTCAGCCTGGGGATTTTCGCCGGCGTGCCGACCTTGCTGCTGACCCTCTATCAGGGCCTGATGTTCGGCGCGTTCATCGCGCTGCACTACGATCGCGGCCTGGCCTGGGAGTTTTTCGGCTGGGTGACGATCCACGGCGTCACGGAGTTCGGCGCCATCATCCTGTGTTCCGCCGGTGGCCTGCTGGTCGCGGAGAAGGCGCTGTTCCCCGGCCGGTATTCGCGCCTGGAGAGCCTCGCCCGCTGCAGTGGCACCGCAGCGCACCTGGCCGTGGGCGCGATGCTGATGTTTTTCGTCGCCGCCATTTTGGAAGGCGGGTTCCGCCAGCTCGTGCAGAGCACGACGCTGCGGCTGTGCATCGGATTGGGCGTCGGCATCCTTTGGATCCTGTATTTCAGCCGGCCGGTCAAGGAACCCGACGCGTGATCTCGGTACACGACCGCACGGCGCAGTTCCTCGATCCGCTGGCCCGCCGGCGGCGCGAGATCGTGACGCCCGAGGGAGTCGTGCTGCATGTCGAGCTTGCCGAATACGGCGAGCGGGTCAGCGCCTTCCTGCTGGACGTACTGTTCCTGATCGCCATCGACGTCGCATTGTTCCTGCTGATGTTCGTCATCGGCGGCCGCACGGCCGACGCGCGCGTGCTGCTGCAGCTTGTACTGTTCCTCGCCTTCCTGATCCGCAACCTGTATTTCATTCATTTCGAGCTGGCCTGGCAGGGCGTGACGCCCGGCAAGCTGATCGTCGGCTTGCGGGTGATCGATCGGCGAGGGGGGCCGCTGCTGCCCACCGCGGTGATTGCCCGCAACCTGATGCGCGAGCTGGAGGCATTCATGCCGTTGCAGGCGGTGCTGTCCGCCGGCGCCATCGGGCCGGGTGCTTGGGGACGGCTGGCGCTCACGGTGTGGCTGGTGTTCCTGGCGCTGCTGCCGTTCTTCAACCGCGACCGGTTGCGCGGCGGCGACATCCTGGCCGGCACGATGGTGATCGCGATGCCGAAGCGGCGGCTGCTGGACGACCTGGTCGAGGGCGCGGTCGATCAAAGTTTCCCGGAGCCGGCGCTGCGGGCCTACGGCGCGTTCGAATTGCAGATCCTGGAAGAATTGCTGCGTCGCCCGGCCAACGCGGAAACCACCGGATTGCAGCGTGACGTCTGTCAGCGGATATGCCGCAAGATCGGCTGGACGGCGCCGGTTCCGCCGTCTGAAACGGCTGCGTTCCTGCACCGGTTCTACACGGCGCAGCGGGCGTTCCTCGAACGCGAGCAACTTTACGGGCGGCAGGTCGGGGGCCGGCCGGGCGGGGCAAGCGCCGAAGCTGCCGGACCAAAGCCATAGCACAGATCGTCGCTTTCCTGTGGCAAGCGAGCCCGGCATGGCGATGAGCAGTGGGCATTATCCTGGGGGATTTGCAGCGTCTGTGCGGACGGCTGGGTCCATAAGATTCTCACAAAGTTCCAGGAAGTCGAGCAAAGGTTCACAAAGAGGTTGTTGCTGATCCGCGGGTCGCGTTGATCCGTGGGAACCGGCCGCTTTGTGAATCCTTTGCTCCGGCTTTCCTGAGCTTTGTGAGACACTTCCGCAGCCGCGGCCGGCACGAACGGTATGGGCTTATCAGTCGAACACCGCCGCGATGCGGTTGGTATCCACACCTTCCTTGGCGACCCGAAGATCGTGGTACATCACCACGGCGGCAAGCGTGGTGAACGCGCTGACCACCGACTGCATGACGAACCCGAGTATTGCTCCGGCGTCCATGCCGAGGGCGTGCTTGAACAACAGGGCAAGCCCACTGGCCACCAGGGTGACAACGGCCACGAGCAACCAGATGCCGAGGATCCGCCAGCGATTCCCCTTGGTCAGGAAGGCGCTGCGACGGATGCTGGCGAACGGCCCGATTTGCTCGACGACGCAGACCGGAATGGTGATCGCAAGCGCGGTTGCCAGGATGATGCCGGGAACCACCAGCAGCATGAAGCCGAGAATGATCAGCACACCCATGCAGATCACCGCGCCCAGGATGGGGAAGAACCGCCGCAGCGCGAGCGCCAGCGAGTCGCCGACCCGGATGGGGCGTCCGAGCATGTCCTGGAACGCCGCATGATACAGCACGGTCTGTGTGATGGGGATGATGACCATGATGACGAGCCAGCCGACGACCCCCGCCGTTATGAGCTGCGAGCCGCCCGGCCGCGGACGGATTGCCGGGTTGAACAGCGCCAACAGGAGATTCGGAAGTTGCGCGACCGCGGCCACCAGGACGAACAGCACGACATGCCGGGACAGCACCCCCATCGTTCGGCCGAGCACATTGCCGATCCGGAATCGATCCGCCAGGACGACGGTTGCGCCACTCGACGACATGCTCATGACCAAACCCTCACAAGAGTTGGTAACCAGTGCGTCTTCGGAATCAAGTCTAACGATGTGACCCAGCCGGAAGCAAGGCCATTTCATATCCGTCTCCGGGCGCCGGCGGCCGCTTGCCGGCGGTGCGCGCTACCCGCACCGGACCCGGACGCCGCCGGAGCGTAGTCCATCCGGATTTCAGCCGGGTGTCATTTGGCAAATTCCAGGTGACTTCCCGAAACATGGCGCGCGGTCACGGCTGTCGGTCCCGGCAAGGAGGCGATGCCGGCAAAGTTTATGATCTCCGGCGGATTTGAACGCGCCTCGCCGTACGACGATCCGCACATGTGTGGATCGAGCCACTGCATGGGGGATCGCAGCACCGCTGCATTACCTCAATGCACGGCGTCGATTGCGCCAGCACGGCTTCAAGACAAAGGAGTAGATTATGCAATCCACGATGCGCGCATCGCTGGCCGAGTTCATCGGCACCTTCGCGCTGATATTCATTGGTGCGGGCAGTGTCGCCGAGCTCGGTCCAGGGCATATAACGGCGGTCGCCTTCGCGCATGGCCTGACGATCATGGCGTTCGCCTGTGCATACGGAGACGTCAGCGGCTGCCACATCAATCCCGCGGTGACGATCGGCCTGGCCACTTCCGGCGAGTTCCCTGCTCGACGCGTCGTTTCCTATGTGGTGGCGCAGCTTGCCGGTGCCATCGCGGCGGGCTTCGCATTGCTCGCGATTTTCGGCGGACCGGTGAACGGCCTGGGCGCGACCGTCATCGATACCCAGCGCATCACCGAAATGGGCGGATTTGCTCTGGAGGCGATCGGCACGTTCTTCCTGGTGACGATCGTGCTGAACAGCGCGGTCCGCGGCAGTGCCGGAAGACTGGCGCCGTTTGCCATCGGCATGACCGTGACGATCTGCATCCTGATGTTCGGTGAGCTGACCGGTGGCAGCATCAACCCGGCCCGCACGCTGGGTCCGGCCGTGGCCACCGGCACCTATACCGGCGTCGGAATCTACCTTGCAGCGCAGTTGCTGGGTGGCATCGTTGCCGGAGCAGCTCACCGGTTCCTGTGGACGAACGCGGTTCGGAATTCGTTGCGCCCTGTGAGCAATGCTGTGGCAGCAGAGTAGCGGCGCGAAACTTGCGCCGAACTCACAAGCGCATTGCAATCCCGGCATGAGGTGCTGCAATGCAGAATCGGTCTCGGGGACCACAGCTCGATTGCCCGGCTTCATCGAGCCGGGCAATCGAGAACATTTTCACCATAACAGGAATCGTGAGCCACCTGTCATTGCGAGGCGCTAGCGCCGAAGCAATCCCCCGCCTGATGAACGGTCCTCGGCTTGCCAGGCGGGGATTGCTTCGGCGCTGCGCGCCTAACAGAAAACAAGGCTCTCCCCCTCCCCTTGTGGGAGGGGGTTGGGGGAGGGGTTCCGTGCGGTGCGGACCCCTCCCCCCAACCCCCTCCCTCAAGGGGAGGGGGAGTATCCATCGCGCGACGCCCGCGCGGTTTCATTCAGGGCGGCTCGGCCCCCGGCCGGTGGCAACTCGCAATGACAATGGAATTCGCGGAAGGGCAGGGGGCGTAGCCGGGCCCGCATCCGGACCCGGACGGCCGTGGGGTACGCCGGCCACTGAAAAAATCTGAACTCCCCCTGAATTCTACCTATATCGCCGACGATGGAGCTCCCCACCGAACCAGGAGCGAGCATCACGTTCGGTCGTTTCCGCGTGGTGCCGCACGACCGCGAGCTGTTTGTCGATGGCCGGCCTATCAGGCTCGGCGCGCGCGCCTTCGACCTGCTGCTGACACTGATCGAGGCGGGCGGCACGGTCGCCAGCAAAGACCTCCTGATGGAGCGCGTCTGGCCCGGCCGGATCGTCGAGGAAAACAACCTGCAAGCCCAGATCTCCATGTTGCGCACCGCCTTCGGGGCGGACCGCGACCTGATCCGGACGATCCCGGGGCGGGGCTACCAATTCACCGGCGAGGCCCGGACGCTGCCGCCGAGACAGGCGGGAAGCCCGGAGGAGCGTCCCGCCGCCAGCGTGGCCGCACCGGGGCCCGGCACGGGCCTGCCGCCATCGAACCTGGCGGAGCCCGTCTCCGACCTGATCGGCCGCGACCGGGAACTGCGCGAGATCGTGAGCCTTGCCGCCGCGCATCGGCTGGTGACCCTGACCGGGCCAGGTGGCATCGGCAAGACGCGACTGGCCCTGGCCGTCGCGCGCGGGCTGCTGCCGCAATTCGCCGATGGCGTGTGGTTGGCCGAATTCTCGCCGCTGTCCGACCCTGGCCTGCTTCCGGCCACTGTTGCCGCCGCCGCCGGGATCGAGCTTCCGGCCGGCGGGGTTTCGGCCCAGCGGTTGGCTCAGGCGCTCTCCAGCCGGCGCGTGCTGCTGGTGCTCGACACCTGCGAGCATGTCATCGACGAGGCTGCGGCGTTGGCCGAGGCCGTGCTGCGCGGAGGCGCCGAGGTGTGCATGATCGCCACCAGCCGGGAGCCGCTGCGGGTGGAGGGAGAGCAACTCTATCCGGTGCCGCCGCTCGCCGTGCCCGCCGTCGATGGGCAGGATCCGTGGGGGTATGACGCGGTTCAACTGTTCGTGGCCCGGTCGCGCGGGAGCGGGGCGCAACTCTCCCAGGACCGCCACGCACACACCATCGCGGCGATCTGCCGGCGGCTCGACGGCATTCCGCTGGCGATCGAGCTGTCAGCGGCGCGCGCCGCGGCGCTTGGTATCGAAGCGCTCGCCGCCCGCCTCGATGACCGGTTCAATCTGCTGACCGGCGGCTGGCGCACGGCGTTGCCGCGGCATCAGACCCTGCGCGCGACGCTCGACTGGAGCTATGGACTGCTGCCTGACGCCGAACGCGTCATCCTGCGCCGCGTGGCGCTCTTTGCCGGCCTGTTCAGCCTGGCGGCGGCCTGCGCGGTGGTCGCCAGTCCCGGGATCGGGTCAGCGGCGATCGTCGATGGGATTTCCAGCCTGGTGGCAAAATCCATCGTCGCGACAGAGGCCGAGCGGGAGATCGTGCGGTATCGCCTGGTTGATACGACGCGGGCATACGGGCTTGAAAAGCTGGCCGACAGCGGCGAACGCGAGCAAATCGCGCGCTCTCACGCCGAATACTACCGGGACCTGTTCGAGCACGCTGAATCGGACCAGGACACCGGGTTAGCGCCTGACTGGCGAGCCAATTACGCGCGCTATATCGACAACCTGCGCGCGGCGCTCGATTGGGCTTTCTCCGCAACCGGGGACGCGTCGATCGGCGTGGCTCTGACCGCTGCGGCGGTGCCTCTGTGGATGCACCTGTCGCTGCTGGAGGAGTGTCACGACCGTGTCCGGCAGGCGCTCGCCGCTCTTGCCGCCGGCGGGGCGCCGGACGATCGCCGGGAGATGAAGCTCCAGGCCGCACTGGGTGAGGCATTGATGTTTGGCCGCGGCAATGCCGAGGCAGTCCGGGCAGCTTTTCTCCGAGCCCTGCATCTCGCCGAGGCATTGCACGATTTTCCTCGCCAGCTTCAGGTACTGCGAGGGCTCCACCTCTATCTGACCCGGCTCGGAGACTTCCGCGGGGCGCTGGTCACCGGAGAGCAAGCACAGGCGGTCGCCAAAAGCCTGGATGATCCTTCCGCCAGGACGATGGCCGATTGGATGCTGGGTGTCGCGCAACATCTGATGGGCGATCAGCCTCCGGCCCTCGTGCATTGCGAAAGCGCGATGACCCGGCCGCGCAGCGGCGGGCGACCCAGCCTGGTCCACCCGTGGTACGACGACCGCATCATTGCCCTGGTCGCGCTCGCGCGGGCACGCTGGCTGCTTGGCTACCCGGATCGGGCAGTCGAGGAGGCAAGATATGCAGTGACGGAGGCAGAGCGTCTCGCACACCCGCTGATGCTGTGCATTGCGATAATTTACACGGTCTATGTCTTTCTGTGGATCGGCGATTGGCAGAGCGCCGACGTGCTGATCGAAAGACTGGTCTCCCTGGCGACGCGATACGCGCTCGGGCCGTATCAGTCGGTCGCGATTGCCCTGCGCGGCGAAGTGCTGACCAGGCGCGGGCAACCTTCCGCCGGAGTGCCGTTGCTGCGCCGCCATCTGGAGACCCTGCTTGTGTCCCGGCATCAAATCCTGGGCACGGTCTTTGCGGCCACCCTGGCCGAAGGCCTGACCGTGCTGTCGCAGGTTGATGAGGCGCTGGCCGTGCTCGACCAGGCCATCGCGCAAGTCGGCAGCGCCGGAGAGTCGTTCGATGTGGCGGAGCTGTTCCGGGTCAAAGGACACATACTCGGATCGGCCGGGACCGACGCCGAGGCGGCCGAAACCTGTCTGAGGCAGGCGCTCGACTGGGCACGCCGGCAGGGCGCGTTGTCCTGGGAACTGCGGGCCGCCACAAGTCTTGCCCGGCTGCTGAGTGGCCAGGACCGTTCCCGTGATGCGATGGCGCTGCTCCAGCCGGTTTATGACCGGTTCACCGAGGGGTTCGAAACGGCGGATCTCAAGGCGGCCAGAGCGTTGCTCGACGCTCTCCGCGCATAGAGCCTCCGGCCGGGTGTCCGCCCATGATGGCGGGCACCGCAAGGCGCTGACCGCCGGAAAACCTCGCATTCGGCCGTTTCCGTGTGATGCCGCATTGCCGGTGAGGCGGGTGACATTTCTATCGGTGATCTACACCCAATTGCCGCATAAGATATATTATGTTAAGTCACGTCCGTGTCCGCGCAAGGTGCCTTCCTCTGTGTCATGGTCCGCGACACCGTCGGGCACTGGCTCCGCGGCCGCGATAGATGTAGCCGCGGCCGGAACCGGCCGCATCCTGTTCCGCCAGCGCCAATATGCGCGGATGATGCGGTGATAGCTCGCAGGCCGGGTCGGTCGCTGCGGCGTCGCCGGCAATGGCCAGCGCCTGGCAGCGGCAACCGCCGAAATCGATCTCGCGCAGCGCACAGGACCGGCAGGGCTCCAGCATCCAATCGTTGCCGCGGAATGCCTGGAACCCGGGCGATTCCATCCAGATCGACCGCAGCGAACGGTCACGCACCGACCAGAATTCCAAATGCGGGATCGTTTCGGCAGCGTGGCAAGGCAACACGCGCCCGGACGGGGTCACGTTCAACGAGCGCCGTGCCCAACCGCCCATGCACGCCTTCGGCCGCCGCGCATAGTAGTCCGGCACAACGAGGTCGATCACCAGCCGGCCGGCGTAGCGCGGGCGGATTTGCTCCACCTCCCGCATTGCCTGATCGACCTGTGCGCGCGCCGGCATCAGCGCCTGGCGATTCCGCAAGGCCCAGCCGTAGTATTGGGCATGCGCGATTTCCACCCGCCCGGCGCCGAGCGAAGCGGCCTGCTCCACGAACGCCGCGACGCGACCGATATTGGCGCGGTGGATCACCGCATTCACGGTCAGCGCGCAACCGAGTCCCACGACGGATTGCGCGAACGCCAGCTTCTTTGCATGGGCCCCCTCGTAGCCGGCGATGTGGTCCGCGCTGGCCGGTTCCACGTCCTGCAGCGAGAGCTGGACATGATCCAGTCCCGCTTCCAGGAGCGATGCGAGGCGCGCGCGATGTAGCCCGAGCGATGACGTGATCAGGTTGGTGTACAGCCCGGCGGTGTGCGCGGCGGCGACGATCTCGACAAGATCGCGGCGGGAGGCCGGTTCGCCGCCGGAAAGGTGCACCTGCAACACGCCCATCTCGGCCGCTTCGCGAAACACGCGGTCCCAGGTCGCGGTGTCCAGTTCATCGGCGCGACTCTCCAGCACCAGCGGATTCGAACAATAGGGACACGCAAGCGGGCACCGATGGGTCAGCTCGGCGAGCAAGCCGATTGGGGCGGGAATGTCTGCATCGGGCGACGGCATGGCTACGCCGCCAGCATCCGCTTCGCGACGAGTTCCGCGAGCATGTCGGTGACGTCGCCGGCGATTTCGGCGCGATCGGCGGCATAGACCGCAGCCAACTCATCGACGATCTGCGCGATCGTCCGGCTGCCGTCGCAACGGCGCAGAATCTCGCTCGCCGGGCCTTCGGTCTCGATCACCCGCTCGGGACCCAGCAACACCCAGGCATCGCGCGTTTTGTCGAAATGCAGCCGCACCCCGGGAGCGAGCCGCGGACGTTCCGGCAGTTTCGCTGCTGCACTGTCATCCATCGGTGGCGTCCGAACAGGTCACGCGACGGCCAACCCCCCTGCCCTTCCGGACCAAGGTTGCCGTCGCCTGGAATAACGTGGACTGCGGTGCTTCAGGGCGGCGTGGCGCGCCGCCCGGTCGAGGGCAGCCCTGTCGCAAGCACGCGGTTACGGTCTACAGCTTCCCGGCAAAGTAGCCGTTGATTTCCATGCCGATGCAGATTTCCCGCAGCTTCGGGCGTGTCCAGGCCATTGGGTGTCTCCTCTTTCCGTGTCGTTCCGAGAGAACGCGGAGCCAGCGCTTGTGCCAAGCAAAATGCTTGTAGCAGACTGGCGGGTCTGGGTCCACCGCGCGGCCGGCGCCTTGACCGTGCAGAGGCCGCCCGATAGGGTTTCACGAACGGTTGGGCAAGCCGGCGGAGGAACGTTGCATGACCTGGACAACCCCAGACTCATCAACCCCAGGCTCATCGGGATCGTGTCGGGTTCCCGCCGCAACGCATAGATCTGCATCGCACTGACCGCCACGTCGGAGGCGCCGTCAACCGCCGGATCGGACCCATGCAAGCACGCGTTCTCGGTGCCGCCGCCGGTGGCGGCTTCCCGCAATGGAATTCGAACGCTGCCGCTTGCCAGCGAGCCCGGAACGGCGATCCGCACGCCAGGCCACGCACACAGGCCTCGATCGCGGTCAGTGCGGACGGCGACCAATGGTTCCTGTTCAATGCCTCACCCGATCTGCGCCACCAGATAGAGGCAACGCCCTGCCTGCACCCGCGTCACGGCCTGCGCTCTTCGCCGATCGCCGGCGTCGTTCTCACCGGTGGCGATGTGGATGCAATTGCCGGGCTGCTGACCCTGCGCGAGCGCCACGCGTTTACCATCTACGGCACCGCCGGCATGCACCAGATACTGGACGCGAACCCGATCTTCGAGGTTCTGGCACGCGATGTCGTCGCTCGGCGGTGCGTGGAGCTTGGGGTGCCGATCACGTTGGCGCTGCCGGATGGATCGCCCAGCGGACTTTCGGTGGAGCTGTTCGCCGTCCCCGGCAAGGTTCCGCTCTATCTCGAAGCGCCCGCGGAGCCGCCGCCAATCGTCGAAAACGACACGACGGTTGGCGCCGCGGTCAGCGACGGGGTCTGGCGCCTGCTGTTCATTCCCGGTTGCGCGCGAATGAGTCACGCGCTGACCCGGCGTCTGCAAGGCGCGGACGTGGTGCTGTTCGACGGCACGCTATGGACCGACGACGAAATGCTGCGCGCGGGGCTTGGCAGCAAGACCGGACTGCGCATGGGGCACATGAGCGTGAGCGGCCAGAACGGCGTGCTCACTGCCTTCGAGGCCCTCGACGTTGGTCGCAAGATCCTGCTGCACATCAACAACTCCAACCCGATCCTGCTGGAGGATTCGGCGGAACGGGCTGCCGTGGAGGCGGCCGGTTGGCAGGTCGCCTATGACGGAATGGAGATCGACCTATGAATGATCGCCTGCTGTCACCCGACGAACTTGAAGCTGCGCTGCGGGAGATCGGTGCGGAGAGGTACCACTCGCAGCATCCGTTCCACAAGCTGATGTATCAGGGCAGGTTGAACCGCGGCCAACTGCAGGCCTGGGCGCTTAACAGGTACTACTATCAGTGCCGAATCCCCGTGAAGGACGCGACGCTGATCGCGCGGTTGCCCACACCGGAGCTGCGGCGCGTCTGGCGGCGGCGGCTGCACGATCATGATGGCGACGAACCGAATACCGGCGGGATCGCACGATGGCTGCGGCTGACCGACGGGCTGGGTCTCGACCGTGATTACGTGGTTTCCACCGCGGGGCTGTTGCCGATTACCAGGTTCGCCGTCGATGCCTATGTGGACATAGTGCGCGACCGCTCGATTCTGGAAGCGATCGGTTCATGCCTGACCGAGTTGTTCTCCCCGACCATCATTGCCGAGCGTGTCGGCGGCATGCTCGCCAACTATGATTTCATTACGCCGGACACGCTGGGCTATTTCACGCCTCGCCTGGATCAGGCGCCGATGGATGCCGAATTCGCCCTGGCTTATGTCAAGGAGCATGCCCGCACGCCGGCGGAACAGGCGGCCGTGCTGGCGGTGTTGCGCACCAAGTGCGACATCCTTTGGGCGATGCTCGATGCGCTGCACCTGGCGTACGTCGATCCGGGGATGATCCCGCCCGGCGCGTTCGTGCCTGTGACGGAATAAACCTGCTCATCCAGCAGAAAGGTCCGATCTGTTTGCGCGCTTGTGAAGATGCCGGCGCAATCGCGATTGCGGCAGGCGTTGGTCGTCCAATAGCGGACGATCAGTCCACCCGCCGCAAACACGATGCTGTGATCTAGAGCTTCGCGGCGAAGTAGCCGTTGATCTCCATGCCGAGGCAAATTTCCCGCAGCTTCGGGCGTGTCCAGGCCATCGGAAGTCTCCTTACTCTGGGACGTTCTGCGAGGTCGCAGGCCGGCTTCGTCGCCGGCAACCCCGGTCTAGCAGATCGCGAACACACCGTCGAACACATCGCGATTTCGCGATTGGCGTACGAGGCGGAAAATTGTTGCCGCCGTCGATCCGCACGCCAAGGGCGCGTGCAAGCTGGCCTGACGCCGCGTCTCACGGCATCAGGGCGGCGGTGGCACCGGCCAGTTCGTAGAGGCGATGTTCGATTTCATCCGGCACGAAGCAGGCGTAGGAGATCATGCTGTTGCGGTCGGCGAACACGCGGGTGTCCCAGTGCACCTGCTGCGCGAGCTTGTCGATCGCCTGCGGGTCCGGGTGCGCCGCATCCTGGGCAGTGTGGAGGTCGGCGATCTCGGTGCGGATCTGTGCGGCGTAGCTTTGTTGCCGGGCACCGAAGCGATCGAGACCCTGGATGACGTCGGCCCGCTCCTGATCCAGCAACGAGAAGGCGCCAGCCATGAAGGCCAGCAGTTCAGTCGCGCGCTGATCGCCGGCGGCTTGCGCGAACGCCTTGATCTCGGCTTGCGCCTGTGCCGCCGGCACACGCCGTTGCACGAGCAATCGCGCGAGATCCGCCGCCTTGGCATGGTCCTGCCAGCCATCGGCCAGTTTTCCGAGCGGCGGGCCGTCCCACATCGTCGCCAGCGACATGTGATCGATCTTGATCTGCTGGCAGGGCCAGTCCGGATCAAGCAGCGGCGCATTTTGCTCCGCCGGCGCCGGTGCCGCCGCCGACAGCAGGCATAACGCAGCGGCCATGGCGGCGTGCCGCGCCGTGCAGCCGCCGGCCAGGCGCCGGTTCATGCCGCGGCACCCGGGCGTCGCGCCATCACGCCGCGCGCCGGGTCATAGGCGAGGATCGCTCCCGCGGTGAACACGATGGTGCAGCCGATCACGACTGCCAACGCTATTGGGTCGAACGTGGCATACAGGCAGAAACGGGATAGCTCGACCGCATAGGTGAACGGATTGAGCAAGCACGCCTGGTACAGAACCGGGCTCGACTGCTGCACCTGCCAGAGCGGGTACAACGCCGAGGACGCGAAGAACATCGGAAAGATGACGAAATTCATCACGCCGGCAAAATTCTCGAGCTGGCGCACCATGGAAGACAGCAGCATCCCCATCGCGCCAAGCATGAATCCTCCAAGCATCAGTGCCGGCAGCACGGTAATCCAGCCGGCATCCGGAATGTCCACGCCCCACAGCCACGCGAGAAACATGAAGGCGTAGCACTGCAAAATCGAGATGATGGTGCTGGCGGTCAGCCGCGAGACCAGCAGGAACCAGCGCGGAAAGGGACTGACCAGCAGCACGCGCATGTTGCCCATCTCACGGTCATAGACCATCGAGAGCGACGACTGCATGCCATAGAAGAACTGCACCATTGCCAGCAGGCCCGGCACGACATAGGTGCTGTAGAGAATGTAGGTGTGATAAGGCGGCATGATCGACACGCCCAGCACCTCCCGCCAGCCGGCGGCGAATATCACCAGCCAGACCAGCGGACGTACAAGAGCGGAGATCAGACGGCCCCGCTGGTGCACGAAGCGCAGCGCCTCGCGCCACATCACGCCGCGCATGCAGATCAGGTAGCCGCGTGGCGTCAGCCGATGCCGGCCCGCGCCTGCCATGGCGGCTGTCGTAACTGTGGTGGCGCTCACGGGCTGTCGTCCTCGGCGTCGGCGGCCACTTTGGCGCCGGTCAGCGAGCGGAAGGCGGAACGCAGGTCCGCCGCGCCTGCCGCCGCAACTATCTGCGACATCTCGCCACTGGCCAGCACTTTTCCCCGGTGCAGCACCACGACGTGGTCGCCAGGCTCGACCTCGTCGAGCAAGTGCGTGGCCCATAGCGCGGCCACCCCGCGCGTGCGCGACAATGTCCGAACATGCTCTATGATGGCGACCTTGGATGCGACATCCAGCCCGACGGTCGGTTCATCGAGCACCAGGACGCTGGGGTCGTGCATCAGCGCGCGCGCGATCTCGATGCGGCGCATCTGGCCGCCGGACAGCCGGCGCGCCTTGTCGCGGGCGCGATCGGCCAGCCCGACTTCCTGCAGCACGGCGGCAGCGCGTATGCGCGCCTCCCGGAGCGGCATGCCATGCAGCGCCGCGTGATACAGCAGATTATCGCGTACCGAGATGTCGAGATCGAGCGTGCGTGCCTGGAACACGACGCCAAGCTCGGCCAGGGCTGCGCTTGGCTGGCGGGACACGTCGTAACCCTGTACCAGGATGCGACCGTGGCGCGTATCGAACAGACGGGTGATGAGTGAGAAGAGCGTGGTCTTGCCGGCCCCGTTGAGGCCGAGCAAGGCGGTGAAGCCGCCGCGTGGCACGGTGAGGCTGACATCGCTCAGCGCACGTCGCTCGCCATAGCTGTGGCTCACCGCCTCGACGCTGAGCGCGAGCAATACCGGCGGGCTGCCAGGCGTGGCGGCGACGGCTGTGTCCGCCACGATCGCGCCGGACGTCAGTGCGGCGATACCAGGATCATCCATGGCTGTTGACCGACCGGGATTGTGTTGATCACGCGCAGATCCGCTACCCGGATCACCGATACGTCGTTGGAAAGGCCGTTGGCGGTGAGCAAGTATTTGCCGTCCGGGGTGAACGCCAGGTGCCAGGGACGCTGCCCAACGAGCAAGTATTTCTTGACGGTTGGGTTATAGACGGAACTGCCGGTGGCGACATAG
Source organism: Acetobacteraceae bacterium (assembly GCA_035486135.1). Taxonomy (GTDB): domain Bacteria; phylum Pseudomonadota; class Alphaproteobacteria; order Acetobacterales; family Acetobacteraceae; genus JASHVB01. Next base: position 30,118 of record DATHNI010000036.1, read on the forward strand.
GACAGCACCTTGTGTTCCGGCACGCTGACCACCGCGACGCGATTGGCCGGACCGAGTGCAACAAACGCCAGCTTGCCGTCACTGGTGATGCTGATGCCGACCGGCTGGATGAACGTGCTGCGCAGCCCCTCCACCTCGAAATGGATGGTGTCGAGGATCTTGAAGGTTGTGGCGTCGATGACGGTCACGGCGCCGCCCAGCTCGGATGACACCCAGACCTGGCTGCCGTCAGGGGTGAAAGCCGCCCAGCGCGGCCGTGGCGGCACCAGGACGTTCGCGAGGTTCTTCCCCGTAGCGAAGGAGAAGAACTGCGCCATGTTGGTCGTTTCGGTGGTGTTGACGATCAGCTCCCCGTTCGGGCTGACCGCCATGCCCTCGGGTTCGACGCCGGTTGGCATCTGAACCAGCGGCTTCTGCGTATCGATATTCCACACCGTGATCAGCGCGTTGTTCTCGTTCGAGACGTAGAGCGGGTTGTTCTCCGGCGTACGCAGTGCGGCATATTCCGGGTCCGGCGTATTGATCGAGCCGGCCACCTGCCAGGTCGTGGTGTCGAGAATGTCGATGCGATTGGAATCGCCGAGGCAGACCAGCAGCCGCTTGCCGTCGCTGGTCAGCGCCATGCCGCGCGGGCGCTGGCCGGTCGGCACCGTCTTCACCACCTGCTGCTTATCAAGATCGATGACGCTGATCGTGTTGTCCTTCTCGTTCGATGCATAGGCCATGGTGGCGCGCGCCGGCGACGCCAGCAGCAGCAGGATCAATGCGATAATGGCCGGATACCGCATGCGTTACGTCTTCTGACCGGGCGGCACCTTACACATCGTTTCCGGCTTGTCGGTGCCGAGCGTATCGAGCACCGTCACCTCGTGCAGGAATCCAGGCTGCGGCGACATCGACACGACGGCGCGGCCGGAATCCGACAGCAGGATGGCCTGCCGCACCTGGCCGTTCCAGTTTCTGATCGACAGGCTGAGGCCGCGATAGGCGCCAAGCTGGAAGTCGGGGCCGCGCATATAGGCCATGATCTTGTCGGGATCGAGCGACTGGGCATAGCTCGCGGCGGTGCCGATCATGCGCACCGCAACCCAGGCATTCATGTCGAGGGCCGTCATGAAGCGATGCGCGTAGGCCTGGAATCGGTCCTGCATCTGCTTGCCGCCGAACTCCGTGCTATTCGGGTCCCAGCTTGTCGGCATCAGCCCGGCCGAGCCGGCAACCGGACGTGCGTCCCAGGTGCGATAGGGCAGATAGCCGGCAAATACCGAGTTTCGATCGGCGCTGACCAGGACATCGTACTCCGGCGCATTCTGGGTAAAGACGGGAAGCTGCTGCTGCAGATCGATCAGCCCGCTGTCGGTCTCGCGTGAGCCTGCCTCGCCTTTGTACTGGCGTTCCGCAACGATGCGGGCACCGAAGATCTTTGCGGCGCGTCGATAGGCATCGGCAAGCAGCAGGTCATCCGGCTGCGTGCCATAGGCAAGCAGCCAGCGGGACCAGCGCTTCCAGACCAGGTATTGCGCCAGCGCGTCCGCCAGCATGGCGTAGCTCGGCGCGGTATGGACCAGGTTGGCGCGGCAGTCCTGTTCCCGAATCGAATCGTCCGGGGCGCCGGCGTTGAATATTGTCACGCCGTGCGACGCGCCGGCATCCGCCAGCTTCAGCACATCGGCGGCTGGACGATCCGTGACGACGAGGCGGACTCCCCTGCCGATCAGCGTGTCGAGTGCTGCGATCGGGTCCTGCTCCGTGCGGGTCTCTATACTTTGCAGGTCAAAATTCTGCTGCAGGAAGCGGCCGGTCGTGTTGTTATCGGCGATGCCAACTTCGGCGCCGGCTCGGCCGTTGTCTGCGGCCGGCGTGAAGATCAACGAGATCGTCTCCACGTCATGCAGCCAGTGAAGATAGCCGATGGTCAGTGTCGGCGCGGCCTGTCCAGGTTGTGCGGCCTGTGCAGGTTGACCCGCCGGTGCTTGGGCGGTCTGCGGCGATGCGGCCGCCGCAGTCCCCGGGAGTCCGGCGCCGAAGGTCGCGGCCAGCCCAGCCAGCACCGTGCGCCTCCCCGGCGCCGGTTCGATTGGCGCAAAGTCATTTATCAATCGCGGCATGCCTGCCCTTCGTCGAACACGTTTCCCGATAACAAGTTTCATTTTGGAGTTGCCGGCCATCGAAGAGCAAATTCGTGCACCGGGCAAGCGACTTGACGACGCCAACCATGCTCGCTTTTTCGTGTTGACATTGCCAGCGGCGCTCCGGCACCAAAGATGTGGCGGCGGCGCAACCGGGCTCGCACGGCGAGATCGCGCCTTCGTGATGATCGTAGCCGAGCCCCGGACACCAGACTGACCGGCCAGGGGGAAACATGCGAATTTTTCTGGTGATCACCCTGCTTGCCGTCCCTCTCGCCGCCGGCGCCGCACCTTCCGGCGACGACACCGCCAACGACTACCCGACATCGGCGCGCGCGGACTACGTGTTCGGCTGCATGGCGGTGAATGGCCAGACCCACGAAGCGCTCGATCGCTGCTCCTGCGCGATCGACGTGGTCGCGTCGGTCCTGCCATACAGCGACTACGTTTCCGCCGAGACGGTGTTGCGCATGCAGCAGGAGAAGAGCTTCCTCGCCATGGAATTCAATACCGCGGCCACCAAGCAGATGGTACGCCGTCTGCGCGAAGCCGAGGCCGAGGGCGAGGTGCGCTGCTTCTAGCCATACGTGGTGCGTACCCGGCACCGCGCAGATTACCGCGGTGTATCCCGCACGTGACAAACTGTCTTGGGTTGGCACGATGCCTGTCACGGTCCTGATGCTTCCGGGCGAACCGTCCGCGCGGGATGCGCCCGCATCCTTATGAAATTCCGTGACAGTTGGTGCCGGCAAGGTCTGGCACAGCTTTTGCCTCCCCTTGGCGAGTTACCGTGCCTCTCAATCGTTGGAATGGCGCGGGTGAGCTAACAGGCAACAGTAAGAAAGGCTGCGCGACAGGCGAATGATACGGCCTGGCCGGCGTCATCTGCCGAATGTCCGGCCGGCACGGATTGATGCCATGGCTTGAAGGGGAGGATCGGGATGAAACGTACTGGAAGGTGGCTTGGGTGCGCGGCGCTCGGCCTGATGGCGAGCTTGCTGTTTGCCGGCGCGCCGGCATTGGCCCAGAACACGACGGGCACTGGCGCGGCGGGCACCAGCGCGGCGACGAATACCAGCGCCGCCGCGGATACCAGCAGCGCGGGCCCATCGCTCGCCCAGGCGGTGGCGGATTCCGGCAACTGGGCAACGCCCAGCCTGAACGACGCTGCCACGCGCTACTCGCCGCTCAACCAGATCAACGCCAGCAATGCCGGTCACTTGCAGGTCGCCTGGACCTTCTCCACTGGCGTGCTGCGCGGGCATGAAGGCCAGCCCTTGGTGATCGGCAACGTGATGTACCTGGTCACGCCGTTCCCCAACACCGTCTACGCGCTCGATCTTAACCACGAGGAGCGCATTCTCTGGCAGTACCAGCCGACACAGAATGCCGAAGTGATTCCGGTGATGTGCTGTGACACGGTCAACCGTGGTGTGGCGTATGGCGACGGCAAGATCATCCTCCACCAGGCGGACAACACCGTCGTGGCGCTCAATGCACAGAGCGGCAAGGAGGTATGGAAGACCCCGCTTGCCAGCTACAAAGAAGGCGCCACCGGCACCGATGCACCTCTCGTGGTCGGCAACAAGGTGATCGTCGGCGTGTCCGGCGGCGAGTTTGGCGTGCAGGGCTTCATCGCCGCGCTGGACATCAAGGACGGACACACCCTCTGGAAAGCCTTCTCGGAAGGTCCCGACGAGCAGATTCTGTTCGATTCCCATACGACGTCGCTGGGCAAGCCGGTGGGTACGAACTCCAGTCTGAGCACGTGGAAGGGCGACGAATGGAAGATCGGTGGCGGCGATACCTGGGGCTGGTATTCGTACGATCCCAAGCTGCATCTGCTGTATTACGGATCGGGCAACCCTTCCACCTGGAACCCGAACCAGCGGCCTGGCGACAACAAGTGGTCGATGACCATCTTCGCACGCGACATCGACACCGGCGTGGCGAAATGGGTCTATCAGATGACCCCGCACGATCAGTGGGACTATGACGGCGTCAACGAGATGATCCTGGCCGACCTCAAGGTCGACGGGCGCGACGTGCCGGCACTGGTCCACTTCGACCGCAACGGCTTCTCCTATGTGCTGAACAGGGAGAACGGCGAACTGATTGCGGCGCACAAGTACGATCCGGCGGTCAACTGGGCGACCGGCATCGACATGAACAAGTCGAGCCCAAACTATGGCCGGCCTGAGGTGGTGGATAAGTATGCCCCTGGATCGCAGGGCGTGAACGTCAACTACGCGGGTATCTGCCCGGCCGCGCTCGGCACCAAGGACGAGCAACCGGCAGCGTTCGATCCGCAGACACAGCTTTTCTACGTGCCTACCAACCATGTCTGCATGGACTATGAGCCGTACCCGGTGGCGTACACGGCCGGCCAACCTTATGTCGGCGCGACACTGTCGATGTTCCCGGGACCCGGCGGCCAGATGGGGCGCTTCATCGCGTTCGATCCGGTGACCGGCAAGACCGCGTGGTCCATCGACGACCAGTTCTCCGACTGGGGCGGCGCGCTGACCACGGCCGGCGGCGTGGTGTTCTACGGCACGCTGAAAGGCTATCTGCAGGCAGTCGACGCGAAGACCGGAAAGGTTTTGTACAGCTTCAAGACGCCGTCGGGGATCATCGGCAACGTGATGACCTACATGCACGACGGCAAGCAGTACGTCGCGGTGCTGTCGGGCGTCGGCGGCTGGGCCGGCATCGGCCTGGCAGCAGGGTTGACCGACCCACATGCCGGATTGGGTGCGGTCGGCGGCTATGCGGCACTGAAGGACTACACGACGCTGGGTGGTCAGCTTACGGTGTTCGCACTTCCCGGATCGTGATTCTCGAGGTTCTCCCTGGCCCGCCCAGGCCTGGGCCGGTACCCATGCAGGGTGCCGGCCCTTCCTTTCAGGCTTATCGGAGGAATACACTGTGAAGCCTCATTCGCGGCTCGTCATGGCAATCCTCGCCTTCGTCGCTCTCGGAGGCACCGCAACATTCGCCGTAGGGCCAAGCGACCCGAAGCCCGTCACCGAAACGAACGGCCTGTGGACCGACAAGGAAGGAGCACCCACCTACAACATTGGCAAGGATGGCACGGTCGATTGGGGCACGTTCATCGGCTTTCTGCGCTACAACGATGCCTGCCTGCGATGCCATGGACCGGATGGCGCGGGATCGTCCTATGCACCCGATTTGACGCAGGCGCTGCACCACGTCGGCTATTCCCAGTTCATCGCCGATGTCGCAGGTGGCATCAAGTCAGTGAACACGGCACAACAACTGGTAATGCCGGCCTTCGCCGACGACAAGAACGTGATGTGTTTCATCCAGGAAATCTACAGCTACCTGCGCGCGCGCTCGGACGGCGCATTGGGACGCGGCCGCCCGGCAAAGACGGCGCCCTCCCCGAAGGGGTTTGACGAGGCGTCGTACAAATGCCTCGGCATACCGCAGTGACGGCGGCGTATCGCAGGACGATACGGTTTCATAGCGAACTGGCGGCCATTGCGGTGCTGCTGCTGGCCGGTCCGGCGATGGCTCAGGCACCCGGGCTTGGTCTCGGCGCCGAGTTGGTTGACCCGCACGTGTTGCGCGTCTGTGCCGATCCGAACGATCTGCCGTTCTCCAACCAGGCACAACAAGGATTCGAAAATCGCATTGCCGCTGTGCTGGCGCAGGGGCTGGGCAAGACGCTGGGCTTCACCTGGCAACCGCAGGTATTCGGCTTTCTGCAGCTCACATTGGACGATTACCGCTGCGACGTCGTCATGGGCATCACCCAGGGCAACCACGAAGTGGAGAACTCGAACGCCTACTATCGCTCGGCCTATGCGCTGATCTATCGCCCGCACAGTGGCTTCGACGGCATGCAAAGCCTCGAGGACAAGCGGCTGCAAGGCAAGCGGATCGGCATCGTCGCGGGCACGCCGCCGGCGACGATCCTGGCCGAGAACGGTTTGCTCGATCACGTCCACGCCTATCAGCTCTCGGTGAATCTGCGGTACTTCGCGCCGGCGCGGGACATGACCGAGGATCTGGAGAACGACAAGATCGATGCCGGGGTTCTGTGGGGCCCGATTGCTGGGTATTTTGCCAGCCGCTCCGACGGCAAAATCAACATCGCGCCACTGCTGCATGAGTCGGACAACGATCCGCCGATGGCGTTCAGCATCGTGATGGGCGTGCGTCATGGCGAAGATGCCTGGCGGCGGCAGCTCAACGCAGCGATTGCCTCACAGCAACCGGCGATTACCAAAGTCCTGGAGAGCTATGGCGTGCCGCTGCTGGATGATCGCAACCACCTGATCTATGCCGGCGGCTGATGCTGCATGATCTGCGGGCGGCACTCTCAGATTTCCGCGTCGCCCTCCGCGCTGATCCGCACGCCATGTTTGCGCAACTTGCGGTACAGCGTGTTGCGGCTGATGCCCAGCGCCGCGGCTGTTGCCGTGGCATTCCAGTGCCGGCGTTTAAGTTCCTGCAGCAGCCGGTCTCGTTCGGCAATGGCAAGCGGACTTGCCTCTTCTGTTGTGGCGATTTCCGGTACGGCTCCCCCACCGAAGCCAGGCCCCAGGTGTATGCGTTCGATCCGCTGGCCGCCTGCGAGCGCGATTGCGGTAGCGAGCGTGTTGCGCAGCTCACGGATATTGCCGGGCCAGGGATGCGCGCGTAGCGCGGCGAATGCATCCGGTGCGAATGCCGCCGCCACGTTGCCGTTCTCCTCCGCGGCTATCGCATGGATCAGTGCTTCGATGTCGCGCCGTTCGCGCAGCGGCGGCATGGTCAGCGTGAGACCGCTTAGCCGATAGTACAGGTCCTTGCGAAAACTGCCGTCGAGTACCATGCGTCCCAGGTCGCGATTCGAGGCGCTGATCACCCGGATATCGACGGTGATGGCGCGGCTACGGCCGAGCGGCATCACCTCCTTGTCTTCCAGCAGGCGCAGCAACCGCGCCTGCAAGGCCAGTTGCATATCGCCGATTTCATCCAGGAACAATGTGCCGCCATGCGCCGCCACCACCTTGCCACGCATGCCGCCGACGCGCGCGCCGGTGAACGCGCCGGGATCGTAGCCGAACAATTCGCTTTCGATCAGCGTCTCCGGGATCGCGGCGCAGCTCAATGCAAGGAACGGCTTGTCGCGCCGCTCGCCACGCTGGTGGATCGTACGGGCAAACGTGTCCTTCCCAGTGCCCGTCTCGCCTTGCAACAGAATGTGGATGTCGCGATTCATCACGCGCTCGGCGCACCAAACGTTGTGCGCCACGACCGGATCGCCGAGATGCGGCAGCGCCGTCCTGGCGCGCTGGTCCGGGCCCGGCGCGACGCTTCTCGCTGGCCGCACCGTCGGGGGTGGCTCCTGCGGGGGCCAAATGCCAGCATGCAGCAGGTTGCCGTTGCGTCCGGTGGCGGACCAGATCTGGTATGGATGCACTTGTGCGTCGTTGAAAAAGCGGCTGATCGAAATATCAAACAATTCCTCGATGCTGCGGCCGACCAGCGAATCGTAATCGTCGAGTCCAAGACGCGCAGGAGCAGTACTGTCTGCCGCGCGGATCAGGCCGTGCTCGTCCACCGCCAGCATGCCCGCGTGAAGCTGGCTCACCATGTCGGTCTGGTCGTGAAAGCGCAGGACCCAGCAATCCTTGAAGCTGCCGGTGAAATACGATTGCTCCACGAGCCGGGTAGAGGTGGTGACGAGCGCCAGCGTCGGCAACTGACTTTCACGGCTGTCGGGGCAATCGAAATGCGACGTGTCGAGAGCGCCGAGAAGCTGGCCGTTCGGGCCCCACAATGGCGCGGCAGAGCAAGTCATGCGAACGTTGCGGGCAAAGAAGTGTTCGGCGCGGTGCACCAGCCGCGGACGGCGGTCATGCAAGCAGGTGCCCGGGCCGTTAGCGCCCTCATGCCGTTCGTCCCAGATGAAGCCCGGCGCGAGATCGACGCGGCGCAGCAACTCCTCATGGCCCGGCTCGCACATCCGCTCCAGGATCAGGCCGTCGGCATCGGTGAACAACAACAAATAATGTGACGGCGCGATCTGGCCGAACAGACGGCGCATTTCGGCGCGGACGATCTGGGCGAGAGGACCGAGCTGGGCACGCCGCTCTTCAAGGATGCTGTTGTCGACACGCTCGCTCGGCGGATCGCCGCTGGGCTCCAGTTGGTAGTCGCTCAGGCAGCGTTCCCAGGCGGCGACGACATAGGGCTCGGCCGGAGCGCCAAGCCAGCCGCCGGCGCAGCTTTGCCTGACGAAATCGGCATGGGTCTTTGCCTTGTGCGCAGTCGCGCTCGTTTGGCCGCGCAACACCTCGGCGTGCATGGTCGGACATTCTCCCTGGCGATGGCTGACCGTGCAGTCTGCTCCAGTCGCTGTCGCGTTTGGTCTTGGGTACAGGTTGTCTCTCTTTTTGCCGCCGCTGTCACGCCTTCGACGCAGCGGCGTCCGCTTGGCACCGGCAACATGGCGGTCAAGTCTGCGCAATCCCTAGGAATTCAAAAATCCGAGAGAATGGCATGACCTTTGCGTCGTCTTATCCATCTGTCCGGCGCGGGCGGTGTCAGTCAGGCACGGACATTTGAATGGTGCAGTGACGGGCGCGGCAGCAGAGAGGCATTCGACGGCAACAGCGACGGCGCTGGGCAAGGAGGAGTGATGACGTGCGGATGGCGGCGCAACACCAGGGGCCTGATAACCACGACATTGCTCGTTACCTTGTTTGCAGCCGTCGCACCGGGGCCCGGTCGAGCCGCTGAGCCGCCCGGCGAGGCGCTGTTCGAGAAGAACGATTGCAAGACCTGCCATGCCGTTGACCACAAGCTGGTCGGGCCATCCTATGACGATGTCGCCAAAAAATACGCTGGCCAGCCGAATGCGGAACAGACCCTGATTGCGGCTATCAAGAACGGCCATGTCGGTACCTGGGGCCAGGTCCCGATGCCGCCGCATCCGAGCATGCCGGATTCCGAGATCAAGACCATCGTCGATTGGATCCTCACGCTGAAATAGGGACAGTGCGCCCCGTCCTGCCTGGCCTGCCGGGGGTTTTGATGAACAGCATCAGCATCGTCTATTGGTTGCAGTCGATCATCCCGGGAGATGGTGGCGATGCAGCTCATCGACCTCATCGTGGTGGCCTGCGCCGTGAGCAATCCTACGGCATGCCGAGACTACCATCTGCTGTTCCCATGGCAGGGGTCGCTGAGCGCCTGCGCCACACAGGCCCAACCGCGACTGGAACAATGGAGCGAGGAGCATCCAAGTTTACAGATCGCCCGCTGGCACTGTGCGTGGCCCAGCGAGGAGGATCAGAAGAGTTGAGTTTGGTTGCAACGATCGATGCGCGATGGCGGGTCGTCCATCGTTCCGCCGTCGCCGCACTTTGCCGCAGGGAGGTGTCATCATGAAGGTTCGTGCCGCGGTGGCCCGCGAGGCCGGCAAGCCGCTCAGTCTGGAAACCGTGGACCTGGAAGGCCCGCGCGCCGGAGAAGTGCTGGTGGAAATCAAGGCGACCGGCATCTGCCACACCGACGAATTCACTCTCTCCGGTGGTGACCCGGAAGGCATTTTCCCCTCGATCCTGGGCCACGAAGGTGCCGGCATCGTCGCCGAGATCGGCACCGGCGTGACCAGTGTGAAACCAGGCGACCATGTCATCCCGCTCTACACGCCGGAGTGCCGTCAGTGCGAGTACTGCCTCAGCCGCAAGACCAATCTGTGCGTGGCGATCCGTGCGACGCAGGGCCGCGGTGTGATGCCGGACGGCACCAGCCGTTTCTCATCCGGTGGCCAGCCGGTGATGCACTACATGGGCACGTCGACGTTTGCCAATTTCACCGTGCTGCCGGAGATCGCGGTGGCGAAGATCCGTGATGACGCGCCGTTCGAGAAGGTCTGCTACATCGGCTGCGGCGTCACCACCGGGGTCGGCGCGGTGATGAACACCGCCAAGGTGGAGGCGGGCGCGCGTGCCGTCGTGTTCGGCCTCGGTGGCATCGGGTTGAATGTGATCCAGGGCCTGCGCATGGTCGGCGCGGAGATGATTGTCGGCGTCGATCTCAACCCGAAGCGCCGCGCCATCGCGGAGCAATTCGGCATGACGCATTTCGTCAACCCGAGCGAGGTGCAGGGCGACCTGGTACCGTACCTGGTCGATCTGACGAAGGGCGGCGCCGACTACAGTTTCGAATGCATCGGCAATGTGAAGGTGATGCGCCAGGCGCTGGAATGCGCGCATCGCGGTTGGGGGCAGTCGATCATCGTCGGCGTCGCCGGAGCAGGCCAGGAGATCGGCACGCGCCCGTTCCAGTTGGTGACCGGGCGGGTGTGGAAGGGTACCGCATTCGGCGGCGCGCGCGGCCGCACCGATGTGCCGCGGATCGTCGATTGGTATATGGAGAAGCGCATCAACATCGACGACCTGATCACCCACGTGCTGCCGTTCGAGCAAATCAACGAGGGCTTTGGACTGATGCGGCGGGGCGAGAGTATCCGCAGTGTGGTGACCTACTGATGCCCTCGCCCTTAGCGGCTTCAGGCTGGCAGCGCGCCGGACGCTTTGGCGACGTGGGTGGCGATCGCGTCCATCAACGGCGGTGACAGGCAGTCGTACGGCTCCAGCCCGAGTTCTTCCAACCGGCCGCGGATGCCGGCCATGCGGTCTGGACTCACGCCGGATTCGATTACAGACGACACGAAGGCGGCAAACTCCGGCGGCGCCCAGCCGGATTGCTGGAACAATTCGGGATGGATGAAGTCGAAGCCGTAGAACGGATGCTTGGTGTTCTCGATCCGTCCGTACATGTGAACGCCGCAAACCTTGCAGGCATAGCGCTGGATCGCGGCGGAGGGATCGACAATCGCGAGCTTGTCCCCGTTCTCTGTCACCGACAGGTTGGCGCGCGGCACGACGGCAACCACGGAGAACATCGCCCCCGACGGCTTCCAGCACTTGGTGCAGCCGCAGGCATGGTCGTATGCCACGTTGCCCGAGATGGTGACTTTCACCGGCCGGTCGGTGCATTTGCACACCAGCGTGCCGCCATTGAAGCCCGGGCTGCCCGACGGGACACCCTGGTCAATGGCGGGATGCAAGCGAATGGTATCGGACATTTTTGCGCTCCCTGATTCCAATCGCGGCATGGCCGGTCTCTTGAACCGCGCCCGGGACCGGCTGATCTGCCGCGATCCACACCGCTGCTGTCGCGGTAGTGCGATCCTAGCGGAATGTATGAAGCCCGGTAAATCGAAGACTGGCGGCAAACACGGGATTTTCTTTGCACTGCGCCTGCTTTTGGACAGCACACCGAATTGTGAAGACCATCATATCTGCGCACATTTGGGGGGTATTCGGCGGCACGAAATTGCTTGCCTTGCACCATCACAGTCGTCATCGTTCGCTTTGAATCCGTGGGGAGGCACGCAATGAGTGGTTCTTATTCCGGTACATGTTTTTGCGGTGCCGTCGAGATCCATGTGAACGGACAACCCAACGCCATGGGCTATTGCCATTGCCGTTCCTGCCGCTCGTGGTCCGGTGGTCCGGTCAACGCCTTCACGCTATGGTCGCCTGAGGCCGTGCAGGTGACCCGGGGCACAGAGCATGTCGCCACCTACCACAAGACCGAGCTGAGCCATCGGCAATATTGCCGGGTTTGCGGTGGACACCTGATGACTCTGCATCCGACGCTGAAGATGATCGACGTATTTGCTGCCACCATCCCCGACCTGGTCTTCACGCCACAGGTGCACGTGAACTATGCCGAGACAGTCTTGCCGATGCGCGATGGGTTGCCGAAGCTTAAGGATTTTCCCGCTGAGTTCGGTGGTTCCGGGGAGGTGATGACGGAGTAAGGCGCTGCTGGCGCCATTCGGCGCTGCACCGACACAGCGCCCCAATCAATTGGTCACCGCATATTTATATTTCGTCCGGGCGCGCGAATATCCGTCAGCCGGCCGACAACTTTGCGCTGAACGATCCAATGCCAAACCAAGCCGCCAGGTCAGCCTGGAGGGGGCGATAGAGCGTCAACCCCGTGACGTCGGCGTCGAACACAGTTTCGCGCTCATGTGCACCAGATCGGCGAAAGAGCTAGCCTGCATCTTTCGCATGACCTGGCCGCGGTGCGCCTTCACAGTGATCTCGCTGATGCCGAGTTGCCCACCGACCTGCTTGTTCAACAGGCCGGAGACCACCAACGCCATTACCTCCCGTTCACGTGAGCTGAGCGACGCATAACGATTTTGCAGCTCGTGCAGCTCCGTCGCGTCGTGCAGGAAAGCCGCGCTGCGCTCGATGGCCTGCTGGATGGCGCTCAACATGACATCGTCGTGGAATGGCTTCGTCAGGAACTCGACTGCGCCGGCTTTCATCGCCCGCACTGTCATCGGCACATCGCCATAACCCGTGAGGAAGATGATCGGCATGTCAGTGTGATCGACGGCAATGCGCTTTTGCAGATCGAGGCCGTTGAGATCGGGCAGATTGACATCCAGGATCAGGCAGCTCGGGGCAAAGATGCGTGGGCAGGACAGGAATTCCTGAGCGGACGCGAAAGTCTGCGGCTGCCAGCCCGCGCTGACAATCATGAGTTCCAGCGATTCACGCACTGATATATCGTCGTCGACGACATATACCACCGGTGCAGCAGGTGACATTGGCAATGCCCCCCCGACTTACAGTCAACGATGGTCATTTAAGCACATGTGCACCTCTACGAGGCAAGCGGCTGGCTGAGTTGCTCAGCCGCCGTGCAGCGCGGTGTTGAGTGCCGCAAGCAGAGCCGTATCGCTGAATGGCTTGAACAAGCATTCCGCCGCCCCCTGCTCCAGGAGACGCGGACGGATACTCTCATCTCCGTGAGCAGTGATAAAGACGACTGGAATATCCTGACCACGCTGCGTGAGTTCCAGTTGCAGATCGGGACCGGACATGCCCGGCATGGCGATGTCGAGAATCAGACATCGGGTCCGGGCGACGTAATCGGAGGCGAGAAACTCTTCAGCCGACGAGAACGCCTGAACAGCAAAGCCAAGTTCCTTCAGCAAGTC